>NZ_CP083663.1:301701-603402 GCF_020097815.1 Haloprofundus salinisoli
CGCGTACCTCAAGCAGAACCGTGGCAGCGTCGAAGCGGGGCTGAAGTACTTCCTCATCGGCGCGCTCTCGGCGGCGGTGTTCACCTTCGGCGTCAGCCTCGTCTACGCCGCCACCGGCTCTCTCATCTTCGCCGACGTCGCGGAGGCGCTCAGCGGCGGCGAGTTCGTCGGCATCGCCGGCCTCGGCGTGCTGATGGTCGCCGGCGGCTTCGCGTTCAAGACGGCCTCCGTCCCGTTCCACTTCTGGGCACCGGAGGCGTACGAGGGCGCGCCCGCGCCCGTGTCGGCGTTCCTCTCGTCGGCCTCGAAGGCCGCCGGGTTCGCCGTCGCCTTCCGAGTCTTCGTCGAAGCGTTCCCGCTCGCGACGATTCCGGAGGGCATCAACTGGGTGCTCGCGTTCCAGATTCTCGCCGTCGTCACGATGACGCTCGGCAACTTCGCCGCGGCAACCCAGGAGAACGTAAAGCGGATGCTCGCGTACTCCAGCATCGGTCACGCCGGCTACGCGCTCATCGGCCTCGCGGCGCTGTCCGCGGGCGGTAGCGCCAACGGCAACGTGCTCGGCGCGAGCATGGCGCACCTGTTCGTCTACGGCTTCATGAACACCGGGGCGTTCCTCTTCATCGCGATGGTGGAACGCTGGGGCATCGGAAGGACGTTCGAGGACTACAACGGCCTGGCGACGCAGGCACCGGTCGCCTGCGTTGCGATGTCGGTCTTCATGTTCAGTCTCGCCGGCCTGCCGCCGTTCGGCGGCTTCTTCTCGAAGTACTTCCTCTTCTTCGAGGCCATCGAGAACGGCTTCTGGTGGCTCGCCGCCATCGGCGCGCTCAACAGCGTGCTGTCGCTGTTCTACTACAGCCGCGTCGTGCGCGCGATGTGGTTCGAGGACCCGAGCGGACCGGTCGAACTCGGCAGCCAGCCCGTCGGGCTGTACGCCGCCCTGATGCTCGCCGCCGTCGGTACCGTCTTGCTGCTGCCCGGCTTCCCGCCGGTCATCGAGACGGCCCAGACCGTCGCCGGAACGCTGTTCGCCTGAGTTCGCCTTTCGACCGCCGAGTTTCCGTTTTCTCCGTCTCGCACTGCGAGTTCCGCCTCCGGGAGCGACGACGTTCGAGGCACGATACTGGAAGCGACGACGCTCGTGTCGACTCCCCGACCCCGCGTGAGGACGGTAGGGTTTTCCCCCGAGGCGACCGAACGTCGGGTATGGTGAGGTGGCTGCTGCTCGGTTGCGGCCCGGTCGGTCACGCGATGCTGGAGATGCTCGCCGAGCGTCCCGGCCGCGTTCAGGTGATCACCGACGACCCCGAACGCGTAACGTCGTTGCGCGAGGAAGGCGTCAGAGCGATACACAGCGACCCGACCGACCCCGAGAGATATCCGGCGGCGGCCGACCTCGTCCTCGTCGTCGGCGAAGACGCCGAGCGAAACCTCGCCGCCGTCGAGAGTGCGCGCCGCCGGTTCCCGAACGCGCAGGTGATGGCGTACGCGGGCGTCGAGGCCGACCTCGAGTCCGTCGAGCGACTCGCCGCCGCCGCCGACCGGGTCATCGACGCGACGGCGGTGTTGACCGGCTACGTCGTCGAGATGGTCGACCGAGAACCCGCCCGTCGCCTCCGGCGGCTGCTCTCGGTGCTGCGCGAGTTGGACGGCCCGCTCGCCGTCGTCACGCACGACAACCCCGACCCCGACGCCATCGCCAGCGCCGTCGCGCTCTGTCGGCTCGCCGAGACGGTCGGCGTCGAGGCCGACGCCTGCTACTTCGGCGAGATCTCCCACCAGGAGAACCGCGCGCTGGTCAACCTGCTGGACCTCCAGCTCAGGAATCTGGAGTCGACCGACGAGTTAGAACCGTACGCCGGTATCGCCCTCGTCGACCACTCCCGTCCCGGCGTCAACGACGGCCTCGACCCCGAGACGCTCGTCGACATCGTCATCGACCACCATCCGCCGCGAGCACCCGTCGAAGCACGCTTCGTCGACCTCAGAAGCGAGGTAGGCGCGACGAGCACGCTGTTGGCCGACTACCTGGAGCGACTGGGCTGCGAGTTGGACCGGACGGTCGCGACGGCGCTGCTGTACGGTATCCGCGTCGACACCAAAGATTTCACCCGCGAGGTGTCGAAGACCGACTTCGAGGCGACGGCGTACCTGCTCGAACGCGTCGACGTCTCGGTGCTCGAACGCGTCGAGACGCCGAGCATGAGCGCCGACGTGTTCGAGACCATCGCTCGCGCCATCCGCAACCGCGAGATTCGGGGGACGGCGCTTGCCTCCTGCGTCGGCGAGATAAACGACCGCGACGCGCTCGCACAGGCCGCAGAGCGCCTGCTCGACATGGAGGGCGTCCAGGTGTCTGTCGTCTACGGCTACAGGGACGGCACCGTCTACGTCTCCGGGCGCGCACGCGGGGCCGACATAGACCTCGGCGAGACGCTCAGAGACGCGCTCGGCCAGATTGGCAGCGCGGGCGGCCACGCCGACATGGCGGGCGCGCAACTGCCGCTCGGCATCCTCGAAGACGTCGGCGACGACGCGAAGGAGTCGCTGACCGAGGTGGTCCGCGGCATCGTCAGCGGTCGGTTCTTCGAGACGCTCGACACCGCCCCCGCACCCGGCGTCGCCGACGCCGAGGGGTTGACGCTGGAGTTTCCGCTGGACGAGCGGACCTGACGTCGGCGCGACGAGGCGACACCACGCTTTTTGCCGCCCGCTCGCGTATCCACGGCCATGTCCGGGAACGCCGCGGTGAAAGAGTACATGACCCGCGAGGTGTCGACCGTCTCGCCGGACGACACCGTCTCCGACGTCGCGCGCCGAATCGTCGAGAGCGACGGCCACAACGGGTTCCCCGTCTGTAACGGCCGGAAGGTCGAAGGGTTCGTCAACGCCCGCGACATCCTGATGGCCGACGACGACGCGCCCATCTTCACCGTGATGACCGACGACATCATCGTCGCGCACCCGGAGATGAAACTCACCGACGCCGCTCGGGTCATCCTCCGGTCGGGCATCCAGAAACTGCCCGTCGTCGACGACGCAGGTAACCTCGTCGGCATCATCTCGAACACCGACGTGATTCGGAGTCAGATCGAGCGCGCGACGCCCGAGAAGGTGGGGAAACTGATGCGGACGCTCGAACAGATTCACAACGTGCCGGTTCACGAGGAACGCCGACTGGTCTCCATCTCGTCGCTCATCCCGACGCAGGGACGGGTCTACGCCGACGAACTCGAAGGTCGCCGGTACGAACTCGAACGCGGCCTCGCCGAACCGCTCGTCGTCATCGACAACGACGGGACGCTCCTCCTGGCCGACGGTCACCACCGCGTGCTCGCCGCCGCCCGCTCCGAGATGGACGAGATGGACGCCTACGTCATCGTCGTCGACGACGTGGTGGAGCTCGGGATGCAGCGCACCGCCGAGAAGGAGGGGCTCTCTTCTATCGACGACATCGACATTGTCGACTACGCCCGCCACCCGCTCATCGAGACGACGAAGCGATTACAGTAGCTGAGAACGACCGCGTGTCGGCGTTTCCAAGTACCGGAGCAGTTTTGTCAGTCCGCTGTATTTCGAAGAGCGTGAGCGTCGGAATTATCGACCCCATGGGCGTCTTGATCGGACTCTACGCCGTCGCCACTGGGCTATTCTTCATCGCCCGTCCGCAGTCGATGTTCAGGATGCGTCACTGGCTGTCGGTGACCGGTGACTCGGAGTTGAGCGAGTTGGGCGTTCTCTGGTACCGAGCGAGCGGCGTCCTCGCTATCCTCTTGGGGCTCTGGTTGCTGTACGACTGGGGGAGACTCGGGCTCCTCGTGTCGCTGTGGCCGTGACGCCGTTCGATTCGCGGACGGCGGCGGGTCGTTACGGGCCCATCCGCCGATTCCGTCGCTCGAAGCCGATAATGAGCAGGCCGATGACCGCCCACGCGAGGATGGGAATCGGCCGCGACAGCGGCCACCACGAGGCGACCGGGAGCGCCGCGAGGACGACCGACACCAGCGCCACGACGAGGAAAAACAGTCCGACCGTCTCGTTCGGTCTCATCGTCTCACCGTCGGCCGCCGCGAGTAAACCGTCTTCGACACGCGGCGACCGGCGGCACCGAGCGGCACCGTCGAATCGCTCCCCGGCAAACGGTTAAGCCGTCGCCCCCGTCAGTTCCGGCGCTCCGGTTTCTTTCCCCGACGCAGGGGAGCGCGCTACTCCGCGAGTCGATTACCGCGGGGAGGCCGCTTTGGGGGTTTCCGGCGCTCGACGTGGCGGTGCTCGCGCTGACCGCCGTCGGCTACTCGGCTCTCGGCGCGTTCGTCTTCGGCCGGGCGAGTTACCGGGCGTGGCGACTCGGCGTGCTCGGACAGTACTGACGGAGGGAGCCGTTCACGGCTCCGGCGCGCCGAACGTCTCTCGCCACGCTTCGACGAGTTCGCGCGCTCTCTCGCGGGTGTCGACGGACTCGCGGCGATACGTCCGGCCCTCCGGTGCCTGTTCGAGTCGGTCGAGGCGAACGACCCACCGGCCCGCACCCGTCTCCCGCAGGCGGATCGTCGCCCATCCGTCGTCGCGTTTCCACTCGGTCAGTCGGTCCGTCGGGTCGGTTCGCGTCCAGCCCATACCCCCCGTTGGGCCGCCGCGACTAAATTACGGCGCTGTCCGACTGTCGCCGTCGGCGCTCGCGTTTACGTTGGAGTTAGCGTTCGCGCTGGCGAGCGGGCCGGTCTCGTGGCCGCAGGCCGGACACACCGCGTATCCGAAGCAGTCGTATTCGATGACGTCCGCTCGTTCGGCCGTTCCGCACGCGCTGCACTCGAAGTACGCCACCCATTCGAATCCCATGTACAGTCAGTGAACATGAATGTCCTTAGTTAATGAGTACCTGTCGAGACGGAGACGACGTTCTCTCGGGCGCAGAACCGGACGATGGCGGCGCGTCCGTGCGAAATTCGCACGGCGTTCGGTCGACCGAACGATAGGCGGTGTCTAATCGTCGCGTCGCCCCGAAGGTGGTGAAGCTCGAATGGGGATAGTCAATTCGGCGCCCAATCTGTAAAGGGGCGTAAAATCGACGAACGGCGACGAGTCGACAACCCCTCAAACAGTCGTTTACATCGGCAGGACTCGGGCGTTTGGTGACGGCGACATCAGACCCTCGTCGCCCAGTCGGACGACGGGGACGACAACGGAGGCGACAGGAACGACAACGGGACGACGGAAACGACCGCGGCGACGGCAACAGGTACGGTCGAGGCAACGAGAGGCGTCTAGGGGCGTCTAGAGGCGTCGAGAGCGTCGGCGGGGAGTGACCGACTGCGCAATCGTCTCGTGCTCTTCTTTTCGAACCCCTCCGACGCTACTCGCGGCATTTATCCATCCGCCGGGAGTATGTCAGGTATGCGCACGGCCGTACTCTCCGAAGACCTTCAGTTACAGATAGAGGAGCGCGGACGCCCCGAACCCGCCGCCGACGAAGTGTTGGTTCGGATGCGCTCGGTCGGCATCTGCGGGTCGGACGTCCACTACTACGAACACGGACGCATCGGCGACTACGTCGTCGACTCGCCGCTGGTGCTCGGCCACGAGAGCGCCGGCGAGGTGGTCGAAGTCGGGTCGGCGGTCGACGACCTCCGCGCCGGCGACCGAGTGACGCTCGAACCGGGCGTCCCCTGTGAGCGCGACGACTGCGAGTTCTGCCGCGCGGACGAGTACAACCTCTGTCCGGACGTCCAGTTCATGGCGACGCCGCCGGACGACGGCGCGTTCGCCGAGTACGTCGCCTGGCCCGCCGACTACGCGTATCGACTCCCCGAGTCGGTGTCGCTGCAGGCGGGCGCACTCATCGAACCGCTGTCGGTCGGCATTCACGTCTGTCGTCGCGCGGGCGTCGGCCTCGGCGACGCCGTCTACATCTCCGGCTGCGGCCCCATCGGACTGTTGGCGATGGAAGTCGCGCGCGTCGCCGGCGCGGAGCCGATTATCGCCGCCGACGTCCTGCCCTCGAAACTCGATCGGGCGCGCGAACGCGGCGCGACGGTCGTGAACGTCGCCGAAGAGAATCCCGTCGACGCCGTCGAGGAGGCGACCGGCGGCCGCCTCGCCGACGTGGTCATCGAGGCGTCGGGCGCGGGGCCGGCCATCGAGAACACTCTCGACGTGGTTCGCCGCGGCGGCACCGTCGTCCTCGTCGGCCTCGCCGCCGACGGCGTCGTCCCGTTCGACACCAACGAGATCATCGACAACGAACTCGACCTGCTGGGCTCGTTCCGCTACCGCCACACCTACCCGACGGCCATCGAACT
This sequence comes from Haloprofundus salinisoli, assembly GCF_020097815.1. Lineage (NCBI taxonomy): Archaea > Methanobacteriati > Methanobacteriota > Halobacteria > Halobacteriales > Haloferacaceae > Haloprofundus > Haloprofundus salinisoli. The sequence continues at coordinate 308,004 of NZ_CP083663.1, forward strand.
GCTGGCCAACGAGCAGGTCGACGTCGAGGGGCTCGTCGACTTCGAGATGACGCTCGACGACGTCGACGAGGCGTTCCGGCGCGTCCAAGCCGGCGAAACGGTGAAAGGAATGATTTCGTTCGACTGAGGGGGGGTAAGAGAGTCGTCGAACGAAGGGAACTTAGAAGCGAGCGCGAAAGTGGAAGCGGCGGCACTCGACCGTGTGGGTCAGACACGACCTGTGCCGACTTCGAGACGACGGGTGGGTGTCTCCGACGAATCGAAACGCTCGCGGGTGTCTCACCTTGCCGGGTCTGTGGGAAACCCGGGCACTATACCCTACCCGTCCGTAGACAAAAAGCGAGGAGCCTAACTAGTTAGGTCAGCCGACGTTCTGGGAGACGCCATCGAAGTAGGCGGTGAGAAGCTTCTGTTGGCTACGGCGGAGGTGTTCGTGGAACGTCGGCGGCGACACGCCGAGCGCCTCGGCGACTTCCTCGGCGGTGCTGCCGCGGGGCCACTCGAAGAACCCCGCCAGAAACGCCGTCTCCAGCACCTCCTTCTGTCGTTCGGTCAGCGCCTCGTCCAGTGAGTTGCGGAACTCGACGCCGCGGCCGTTCGTGCGCTCGCGTTCGCGCTGGGCGCGGAGCGAGACGTTGGGAAAGCGGTGCTGGAGCGCTGTGACGACGGCGCGAACGTCGGCGACCGCGGGCAGTTCTATGGTCATACTCCCGTCCTCGCCGTCGGCGCGCGCCTCTCTGAGCACGCCGCCGAGGTCGGCGACGACGGACGCGATAGTGGTCTCCGACGGCGTCAGCCGGAGAATCGCTTCGTCGTCGTACTCGGCGACGACGACGGCGTCGCCGCCGGCCTCGCGGGCGGCCGCGACGACGGTTTCGGAGTCCGCGCCATCGACGGCGACGAACTCCGAGAGCGACCCGTCGTCGGCCGTGACGACGCCTTCGACGGAGAGCGAGGCATCCGCGTCGGCGGCGACGGTGAGAAAGAACGGCCCGGGGGCGGTCACGTCGAATTTGAGTTCGACGACCGAGTCGCTGACGAGCGCGTTCCGCTTCTCGACGGCGTTTATCGCGTAGCCGATGGTCTCGCCGAGCTCTCGCAGCACCGCGATTGCGTCCTCCTCGAACGCCGTCGAGCGAGTCGCGTACAGGCAGAGCACGCCGTAACTCGCGTCGCGGTAGACGAGCGGAACCGCCGCGGCCGAATCGAGTCCGCGTCCGGCGGCCGTCGCCTCCGGGTCGAACGCGTCGTCGCTGACCGCGTCGGCGACGCAGACCTCGCCCGTCTCGATCGCTTCCAGCGCCAGCTTACCCTCGGCGTCGATCTCCTCGGGGGGCGCGTCGTCGAACCCGCGACCGCTGGCCCACGTTCGAGCACCGACCGACTCGCCGTCGTACCCGAGTTCGCCGATCCACGCGAACCGGTAGGGACGCTCTCCGGCGAGATGGCTGCAGACCTCCCGCTCTATCTCCTCGCGGGTCGACGCCCGGACGAGCGCCTCGTTGACCTCCCGGATGACGGCGTTGATTCGGTTCAGCGACTCGACGCGGCTGGTCTGTCGTTGGAGCGCCTCGATGCGGCGCTTTCGCTCGGTGATGTCGCGGCCGATACCCGAGATGCCGACGGGGACGCCGTTCTCGTCGTGGAGCAACGCGCCCGTGAACTCGTAGGGGATGCGCTCGCCGTCTGCGCTGAGAAGCGACGCCTCCGCCTGCGCCGTGCCCTCCTCTATAACGCGGACGATGGCCTCCGAGATTGCCGCCCCGTCCTCCGGTGCGACGAAGTCCAACGGAACCATCTGTTCGATCTCGTCGTCGGTGTGACCGGTCACTTCCCGTAGCCGACTGTTCCACTGCAGGAACCGGCCGTCCAGGTCGAACAGAAAGAATACGTCGGTGAGCGTGTCGATGGCGCTGTCGAGCAGCGCCGACGCCTCTCCGTCGACACCTTGTCGCTGCATTACTGGCCAGTTGGAGATAGAGTGTGATAAGCAACAAGGTAAACGGAAGCTCGTGAGAACGAGCGGACGACGCGGGTCGTCCCGTCCCGTTACGTCTGTTGGCCGAAGACGACGTTCGTGTCGCTCGTCCCGTCGAGTTGGACCCACGTCCGTCCGCCGTCAGCCGAAACTTGAACCGGCCCGAAGGTGTACTCACCGCTCTCTTCGAGTGTCTCGGGTGCCTCGGCGAAGTACGTCGCCGACTGTTGCTCGGCCGTGCCCTCGAAGTAGACGTACGTCTTCTCGTCGAACTCGTCGACCTCCGTCCGAACGACGTCGTCGGAGTGGGCTTCCAGCACCGTCCACGCACCGGGGACGACGTCGCGGACTCGCACGTTCTCGCTCGCCTCGACGGTCACGTCGACCTGGTTCGTCTGCCCGCCGGTGAACGCCGACCCGTCGTCGCTCCGCGCGCCCGACGCCGTGAACGACTGCAGCGTCTCGACCGAGAGGTCGACGTGGCCGCGGACGTCGGTCCCGTTCACGGCTCCGGGGACGTTCACCAGTTTCGCGACGACGGCGTAGACGCCGCCGTCGGTGGTGAACGCGAGCGACCCGTCGCCCGAGAGCGCCTGCGTCCGCGCGACGACGTTCGGTTCGCCGTTCTCGGCGGGCGTTTCGAGGTCGTAGACGAACAGGTCGAGATGCGGGGCCCCCTCGGCGGCTCCCTTGTTCGCGCCGGAGTAGTAGTCGAAGGCGAGGTCGACGCCGTAGGTGCCGGCGTCGACGTCGAGGTAGCCCGCGACCGCACGCTCGTCGTCGGGAACGTTCAGTCCGACGACCCCTCGCGTCGTTCCGGACAGTTCGCGCGTCACGGCGTCGATAGCCGCGCCGGGGTTGATACGGCCGTACCCCTCGTAGGGGTCGCGGTCGCCGAAGTCGTACGTCGGGACGTGCGCGCGGTGGTACGGCGCGGCGGTGAACGCCGTCTCCGTCGCCGTCGCCAAAAGCACCTGCTTGAGGCGGAGCGCGTCGTCGACAGTCGCGTCCGCCGGGTCCGCGAGCGCGACGGCGTCGGGGGCGTCGGCTTCCATCGCCTCGGCGACGAGGTTGGCCGTCCCGGTGACGTACGGCGCGGCCATGCTGGTTCCGGCTTTCCCCGTGTAGTCGCGGATGGGCGACTGGGCGTCCTCGGACGCCGTCGGGTCGCCGTTCTCGGCGGCGCGCGCGAGGTCGGTCAACGTTCCGCCCGGTGCGGCGACGTCGGGTATGCGATAGAGCGTGTCCGAGTCCTCGTCGTAGGCCGCCAGCCCCCCGCTGCTGTAGGCGGCGAGTCCGTCGAGCGGCCCGGTCGAAACCGTCGAGACGGACTCGTCGGCGAGCGCCGGGCCGCCGGAGTTGAGCGGCGTCGCGCTGTTCCCCGCCGACGCGGCGACGAGAATACCCGCCGCGGAGATGTCGGCGACGAGCGAGGGGTCGGAGGCGAGGAGACCGCCGGCCGCGCCGAGCGGCGCGCCGCCGACGTAGCCCCACGACATGTTCACCGTCCGGAGGTTGAACGCGCTCGAAAACTCCTGAGCGTACGTCGCAAGGTCGGTGGTCGCGCCGCTGAGTCCCTGCAGTCCGACGATGCCCGCGTTCGGTGCGAGTCCGGCGTGGACGGTCGTCGCGCCGTCGTCGGTGCGGTCGCCGACCGTCTCGTCCGCGCGGAGGAACGCCCCAACCGAGACAGTCTCGACGGTGGCTGCGGTGAGAAGTGCGCCGCCGTACGCCGTCACGTAGACCGTGTAGGTCGCCTCGCCGGAGTCGTGGACCGTCGGCGCGTCGACGACGTTGTTGTCCCACTCGCTCGTGTCGTCGGTGCCGACCGTCGACGACGCCAACTCCTCGCCATCGGGACCCTCGATACGTATCTCCAGCAGGTCGCCGTAGGCGGCGGCGTAGACGCCGGTGTCGGCGCGGGCGACCACCTCGTAGGTGAGCGACTCGCCGAGTTCGAGCGTCGTCCGCGGCGCGTCCTCGGTCACCCGCTCCGGGTCGACGGCGCTGGCGCGACCGCTCCCCGCCATGATGGACGAAACGTGCGTCCCGTGGCCGTTCTCGTCGCGCGGGCGGTCGTACCGCCCGTAACGGTCGTTCTCGTCGTACCAGCCAACGGTCTTCGGCGTGTCGGGTTTGACCGTGCCGTTGCCGCCGAAGACGTCCTTCGTGAACTCCGTGAGTGACCCCTCGTATCGGTAGTAGTTCGCGCCGATTTCGTAGTCGGTCACGAGGCCGACGTACGTCTCGACGACGAACGCGTACGTCTCGCCGCCGTTGACGTCGACGGTGATTCGTTCGGGCATCTCCGCGGTGGCTGCCGTGGCGACTCGCTCGCCGGCGGCGTTCTCAACGTAGAACTCCAGGTCGTTCACGTCCGCCAACGACCAGGAGAGTTCGGCCGTAATCTCGTCGGCGTCGTCGGGGGCGACGAACTCGTGTCGGCGGACGTCGGGGGTGAGGAAGGTTCCCGGGCCGATGGTGCCGGCGAACGACTCCGTCGCGTCGAGTTCGACGCGGTCGACCGCGTCGGAACCGTCGGTCGTCAGCATCAACTCGCCGTCGCGCGTCACCGCGCGGACGCCGTTCCACGGGCCGAGGTCCGGATGTCTGGCCTCGACGCCGCTGTCGGTGAGACCGACGGGTCGGTCGAGTCGCCCGCGATAGCCGCGCTTCCAGGCGTGGGCCGCCTCGCGCACCCGCCAGTTCAGGAACTGCTCGTCTGTGGCCGTCGACGCCGCTTCGACGGCGGGGACGTTCGTTCCGAGCAGTCCCGCGCCGACGAACGCGGCCGTCGTGCCGAGCACCGACCGTCGAGTGACGCCGCTTGTCTTCCGAGAGCGTCTGCTCGCCGAGCCGTCGTTTTCGGAGCGACTCGCCGGAGTGTCGCTTTGAGAGTCATTCTGTCCCATACATCAGTTCTAATTACTATAACTAAGTAAAGAATGTAACCTAATCAGTTAGGTTAAAATATTCAACTGTCTTTGCGGTGAGAGATATACTGCGCCCACCGACGCCGATGACGGCCCATACGGGCGTCGAAACCGGCGGTTCGGGGAGCGAAGAGTAGCGAGCGACCCGACGCGTCGGAGCCGCCCGCGAAGCGAGATTCGGAACTCAGACGAGCGTCGTCTCGTCGAGGGTAGCGAGGTCACCGCCCTCCGCTCGCTCGACGGCGTCGTAGGCGTCGACGAATCCGGCACCGGCGCTGGCCGGTTCGTAACTCGACAGCGCGTCCTCGGCTTCGGCTTCGACCGTCGCCAGCAGTTCGCGAGCCGTGGGTCGACTCCCCTGCGCGGCGACGTGGGCGTCGACGATCAAGGCGGCGATACCCGAGACGTGCGGACAGGCCATGCTCGTCCCGCTGATGCTCGCGTAGTACGGTTCGCCGTCGTCGCCAGTCGTCGCCCCCAGCGGGTCGTCCGGCGACATCGTACTCACGATTTCGTTTCCGGGCGCGGCGACGCCGGTCCGGTAGACGCCGAGCGGTCCGGACGCCTCGCCGGTCTCGTAGTACGTTTCGAGGTTCGACAGCGCCGTCTCGCGGTCGTAGTTGCTGCCGTCGTTACGGCCGCGCGAGGAGAAGTCGGTGACTTCCTTCTGGTCGTTCGTCGCGGCGACGCCGAGGACGTGAGGCGCTTTCGCGTAGTCGTTCAGCGTGTCGTAGTCGGGACCGTCGTTGCTGGCGGCGAACACCGGGAGGATGTCCGCTTGGTAGGCGTACCACGACGCGACGTTGAGCGTCGCGTCCGGGTCGAAGTCGTCGGTGCTCGACACGCCGTAGGAGTTCGAGACGACCTGATACGTCGAGCCGTCGCCGTTTTCGAGCATGTGGTCGAACGCCGCGGCGGCTTTCAGCACCGAAACCCCGGCGCTGGTCGAGTAGGAGGTGAGCGTCGCCTCCGGCGCCATCCCGCGGTACTGGCCGTCGCTGGCGCTGCCGTCGCCGGCGACGGTGCCCGAGCAGTGGGTCCCGTGACCGATCTCGTCGGTGTCGACGCCGCCGACCTCGGGCCACAGCGTCTCGGTACCGGTGAGTTCCAGCGGGTCCCCGGCCCACTGGTAGTTGGCGTCGAGATTCGCCGCCAGGTCGGGGTGGTCGCCGTCGATGCCGCTGTCGATGACGACGACGTGGGCGTTCTCGCCGGCGTAGCCCAACCCGCGCTGTACCTCGGCCGCCCGGGTCACCTCGCGGCCGTCGTCGTTGTAGTAGTCGAGCTCGCGGTTAGCCTCGACGTAGCGAACCTCGTCCCATTCGGCGACGGTCTCTATCTGTGTTCCCGTCAGTCGGCTAAAACCGACTGGAAGCACCGAGAACTCGTAGTAGCCGTCGACGAGGTCCAGCGACTCCAAGAGGCCGACGTCGTCGTTCGAGTCGAAGACGACGAGCACCTCCTGGAGCGTGTCGCTCGCCGTGTCCAGGGTGTCGTCGATGAGCGAGGTGAGCGACCCCGCCCGCGCCCGACCCGCGAAGGGAAGCAGCGATGCCGCGCCGGTCAGTTTCAGTACGGTTCGTCTTTCGAGCGTCGGTGTTTCGTCCATCGTTCGTGTCGATAACGTCGGCCGAGACGCGCCGCCTCCCGACGACGAACGTCCCCTCGCGCCGAACGACCAGTTCTTTCTTTTGTTTGCACTAAGTACACTTACCTAATCTAATTAGGTAAGTCGAAATAAATACGTAAGTGAAACGTGTAATTCACGACGTTTAGTAGATACTGAGTGACGAGTCCGGCACGGAATCGATGGGGTCGATGCTCGCCGTCTTCTCGCAGTCGACGGACGAAACGTCAGAAAGAAAGGTGGTACCGACCGAATCCGAGCAGGTCGGCGGCGATTACTCGTCGTCGGCCGCCGCCGGAACGAGCGCGTCGACGTCGGCGTGCTCGAACAGCAGTTCGCGCATCAGTTCGACGGTGCGTTCGTCGCGCGTCCGGCCGCCGCGGATGATCTCCTCGGCGCGGTCGATGGCCGACAGCGTGTCCGCGTTGAGCACCAGCACCGGAACGCCCTCGGACTCCGCGCGGCCGATAACCGCGCCAGACGGTCGGTGTCCGCCGGTGAGGACGAGACACTTCACGCCGGGTGCCTGGAGCGCGGCGGTCTGGACGTCCGCGCGGTCGCCGCCGGTGATGACGGCGGCGTCTTTCGTCCGGCGGAAGTAGCGAAGCGCCTCGTCGGCACCCATCGCGCCGACGAGGAAGCGCTCGACGTAGGCGTCGGTCGGCGCGTCGGTGACGAGCTCCGCGCCGAGTTCCTCGGCGAGGTCGGCGACGGAGACGCCGGCGAGTTCTCGCTCGCGCGGGACGACGCCGAGGACGGGCACGTCGCGGCTTTCGAGGAAGGAGACGACCTCCTTCTCCAGTTCGTCGTAGGCGGCGTCGCCGACGCGGTTGAACAGCACGCCGGCCAGGCGGTCTTCGCCCTCGGCGCGCACGTCGTCGACGGCGGCGAGCACGTCGTCGAGGTCGGCGGGCGTCGCGTAGTCGGCGACGAGAAGTACCTTCGCGTCGAGGAGGCCGGCGACTTCGGGGTCGGTGAGGTCGACGATGCCGCCGGTGGTGTGTTTGCCGCCGCCTTCGACGAGCATCAGGTCGGTGTCCGCCGAGAGCACGTCGTAGTACTCGCGGACGATTTCGGCGAGGTCCTCGCCGCTCTCCTGGCCGCGGACCGCGCCCTGCACGAACGTCGGCGAGTAGACGATGGGCTCCATCTCGTGCATCTCGGCGTCAGTGTCGAGCAGTTCGCGCGCGAGCATCGGGTCCTCGTCGAGCGTCTTGCCGACGTTGCTCTGCAGACGCGTCCCCTTCGGCTTCATGTAGCCGACCGAGAGGCCGCGGTCCTGCGCGAGCAAGCCGAGCGCGAGCGTCACCGCCGTCTTTCCGGTACTGTCCTGCGTCGAGGTCACCAGTAGGGTTTCAGTCATGAGTGTGTGAGGGTTGTCTGGTCGCTTATAGTTGGTCCGGGTCGATGGTCAGTCGGACGTCGACCGCCTGAACGCCAGTCTCGTCTCCCTCTTTCGGGAGCGCGACGAGCGGGTTGATGTCGAGTTCGAGGATGGCCGGGAAGTCCGAGACGAGTTGCGAGAGCCGCTGGATGGTCTCGACGATGGCGTCGCGGTCGACCGGATCTCGGCCGCGCGCGCCGCGCAGCAGCGGCGCGGTCTGAATCTCGTCGGTCATCTCCCGTGCCTCGGTCTCGGAGACGGGCGCGACGCGGAACGTCGTGTCCTCCAGAATCTCGACGAAGATGCCGCCGAGACCGAACATCAAGAGCGGCCCGAACTGCGGGTCACGGTTCATCCCCACGATGGTCTCGACGCCGTCGTCGAGGTTCACCATCTCCTGGACTTGGACGCCGAGAATCGTCGCGTCCGGCTGGTAGTTCCGCGCCCGCGTGATGAGGTCCTCGTAGGCGTCGAACACGTCCTCGTTCTCGACGCCGACCTTGACGCCGCCGATGTCGGACTTGTGGAGGATGTCCGGGCTGACGATCTTCATCACGACGTCGCCGTCGATGTCCTGAGCGGCGGAGACGGCGTCCTCGGGGCTGTCGACGATGTCGCCGGCCGGAATCGGAATGCCGTAGGCGTCCAGCAGGTCCATCGCCTCGACGCCGATTCGAGTGTCGCCGCGCTCGGCGGCGTCCTCCAGTATCGACCGGACGTGCTCGCGGTCGACGTCGAACTCGACGGGGTCGTCGTACTCGCGTCGCTGGATGTCGCGGTACTCGCCGAGGGCGTCGAGGCTCTCGACGGCGCGGGCGGGGTCGAAGTAGTTCGGGATGCCCGCGTCGCGCAGCACCCCCTCGGCGGCGTCGACGCGCTCGCCGCCCATGAAACAGGCGGCGACCGGTTTCTCGTGTTTCTCGCGGAGTTCCACCGTCGCTTCGGCGAGTTCCCCGTAGTCGAGCACCGCGGTGGGTGCCGAGAGCACGAGCGCACAGCTGACGTTCTCGTCGGCGAGTGCGATGTCGAGGGCGTCGCGGAAGCGGTCGATGTCGGCGTCGCCGACCACGTCGACCGGGTTGTAGATGTTGCCCTCCTCGGGTAGCTTCTCGCCGAAGGCGTCGAGCGTCTCGTCGGAGAACGTCGCCATCTCCAGGTCCGACTCGCCGACGGCGTCGGTCGCCATCACGCCGGGGCCGCCGGCGTTCGTGATGACGGCGATCTTCTTCGACTCCGGCAGCGGCTGGTTGGCGAGCATCTGCGCCGCGTCGAACAGTTCCTGCGGCGACGAGGCGCGCAGCACGCCCGCCTGTTCGAGCCCCGCTTCGTAGGCGCGGTCCGACCCCGCAATCGTGCCCGTATGCGACGACGCCGCCTGCGCTCCGGCGTCGGTCTTCCCGGATTTGACGAGCAGAATCGGTGTGTCCTGCGTCACCTCGCGGGCGGTGTCGATGAACGCCCGACCGTTCTCGATACCTTCGAGGTAGCCGATGACGACGTCGGTGTCGGGGTCGTCGCCCCACTCGGCGACGAAGTCTGTCTCGTCGAGGACGGCCTTGTTACCGAGCGAGACGACGTCCTTGAAGCCGACGCCCTCGTCGTTGGCCCAGTCGAGGACGGCGGTGATGAACGCGCCCGACTGGCTCATAAAGGAGAGGCCGCCTTCGAGGGCGTTGTCGGGGCCGAAGGTGGCGTTCATCCCGTTCGGCGTGCTCATGACACCGAGGCTGTTCGGTCCGACGAGGTTGATGTCGTGTTCTTCGGCGACCTCGCGGAGCTCTCGTTCGCGGGCCGCGCCCTCACTGCCGGTTTCGCCGAACCCGGCGGTGATGACGACGACGTTCTCCACGCCGCTCTCTCCGGCCTCGCGGACGGCGTCGACGGCGATCTGCGGCGGGACGACGACCACCGCGAGGTCGGCGTCGCTCTCGCCGACGGAGTCGACACACGAGAGTCCGAGCACCTCGTCGTAGTTGGGGTTTACCGGCACGACCTCGCCGTCGTAGTCGTCGACGAGGTTCTGCGTAATGGCGCGGCCGATAGACCCTTCACGCGCAGTCGCGCCGACAACGGCGATGCGTCCTGGCGCGAACAGTTCAGATAGCGCTCCCATCGTCTCTGTGTACCGTCTCTCGGCGCATAAGTTCGGGTGTGTGCGCGGTGCCGTGGGCCGAACTGTCACTCATCGACGACCGTGAACGACCCCGACTCGTTCGGGTCGGACTCAGCAGACGTGGTCGCCGGCGTCGCCGCGCGAAGCGGGAGCGTCGGAACGTCGTCGTCGCCGCCGGAACCGACCTCGCGGGCGCGTTCGGACACCCCTCGGTGATTTCGGTGGCTCCGGCGTCGGCAAACGCGAGCGCAACCGCTCGTCGATTCCTGAACTCGCGCCGGTGACGACCACGGTATCTCCTTCGGACGTCGGCGACAAACGTCCCATAGCGAATAGCGAGAACGGGAGACACCCCAAGACTCGGTCTCGGGTCGAGTGTGGCGAACAGGCGGCCGCGTCGGGTCCGGATGTCCGCGAGCGGGCGGCCGCGCTCCCGCCTCGTCCGACTCGCGGCGACGGTTAGGTCACGCGGCGGAGTGGTCCCGTCCTCGTATTTGAATCTCGGGACGAGACGGGGAAACGGCGGAAGCGGACGAATCAGATGAGGTCGTCCGGGTCGTGTTTCTCGCGCATCCGCGTCGCTTCGGCCGCGTAGGCGTCCCGCGTGTCGGCGTCGTCGACGCGGCCGACGCTTCCGGGCCTCGCGTCGACGGCGGCGGTCGTATCGCGCACGTCGCCGAAACTCGTGAGCGCGCGCTCCTTACGGAGATACTGCGCCCCGTCGGGCGTCGCGTAGACGAGGATGACGATGTTCTGTTCGTCGTCGGAGTACGTTCGTTCGACGAGCCACACGCGCACGGTGTCGTCGGAGTCGTCGGAACCGTCGACGTCGGGAGCGCTCATCGGCTCGTGTTACGCCTCCCGGTCGGAAGTGAGTTTCTCGGACGCACCGCTCACAGCACCCCGAATCCGAACTTCGGTCCGAACGCGACGTGAAGCACGATACCGACGACGAGCGCCGGAATCGTCGTGTAGATGCTGGCGACGACGGCGGCTTTCTTGTCGATGGCGAGGAGCGGGAACAGCGCGTCGCCGTCCTGGCTGATGGCGTTGGCCGTCAGCGCCGAGAACGGAATCGCGCCCTCGGCGTACGCCGTCGCGAGCAGAATCTGCGGACCACAGCCGGGAATCAACCCGACGAGCGCCGCACCGACGGGCGCGAGAACGCCCGCCGCGGCGGCGAACACCTGCAGGTCGACGCCGGTCAGGAGGATGCCGTACTCGTACAGGAGGTACGCGCCGATGACCCAGACGGTGACGAACGACGTCTCCATCGCCGCGTGCGTCAGCGTCTCGTAGACGTTGCCGAACGTGTCGCGGGCGCGTCCCACGTGACCGTGGCCGACGTAGCGGCGGCCGACGAAGTAGAGATAGAACGACAGCGTGGTTCCGACGAGACCGAAGACCGTGAACGCCCCTGCGAAGGTGGCGTCGGCGACTATCGGCACCTCCGGTGCGCCGCGGAGGAGGTAGAGCACGCCGGCGACGAGTCCGCCGACGGCCGCGACCCACCAGACGGCGAGGGCGGCTTGGCTCACCCGGCGGAGCATCGGTGCGTCGCGGACCGGACCGTCGACTTCGCATCCCTGCTGGTCCTCGTAGTGGTGGACCTGGCTGCCGACTGCGGGGGCGGCGACGCCGCCGTCGGTCACCGTCCGCCCGACGCGCGCCACCGCTCGGTCGATGCGGTCGACGCCCATCCCGAACCGGTCGATCCCGTAGCCGAAGACGACCGCCGAGGCGAAGGCGAGTCCGTAGGCGTACAGCGCCGCTTCGGGCGCGAGCACGAGGATGACGAACGCTGAATCCCCGGCCGTCGCGATGAGCGTCGCCACCACGGTTCCGAAGGAGACACTCCCGCGGACGTACAGCGGCATCATCACGATAGCGCCGCCACAGCCCGGTGTCAGCCCCATCAGCGCGCCGACGAGCGGTTGGTACTTCTCCTCGGATTCGAGTCGCGCTATCAGTTGCCCGTTCGTCCGGTACTGAACGTAACTGAACGCCAACACGGTCACCGCGACGAACGCGCTGACCTGGACGAAGCCGTCGCGGACCGACGCGAGGAAGATATCGAGCAGTTCCGCCGAGAGTCCCGTCTGGCCGAGCGCGGTGAACTCACCCATCGCTCTGTCGCCCCAAATTAGACATATCTAATTCTCTATTTAGCCTTCCGTAATATATAACTTCGCGTTAACTCGAACCGGTGGTGACGTCGGTGACAGTGGCGCTCGCGTGCTCGCGGAGCGACTCCGGCGTGAGCGCGAAGACGGCGCTGGGCGTGCCGGCGGCCGCCCAGACGGTCTCGAACTCCAGAAGCGAGGGGTCGATGAACGTCCGAACGTCTGAGTCGTGACAGAACGGCGGCACGCCGCCGATGGCCCAGCCGACTCGCTCTCGAATCAGCTCCGGGTCGGCCATCGAGACGGCATCGGATGCGACGCCCAGCTCCGCGGCGAGCGCCTCCTCGCTGACGCGATTCGCACCGCTTGTGATGACGACGACGAGCGTCTCGGTTCCGTCGTCGGCCTCGATGGTGAACACGAGACTGCTGGCAATCTGGCCGACTTCACAGCCGACGGCGTCGGCGGCGTCAGCGGCGGTCTTCGTTCCTTCGGGAAACTCACGAACGGTCACGTCGAGACCGTACGACTTGGCGGCGCGTTCGGCGAACGCCTGTGCACGAGGGTGCATGCGGTTCGATGACACGCCGCCGACAAAACAGCTACGTCGACGGCAAGCGCCCACCGACACCGCGCGTTCGTGGCTAGATTTCCCGTGCTCGGAGAGTGCCGTCGCTCCGGGAACGGCGTCGCAAAAAAATAAATGCGATTCGCTACAGCAAGAACGACAGTATCGCTAGGACGATGAACACGAGGATGAGGATTCGGGCGATCTCCATCGTAACGCCCGCGATGCCCCGCGCACCGACCACGTAGGAGACGATGGCCAGGACGATAAACAGCACGGCGAGTTCGAGGAACCCGCCGGACTGCAACGGAAGTGCCGCCGTCGCGTTTGCGAGTTCGGCTAGCATCCTCGCCACCCCGCGCACCGTCTACCGCTCGTCGTTGTTGAGCTCATCGCACCAGAAGATGCGACTGCCATAGGATTAGTTATAGTTCGTACTTCGGTGAACATTCTCTGTTCAAGATGCTTTGTCGAACGCGAACAGTGAGACGCGGTGAATGTCGGCTCTGTCGGCCGATTTTTGGAGTTAAAATCCGTTCGACAACCGGTATTACCGCGCCTACTCGTCCGAAACGACGGCCGTAATCGACCGTTCGGCGACTCTGTCGGCGTTCCCGGAGTTGGTTCGTCGACGACGCGAGAGTCGGCTCAGTGCGAGTGACCCGTCGCCTCGGCGAGCGTCATGCCGAAGCGTTCCTCGAACAGCTCCTCGCCCTTCTCGTTTATCTCGGCGAGGTCCTGCGGCGTCTCGCCTTCCGAGTGGTGAACGATAGCGTGTGCGCGCTGGACGAACGACAGGAGCAGGATGTCACCGACGACCTCCGTGGGCTGCTCGCCCTGCTCGGAGAGCACGTCGACGAGGCCGGCGGGCAGTTCGACGGTGTCGGTGTCGCCGTCGGGTCCTTCGATGGTGTACGTCTCGGTATCGACCATAGGTGGTGTCCGAGACACGCACTAAAGGGTCTGTGGGTATCGGTGCGGGTGATGTCGGCCAGCGACGGATTCCCTGCGGGAGAGCCCGGACCGTCGTGCGAACCCGTCGCCGTTGGACGAAACACTCCTGCACTCGGAATATTCACGGCACGAGCCCTGTGTACGAATCTCTATATCGCCGCATGACGTACATGAACTTTGGTGAAGAAATGTCGCCCGAGAGATCGATCGAGAGAGGGATAGCTACGTTACCGTCGTTCAGTGAACGCTTACCGGGACGAGAACACGGGTGGCCACGGCGAGCGGTCCTCAAGGCGATAGGTGCCGGGGCCATTGCGACGATGGCCAGCGGTACCGCCGCGGCTGCCGGAGCACACCAAAACGGACAGTTGGCAGGTGGGTTCGGCCTCGGTGAGATGGGGATGCTCGGCGGCGGCCGCGTTGCGACGTTCGCGCTCCCTGACCGGCGCGGACGGACGGGCGCGCTTGGCGTGTTCATCACCGCCGACACGCTCGAGACACTCCCCGAGGAACCGCAGATGCTCCACCTGCACTTCCCGCGGGCACCCGGAACGAACTTCACGTACTTGGGTCTCGACTGGACGCCGATGGGTCACCCGCCCGAGGAGATTTACGGCCTCCCCCACTTCGACATCCACTTCTACCTCATGGATGAGGACGACGTCGAAGCCATCGGACCCGGCGTCGCGGAGTACACGATTCCGGACGCCCAGATGCCGCCGGGCTACGTCACCGCCGACGCGCTCGGCGCACCGCGTGAGGTCGTCCCCGGGATGGGCGAACACCTCATCAGCCCGATGGCGCGGGAGTTCCAGGGTGAGCGCTTCACGCACACTCTCATCTGGGGTGCGTACAACCCCGACGGCGGCGGCGAAGGCGAACTCACGTTCGTCGAACCGATGATCACGGCCGAGTATCTGGAGGGGAAACCGAGAGATGTCCGCGCGCCCATCAGCACCCCCGAGGAGTTCGCCACGGCGGGTTACTACCCGACCGAGTACGCGATTCGCTACCTCGACACCGTCGACGCGTATCTCGTCACCCTCGAATCGTTCGAGTGGTTCCCCGGTGCCGACTGAGAGAACAGACCGAAGTATCGAACGGCGGGCGGCGGCGAATCGCCGCCCGTTCATCGTTGACCGTTCGTCGTCGACTGCTCGTTTCGCCTTTCCCGTGTCTCGGACAGCATCGAGCAAAAGCTGTCCGTCCGAGCGGCGTCGAACGCGACTCAGTCGTCCGATTCCGCGGCCGCCGGCTCCGCCGCCTCAGGGCCGGCGCGGTCGAGACCTTCGAGGTAGTCGTCGGCGTCGATGGCGGCTTTACAACCCATTCCGCCCGCGGTGATGGCCTGCTGGTAGTGGAAGTCGACGACGTCGCCCGCGCCGAAGATGCCGGGGACGTCCGTCTCGGTCTGACCGCCCTCGAAACCGCCCCTCGTCTTCAGGTAGCCCTCGGGGTCCATCTGCACGCTCGTGTTCTCGAGGTACTCGGTGTTCGGCGTGTGGCCGATGGCGTAGAACACCGCGCCGGCGTCGAACTCGAACTCATCAGTTTCGGGGTCGTCGAGTCGGTCGGTCGGGTGGCCCTCGGGGTGGCGGACCATCGTCACGGTCTCGACGCCCGCCTCGGGCGACCCGTGCAGTTCCGTCACTTCGGTGTTGAGCATGAGTTCGATATCGCCGTCTTCGACCTGCTCCATCACGCGGTCGATCCAGTAATCCTCCGCGCGGAACTCCTCGCGGCGGTGGACGAGGTACACCGTCGACGCGAACTTCGTGAGGAACGACGCCTCCTCCATCGCGGCGTCGCCGCCGCCGACGACGACGATCTTCTGGTCGCGGAAGAACGCGCCGTCGCAGGTCGCGCAGGTCGACAGCCCGTAGCCCATCAGCTCGTCCTCGCCGGGGATTTCGAGCGTCCGAGCGCTCGCACCCGAGGCGGCGATGAGCGCGTCGGTCGTGTAGACGTCGCCGTTGGTGAGTTCGACGCGGAACGGCCGCTGGGAGTCGTCGACGGCGGCGACGACGCCGTTCTCGATTTCGGTGCCGAAGCGCTTCGCCTGCGACTTCATGTTGTTGACCAGCTCCGGCCCGCTGATGCCCTCGGGGAAGCCCGGGAAGTTGTCGACTTCCGTCGTGAGTGTTAGCTGCCCACCGGGTTCGGTACCCTCCAACACGAGCGGGTCGTTGTTCGACCGGGCGGCGTAAATCGCGGCCGTGAGACCGGCGATACCCGTGCCGGCGACGATGAGCCGCCGGTGTTCGACGAATCCATCTTCGTCAGAGATGTCTGTCATTGGCCTCTCTTGGCCGTGGGTTTGTATTTAATTTGTGCTGTTCGACGCGGCCGGCGCAACTTGGCGGTCCGAGGCGAATCGGCCGGTGCGACAGGGGAACGCTTAGGCGACGACGGACGCATCCACCGGTATGGCTGCGGACCTCGAAGAGAAGACGACCCGCTACGAACGAATGCTGGCCGACGCCCTCGACGAGGCCGAAGCGCTCCCGCCCGAGGGGACGCCGCTGTCGGCGATGGCTGCCGACTGCCGGGAGATGGCCGAGTCGTACCTCGACGACGGCCGCCACTTCCGCGAGGCCGACGACTGGGTCAACGCGCTCGCCTCCTTCTCGTACGGCTACGGCTGGCTCGACGCGGGCGTCCGAATGGGACTGTTCTCGATTCCCGAAGAGACGGAACTGTTCACGACGTGAGGCGAACCGGGAACTGTGCCCGCGGATTCGTAGGTGAGAGACCGCCGACGAGACGGCGTTAGTGGGTGAGAGCGAGTCGCACGGCCTGTATGCTCCGGCGATGTGTTTAGGTCGGTCGGTGAACTCTCAGTCAATGATGGAGTCCGTCCTCTGGTACGTGCTGACGAGCACGCGTGGCGGCGACAACCGGCTTCGACTCCTCCTCGCCGCCCACGAGGAACCCCGCAACGCTAATCAGTTCGCCACCGACCTCCACCTCGACTACAAGACGGTTCGCCACCACCTCGACGTGCTCGTCGAGAACGATATCCTCGAACCCGTCAGCGAAGGGTACGGCGCTCGATACCGACCGACCGACAAGGTTCACCACCACTGGGAGACGGTCGAGAAGATACTCGACGAGGCCGACGGCGACCGGTACCGAGTCTGAACGGGGCAGGGTCGGGGCGAATCCGAGTCAGCAACCGCGCTGGGAGAGGATTCGTTCGATGATGTCGCCCGTCGAGAGCAGTTCGTCGGGGTAGCGCGGTTCTCTCGCGGAGGCGCGTTCGACGGCGCAGTCGATACCGCGGGCGGCCAACGCCGACTCGATGGTCGCCTTGTCGTGGTGTTGGTCGTAGCCGAGGACGATGAGGTCGGGTTGAATCTCCTCGATGGGGACGAAGATATCCTCGTGGTGGCCGAGATGCGCTTCGTCGACGACGCCGAGCGCGGCGACCAGATCGCGGCGCTGGCGGTCCGAGAGAATCGGTTTCTCCTTGTGGGTGACGTTGTCGCGTCGGGCGACGATGACGTGGAGCTCGTCGCCCATCGAGGCGGCCTCGGTGAGATAGTGAACGTGCCCCGGGTGGAGCAGGTCGAACGTGCCCTGTGCGATCACCGTCGTCATGCGTCGAAATCCTCGCCTATCATGAGTCCTCGGAGAGTTCCCGGTCGATATCTTCCTGCGTGAAGTCGAAGAACGCCTCGTCGTCCGGAAGGTCGACGTCGAACACGTCGAGTTTCCGGCGCTTGCCCTCCCGGTCGAACGCGCGCCAGTCGTTCCACCCGTACGGTGCGCCGATAATGATGTGAGCGTCGCCGTTGCCGAACGTCGCGAGGTCGGCGTCGCTCGGGCGGAGCACGCCGTTTGGATGCGAGTGAACCGACCCGACGGCGTTTCTGTCGTTCGGGACCATGCTCGTCCTGACCGTCGCGCTCACCGGATTCGATTCCGTCCCCGGGATCACCAGCACGTCGGTGATGACGGTGCCGTCGCGGTTCAGCCCGAGGTCGCGGGCGTCCTCGCCGCGGAGAAATCCCATGTACTCGTTGGGATGGGTCTCTTCGGAGGCTTCGAGGACGAATTCGAGCGTCTCGGCGGCGATACCGAGGATCTCACTCGACCGGAAGAGCCGCATAGCACACACTCCTACCCGTCGCCATCTAAGGGTTCCGGAAGGGTCGTCGCTCTCGGGCGGCGACCCGACGAGCTATCGAGACAGGATGTAAAGCTTAAGGCGGGACCCCCACGTAGCACGCCCATGACCGATGACACCGCCGGAGATTCCGGCGCAGGGTCAGATTCGAGACCCGTCGTCTACGATCTCGCTCCCGACTGCACCGTCGCCGACGTGGAGACGGACGCACGCTACCACGCCGTCGTCAACGGCGTCGTCGACTACGGCGTCTTCGTCGACATCTCCGACGGCGTCTCCGGACTCGTCCACGAGTCGAACCTCGGGGGCTCGTACAGTGTCGGCGACAGCCTCGTCGTCGAACTCGTCGAAATAAAGGAGAACGGCGACATCGCCTTCGACGAGGCCGACGTCGACGACTACCGGACCGAGACCGTCGACCACGAACCCGACATCACGTCCGTCGCCTCGCTGACCACCGGCACCGACGCGACCATCGAAGGCCGCATCGCGCAGATCAAACAGACCGGCGGTCCGACCATCTTCCACGTCGCCGACGACACCGGCATCGTCTCCTGCGCCGCCTTCGACGAAGCCGGCGTCCGTGCCTACCCCGAAGTCGGCCTCGACGACCTCGTGCGTATCGACGGGCGGGTCGAAACCCACGACGGGACGACGCAGGTGGAAGTCTCCTCGCTCGCCGCGCTCGACGGTGAGCGGGCCGAGACCGTCCAAGACCGTCTCGACGCCGCGATGGCCGAACGAGCGGAACCGCACACCGTCGAACCGCTCGTCGAGTGGCCCGCGTTCGAGAAACTCCGCGACGACCTCCGCGAGGTCGCCCGCCTGCTCCGCCGGACCGTGCTGGAGGGCCGCCCGATTCGCGTCCGCCACCACGCCGACGGCGACGGCATGTGCGCGTCGATTCCGGTGCAGTTCGCGCTGGAGAACTTCATCGCCGAGGTTCACGAGAACCCCGACGCCCCGCTGCACCTGTTCAAGCGTCTCCCGAGCAAAGCGCCGTTCTACGAGATGGAGGACGTGACGCGCGACCTCAACTTCGCGCTCGAAGGACAGGCCCGTCACGGCCAGAAACTTCCCCTCCTTCTGATGCTCGACAACGGCAGCACCGAGGAGGACGTCCCCGCCTACCAGAACCTCGCACACTACGACATGCCCATCGCCGTCGTCGACCACCACCACCCCGACCCGGAGGCGGTCGAACCGCTGCTCGACGCCCACGTCAACCCGTACCTGTACGACGAGGACTACCGCATCACCACCGGGATGATGTGCGTCGAACTCGCGCGGATGATCGACCCCGACATCACCGACGAACTCCGCCACGTCCCCGCCGTCGCCGGACTCGCGGACCGATCGAAGGCCGAGGTGATGGACGAGTTCGTCGCGCTCGCCGAAGAACAGGGCTACGACCGCGATGACCTCGGCGACATCGGCGAGGCGCTCGACTACGCCGCCCACTGGCTGCGCTACAGCGAGGGCAAAGCGCTCGTCAACGACGTGCTCAACGTCGGCTGCGACGACGACGAGCGCCACCGCGAACTCGTCGAGTTCCTCTCGGCGCGCGCCGAGCGAGACGTCGCCGACCAGCTCGACGCCGTCGAGGACCACGTCGAACACGAGCGCCTGAAGAGCGACGCCCGCCTCTACACGGTCGACCTCGACAACTTCGCGCACCGATTCACCTACCCCGCGCCCGGGAAGACGACCGGCGAACTCCACGACCGGAAAGTCCGGGAGACGGGCGAGCCCGTCATCACCATCGGCTACGGACCCGACTTCGCCGTCCTCCGCTCGGACGGCGTCCGCCTCGACATCCCGCAGATGGTCGCCGAACTCAACGACGAGGTGAGAGGCGGCGGCGTCTCCGGCGGCGGCCACCTCGTCGTCGGCTCCATCAAGTTCGTCAAAGGCATGCGCGAGGAGGTCATCGACAGCCTCGTCGAGAAGATGGCCGAAGCCGACATCGACGACGAACTGTCGAGCACCGCGGCGCTCGACTGAGCAGGCGACTCGACTCACTCGAACTTTATCTCTCTCGCTCCGACGACGACGGCCAGCGCCGCGGCCGCGACCACCGCCACGCCGATACCGACGGGGAACGGTCGACGCCCGCCGTCGTCGCTTGCCCGCCAGTCGGCGGTGAACACTCGGGTGTAGTAGCCCGCCGCCCCTTCACCGTCGAGGGCGACGACGACCTCTCGGTTCTCGCGCGCGGAGTGATTGTTCCAGTTGAGACTGCCCACAAGCGCCGTCTCGCCGTCGACGACGACCCCTTTTGCGTGCACCTTTCCGTATCGTCCCCGTGGGTCGGCGAGGCGGACCGACAGGGGCGCGTCGGTCCGGTCGGCCCACTCGTTCAGTTCCGCCGCCAGCGCTTGGTTCTCCCCCTCGACGTACCACGCGCTCGACAGCAGGATTCGGACGCGGACGCCGCGTTCTGCGGCCCGCGTCGTCGCCCGGACGAACGGCTGTCGAGGACCGCCGACGGTCGGTTGGAGCACGTCTATCGACTTCTCGGCCCCGTCCAGCTCGGCGACGACCGCATCCTCGGCGTTTCCGGGGGCGGTGAGCAGTCGCACGCGCTCGGCGCGGACGGAACGGTGGTCGAACTCGCCCGCGTACGAGTCGCTCGCGGGGTCGGGGTCGACGAACGTCGCGTTGCGGCGGTGTTCGGACCACCGCTTCGCGTCGCGCCAGCCGGCGTCAGCCTCGAACACGGCAGCGAGCTCGTCGGCCGTCTCCGCGTCGTCGATTCGGACCCCCCAGCCTCGGCTGTCGCGGCCGCCGGTGCCGCCGGGTTTCCAGTTCTCGGTGAGCACGAGCGCCGAGTCGTCGGCGACGGCGTACTTGGCGTGGTGGTAGCTGTACCGCGCGCGCTCGCCGTGGACGACGCGTATCTCGACGCCCGCGGCCGCGAGCTCGTCGAGCAGTCGGGCCTGCCGCTTCGAGACGCCGCCGACTGGCCCCCCTTCGACCAGAACGCGCACGTCGACGCCGCGGTCGGTGGCCCGTCGGAGCGCTGCTACGACGCGTTCGGAGGTGACGGTGTAGCCCGCGAGCAGGAGTCGGTCGTCGGCCGCTCGGAGGGTTTCGAGGGGGAGTTCGGGAGAGTCGGGGAGGACGAACGCCGTCGTGTCGGCCGGTCCCGTCTCGACGACCGGCCGGGGCTCGAAGCCGCGCGGCCGCCACTGTGGGTCGGCGTCGCGGAGCCAACGCTCGCCCTCCGGCGCGCGGCCGTACGTGACTTCGTCGACGACACGGCCGTCGCGTCGGAGGACGAGACGCTCACCCGCGTTCGACAGCGAGAGTGTGGCCTCGACGACCGGTACGTCTGTCAGGTTCCGGGCGGCTGCAGGGTCGGACGCGAGTGCGACCCGACCGGGTGAGGGGAGCGAAACGGTCGACTCACCGTCCGAGAGCGTCCAGTTGCCGCCGCCCTCGATGTCGACGGCGACGAACTCGCCGGCGTCGCCGTCGTGGACGGGGTTCGGATACAGTTCGACGATGCGGCCGGAGGCGTTCGTCGCGTCGTCCGCGCCCGTCGCGTCGCTCGGCTCGGCGGCACTCGTCGGCACCGCCGCCGGCGACGCCACTCCCGCGCAGACGGCGAGCAGACAGCAGACGACCGCGAGACGCCGGAACACGGGACGGGGTGGTCCCGTCTCCGGGGATAAACGTTCGCTTCGGTGTTTTTTTGCCTCCGACAGACGGTGAGACTGTCATGGTCACTGTCGACATCGTAACCGGTCTCGAACTGGCGGGCTACGCCCTCGGCGCGCTCGGCGGCGCGCTCGTCTTCATGGAGTTCTTCCAGGAACCGACGTACGTCGAGTACGACCCGGACTTCAACGGCTACACTATCGACATCTCGCCGCAGGAGGTCCGCGAGCACACGTGGCTCGGCCGTGTCGGCGGCTTCTCCATCGCACTCGGATTCGCGCTGCTGTTCCTCTCGACGTTTCTCGCGTGAAAACTGAGACCGCCTCCCCTTACGCCGTCGGCGTCGTCGCTTCGAGCGACTGCTTGGCCTGCTCGACTTCGTGCTGGACGATGAACGAGTTGTCGTCGGTGTGTTCGGCGACGGCTTCCAGCGCCTTCTCGGTGCCGATCTGGCGAAGCGCCCAGGCGGCGCTCGCGCGGACGTTCGGACTCGCGTCGTCTTCGAGCGTGTCGGCCAGCGGTTCGACGGCGCGAGTGTCGCCGATGAGACCGAGCGCGCGTGCGGCGTGCGGTCGGACGTTGTCGTTCTCCATGACGAGTTTGTCCGCCAGCGGCTGCGTCGCCTCCTCGCTGCCGATCTCGCCGAGCGCCTTGAACGTCACCTTCTGCAGGGCTGGGTCCTTGTCGGAGTCGACGTAGTCGACGAGCGTCTCGACGGCGTCGAGCGCGCCCGTCCCCATCTTACCGAGCGCTCTGATGCTCGGTTTGTCGCGCTTCTGTGCGCGCTGGTGCATCGCGTCGAACGCGCGGGCGTCGTTCATCCGCGTGATGGCTTCGAGACAGTGCTTCTCCATGAAGTCCGACTGGAGGCTGTCGAGCGCGAGCAGCACCATCTCGACGTTGCCGCGCTTCTCGTGCTCCTTCAGCGCGCTCCACTCCGGCGGGTAGTCCTTGTAGTGGCCGAGCACGTCGTAGAAGCCCTCGACTTCGAGCTGTTCGCGCGTCTCCAAATCGTCCCACTCCTGGGCGTCTTCGAGGTCCGACTCCAGCAAGTCGGTCGCTTCCAGGAGCGCCGCGATGGTCTCTTCGTCTTCGTCGGCGTCGAGAGACGCCGATTCGACGGTTTTCTCGACGGCGTCGAGCGCCGAGACGAGGTCGCTCTCGTCGCCCGTCGAGACGGTTGCGTCGATGACGGCGTCGCTCTCGTCGTCCTCCTCGAAGATGTCGGCGACGGTGTCGAGAAACGACTCGACGGCCTCTGCGATCTCGCTCTCGCCGCGGTCGGTCCACCGGGTGTCCTCGATTTTCGTCTTCGCGTTCTCTACGTCCTCGACGACGTCCTCGGCGTACGGCCCGCGCTGGGATTCGAGGTCGTCACGCAGGTCGGAGAGGCGCGATTCGAGCTCCTCCTGCGGGCTCTCCTCGTCCTCGTCGTCGGGTTCGGACAGCTCTGCCGCTTCGATATCGGCGGCGATGATCTCCAGTGTCTGTTCGACCTCGTCGAGGTCGGCTTCCGTCTCCGCCGCGTCGAGTTTCTCCTCGGCGGTGTCGAGGCGCTCGTCGAGGCTCTCGGGCGTAATCTTGGAGGATTCGTCGGTGGCCGACTCCTCGTCGGGCGCCTCGGTGGGCGTCTCGTCGTCCCCGTCAGTCATATGCTGAGTCTCCGCACGTGCGTCAAAAGAGCGTTTCCCTTTGGGCCCCCCACGACGGAGAGAAAACTGCGGCCACGACCCTACCCGCGCGGGACCATGACGAACCCGCGCCGTTCGTGGCCGCTGCCGGTCCAACACACTATGATAATGACCAGCATGGTACTAGTACACATCCAACTATATGCATCTATCGCGGTGTATCAACATCGACGAACCACAGTTTGTCTGACCGAATGAGGGGAGTATCGACCCCACGACGACCGGTATCGCATCCGCGGCCTCATCGGACGGTACTCGATGGGGTAGAACGTTTCAGTTCAGTGCGAACAGATTGACGACTTGTCGGAAAGTATTTTTTGGAAAGCCGAAAAAGGATTTTTGTAGACTCAACTTTTAAGTGAATGGCGTCCCTACGAAGGAGTGCTATGAGTACCCAGAAGACCGTCCGTCAGCCTGCCGACGAGGTGGAGGAGACAGCGCTTCGTATCGACAAGGACAAAGCCGAACAGATTATCGACGCGCTGAACACCGACCTCGCCAACGCGTACGTCCTCTACCACCAACTGAAGAAACACCACTGGAACGTCGAGGGCGCGGAGTTCCTCGAACTCCACCGCTTCCTCGAGGAGGCGTACGAACACGTCGAAGAAGGCGCGGACATCATCGCCGAGCGCGCACAGGCGCTCGGCGGCGTTCCCGTCGCCGGTCCGTCGAACCAGGAAGAGCGCGCCACCGTCGAGTTCGAAGGCGAGGACGTTTACGACGTCCGCACCTCGCTGGAGAACGACCTCGAAATGTACGGTGACATCATCGAGGACCTGCGCGAGCACATCCAGCTCGCCGGTAACCTCGGCGACCCGGCGACCGAGGAGATCCTTCGGACCATTCTGGTCGAAGTCGAAGAGGACGCCCACCACATCGAGCACTACCTCGAGGACGACACGCTGGTGCTCGAAGAAGCGACGCACTGAGACGAGGGCCCGTCGGCCGACCGGACGATTCTTTTCTTTTTTCACTCCCGCAGCGACGGCCACGCCGCTCGAAGGAGCAAGGTGCGGAGCCGCAGGTCCGTCCGGTGTCCGAGGAACGGTGAGGAGAGACGAAGCGCGGAGGTGACTTCGCCGGAGGGTTCGAGGAAACTACCGCTCGAGAGCGACGGTGAAGTCGGTCGCTATCCAGCCGTCGTTGTTTCCGTCTTCGGTGAATACGGTTCGGTTCTGTGAGGTTTGACACGCCGAAACGGAGAACTCGGGGTCCACCGGGCGGGCGGAGTCGTCGTCGCGGGCGTCGGAAACAGCCATGGTCGTGTTAGGTGAGCCTAAAGCAAAATATGTTTTGGTTGCCCTAAACCGAATTCGGTAGCGAACATCGCCGACCGAGCGGCGGAACGAGGCCGCAGACGCGCCGATAGCGGATTCAGATAGCCAGCCACTCGGTCGAGAGCGATCGGTCGGGGAAGCGCCACCGATGCTCCGGCGTCTCGTCGCAGACTCGAAGTTCGACGACGGCGTCGAAGGACTCTGCGAGTTCGTCGACGAGCGGGTCGTCGCACGGGACCGAGAGGTGGTAGTGTGCCATACCGGAGACTGAGTTGACTCGTCCGCCGACGACGCTGACGAAACGCCGAACCGACTGGACGCCGTTTTCGTCGACGAGCGGCGAAAGCGAGTCGAAGCAGAGTCGGAGTTCGCCGGTGTCGAGCCCACCCGACATCTCGAACGCCGTGATGGCGTCGCCGATGGCCCACGATAGCGACCCGAGGTCGTCGGCTTCGACGTACTCTCTGGAGACCGGGCCACCGAGGCTCGACCCGGAGAGCCCTTCGGTCACCGCCGGACTACGGACCACCGCCGACTGCGAGACGACGCGGACCGAGTCGGTATCCTGCGAGCCGTTTCCGAGGCGCTCGTGGGTGTAGACGCCGTCGGTGAAGACGAACAGTCGTTTCCGCGACTCGGTGAGTGCGTCGCCGAGAAGTCGTCGAGTGAGGGCCTGTCGGGCGTCGAGCGCTGCGGACCCGACGACCAGGATGTTACACCCCCGGCGCTTCAACTCCGAGAGGGTCTGGGTGACGGAATTTTGCCCGGGAGCGTTCATTATTCGAAGAGAGACGACCGTGTGTACAATAAATATTGTGGGTATGACGTACCGACGAGTCGACAGTCGTTTTGTAGATGCCCTCGTAGCACCCACGATGACGGATTCGCTGTTCAGTCCCCTGACTCTTCGCGGGACGCAGATTCCGAACCGTGTGATGGTTTCACCGATGTGTCAGTACTCGTCGCCCGACGGCGTCGCCACCGACTGGCACCGCGTCCACCTCGGGAGCCGAGCGGTGGGCGGGGCCGGTGTCGTGATGACCGAGGCGACGGCCGTCTCGCCGGAGGGGCGCATCTCGCCGGACGACCTCGGCATCTGGACGCAGGAGCAGGCGGACGCGCTCGCGCCCATCGCGTCGTTCATCCGCTCGCAGGGGAGCCAGCCGGCGATTCAGCTAGCTCACGCCGGGCGGAAGGCGAGCACTCATCGGCCGTGGGACGGCGGCGGTCCCGTCGCGCCCGACGAGCGAGGGTGGGAGGTGTACGGACCGACCGACGAACCGTGGCCGCGCGAGGAGTCGTATCCGAAGACGCACGCACTGGACGCCGACGACCTCGAAGCCGTCGTCAACCAGTTCGCAGAAGCCGCAAAGCGCGCGCATCTCGCCGGGTTCGAGATAGCCGAGGTCCACGCGGCCCACGGCTACCTCCTCCA
This sequence comes from Haloprofundus salinisoli, assembly GCF_020097815.1. Taxonomy (NCBI): domain Archaea; kingdom Methanobacteriati; phylum Methanobacteriota; class Halobacteria; order Halobacteriales; family Haloferacaceae; genus Haloprofundus; species Haloprofundus salinisoli. The sequence continues at coordinate 333,882 of NZ_CP083663.1, forward strand.
CGAGTTCCTCTCGCCGGTCACCAACACCCGCGAGGACGACTACGGCGGCAGTTTCGAGAACCGAACGCGACTCGTCCGCGAGGTCACCTCGGCGGTCCGGACCGTCTGGCCCGACGATAAGCCCGTGTTCGTCCGCATCTCGGCGACCGACTGGTTGCCGGACCGCGAGTCGTGGGACCTCGAACAGTCGGTTCGCCTCGCACCGCTGCTTCGAGAGGTGGGTGCCGACCTCGTCGACGTGAGCTCCGGCGGTGTTCACCCCGACCAACAGATCACGAACACGGGCGCGGGTTACCAGGTCAAGTTCGCCGAGTCCATCCGCGAAGAGAGCGAGATGCCCGTCGGCGCAGTAGGCAAAATCACCGAAGCCGAACAGGCCGACCAGCTGATTCGGAACGAACGCGCCGACCTCGCCGTCGTCGGCCGCGAGTACCTCCGAGACCCCTACTTCACGCTCCACGCGGCCGAAAAACTCGGTGTCGACGTCGACTGGCCGGTGCAGTACCAGCGAGCGAAGCCGCGGTAACCCGCTTCGCACGGAGCGCGGACCGTCCGGGAGTTGCGCCCGACTCGGTTGCGGACAAAGCCTTATTCAGGTCAGGCGACCAACGCGAAGCTATGAGCCGCCGCGACGACGACGACCTCGAAGACCTCCTCGGGGAGTTAGAGGAGACGCTGTCGGAACTCCGATCCGAACTCCGCGAGGAGCGAGCCCCCCGCCGCCGACCCTTCGAACCGCCGACGCCGAGAGATATCCTCCGGTTCACCGAGGAGTACACCATCCCGACGGTCATCTCGACGCTGGAGGCGACGATTCAGGCGCTCGAACTGTTCCAGCGACTGCTGCGCCTGGCCGACCCCGAACGCGCGATACGCGAGGAGAGTCGGACCGCCCGCGAAACGACGCGTCGCCGCGCCGACGACGTGGGTCGCGTCGCCGTCGACGGATTGGAGCGCGCGCTCTCGGAGCTTCAGCGCGCGCTCTCGGAGGCAGACCTCCCCGAGGACGGCGAGTCCCGCGACATCGTCGAAGAGGCCCGTCGGCTCTCCAGAGACATCGAGGACCGCCTCGCCGACAGCCAGCGACGCTCCCGCAACTCGGGACGGCGCGACCGCTCGACGGACGACCGAACGCGGGCGAATCGGGAGCGAGACGGTCGGATGCGGCGAAACGATCGCAACGATGGGCTCAACGACGGAGCGGTCAGAATCGACGTCAGCGACGAGGAGAGCGACGACGCCGACGACGAACACGAGGAGCCCGAAGACCCCGACGACGCGCCGACAGTCGACATCGAGTCGGAACTGGATTCGATTCGTGACGAGGTCGAGCGGGCCGAACGCGGCGAGGAGCCCAAACCCGAGGGTGGAGAGGAGCCGAAAACCGAGGACGACGAGGAGTAGCGACTCGGCACCGAACTGGCGAACAGACGGTGAATCGAAGCGCACGACGGGTCACCGTACTCCCGCCTCGGCCGCCGTGGGCGACTCGTCAGGCTACTCGGGAGGGTGGCCGCCCCTTCTCTCAAAAACGTTCGCGGACGTTCGCGGTCAGCAGCAACAGCAGGGGGAACAGCACGGCGAGCAGGTGTATCGGTTTTCGGTGGTCGATTCGGCACAGCAACCGGCTTCGGCACAGTCGTTCGATGGCACGAGTAGTACTACGCCCGCCGCCGCCATATATTGGACAGTTTAGTGATATAAAGGAGCTTTCCGCGCGGAAACCCGCCGGCTACGTTTACCCGCCGTCGGTGCGTACCGGACCCCAATGACGGACGCGAACGGCGAAGACTGGCAGACGCTCTGGCATCGACTCCACGAGACGCTCGGCGGGAAGTGGGCGTTCCACGTGCTCCGGTTACTCTCCGAACGGGACGCCGGATTCAACGAGATGCGCCGCGAACTCGACGGCGTGACGGCGAAGACGCTCTCGAAACGACTCGGGGAGCTCCGCTGCCACGGCCTCGTCAGTCGGAGCGTCGAGGCGACGTCGCCGCCGCGGACGCGCTACGCGCTGACGCCGGAAGGAGAGCGGTTCGTCTCCGTGCTTCGAGACGTAGAGTCGCTGGTATCGGTCGCCGACTGCGGATGCGGTCGGGAGTGCGAAGTGCTCACCGTCGACGCCGACGCGACGGCGACAGTCTGCACTGAGGGATGCTAACTCAACGAACGGGGCGGAACCGGTAACCGTCCCACTCCTGGCTCTCCTTCTCGCGGATACCGGCGTCGGGGTCGCGGAGTTCCTCGGCGTAGACGGGTTCGACTTCGTCGCCGATCGCCACGTCCGGATTCTCGTCGTCGACGTCGAGTTGGCCGATGGCGCCGACCGGTTCGCCGTCGACGTCGAACTCGACGATAGCCAGCGAGTTCGGCGCGCGGACGCCCGGCGGCGTCGCCGTGCTCGTCGTCCACGTGACGATAGTGGCGGTGTACTCACTCAGGTCGACAGTGTCGACCGGTTGCTCGCCGTCGGGACCGAGCGGGTGCGGCGGGTAGGTGATGCTGCCGTCGGAGTAGCGAGCCGCTTCCATGGGTGGGGTGTCGTCGTGCGCGTCGCGTTCGGTGGTTTCGCTCATCGTTCCGCCTCCAGAATCGTCGTCGTCACGCAGTTACCGAAGCCGCCGACGTTGCAGGCCAGGCCGGTGTCGGCGTCGACCTGTCGGTCCCCGGCGTCGCGCGTGAGCTGTTTGTATATCTCGTACACCTGCGCGACGCCCGACGCGCCGAGGGGGTGGCCCTTCGACTTGAGGCCGCCGGAGGTGTTGATGGGAAGGTCGCCGTCGCGGTCGGTGACGCCCTCCTCGACGGCCTTCCAGCCTTCGCCTTTCTCGAAGAAGCCGAGGTCCTCTGACTGGAGGAACTCGAGGATGGTGAACATGTCGTGCAGTTCCGCCACGTCGACGTCGTCGGGGCCGAGGTCGGCCATCTCGTAGGCGATTTCGCTGGAGTTGGCGACGCCACCCATCGTCGTCGGGTCCGCGCGTTCGTGGACGACGTGGGTGTCCGTCGCGCCGCCGATACCCGAGACGACGGCGTACTCGTCGGTGTACTCGCGGGCGACCGACTCGGGACAGAACATGAGCGCCGCGCTCCCGTCGGTGATGGGGCAGAAGTCGTAGAGTCGAAGCGGGTCGGCGACGACGGGCGACCCGAGGACGGTGTCGAGGTCGACCTCCTTTCTGAACTGCGCGTGGGGGTTGTCGACGCCGTTCTTGTGGTTCTTGACGGCGACCTTCCCGAGGCTCTCGCGCGGCGCGTCGTACTCGTGGAGGTAGAGTCGTGCGGTGAGTCCCGCGAAACTCGGGAGCGTGACGCCGTGTTTGTACTCGACGGGATGGGTGAGCGAGGCGATGACGTCGGTGGATTCGGCCGTCGTCCGGTGGGTCATCTTCTCGCCGCCGACCAAGAGGGTCATCTCGCTCGCGCCGGAGGCGACCGACTGCCAGGCGGCGTAGGTGCCCGCACCGCCCGACGACGAGGTCTGGTCGATACGAGCGGTGTACGCGGGCATCGCCGCGAGGTCGTGCGCGAGGGCGTTCGAGATACCGGTCTGGCCCTCGAACTCGCCGCTGGCCATGTTCGAGACGTAGAGGTGGTCTATCGCGTCCGGTACGACGCCCGCGTCGTCGAGACAGCCCCGCCCGGCCTCCGCGAGCAACTCGCGGATCCAGGCGTCGCGCTGTCCGAACTGGGTCATCGACGCACCGATGATCGCTACGCGTTCCATACCGGACGGGTGCGTGCCACCCGCTTACCGATTTCCCTTCTGGAACGTCGCGCGCGTCTCAAACGGTTTAACCTCCTCGCGGACCGAACGGTCGGTATGCGCACCGCAGACGCCGCCGCCACCGCCGGCACCGTCGTCAGTCTCGTGCTCCTCGTCGTCGTCGCGGTCCCCTACCTCGTCGTCACCAACCCGGCGGCACCGCTGTCGGCGTACTACGCCGCCGGCTCCGTCGGTGCGAACAGCGTCGGGTTCCTCTCGGTCATCGCCGCCGTCGCGTTTCTCTCGGGGACGCGCGGCAACGCCGAACCGGATTTAGTCGCGGGTATCGCCGTCGTCCTCGGGCTCGCAATGGTCGTGCTCTCGCTTCTGTGGGCGACGACCATCGATTCGACGCTGCTGTTCAGCTTCCCGCCGGAAGCCGCGTGGATACAGTACCACCGCTGGGCCGTCGTCGCGCTCTCGGCCGTGGTCGCCGTGGTCGCCGGCGTGTACGCCCGCGAAGTGGTCTGAGTCGAATCGGCGTCCGACCGCCGCGCCGTCACCGTGTTCTCACGAGACGAGAGTCGAAAGGCCCTTAAGCCGGACCGGAGTATTTTGGGGTGGACTAGGTCGGGCAGTTAGGCCCTGCTCTCCTACCCGCCATAGAGTCTTTAGCGGGGACCGAACGTCGGGCGCGTCCGGTCAGACCGGCGCGGGCCCCGGGAGCCAACGTAGAAACCTCGTCCTGCGGGGACAGCGGTTTCGTGGCGCTCGTCCGCAGGGGCGAACCGTCACGATTCATCGGCGGTACTGGGTCAGGCGCGGAAGCGAGCAGCCCACCGTCGGACGTGCGTCGCTCGCTGGATCGCGGGGTGGAGGAGGCAACCGGGATTCCCCGTGCCGGAACGCCGGGCAACCCCGACTGTCCGCACTCATATCTCATATCCACCGTCCCCCGAGCGACCGCATCCGGCGGCCGCCGGCGACGGCGACCGCGTACTATACTCCGGAACCCATAGGTCCGGCTGTTCCTAACGACGAGCCATGAGCGAATCCAGCGCCGACGACGTGGAGGCGCGCTACTACGAAACTGCCGACGAGCGCGTCGTGCGGTTCTCGCGCGAGGGACAGACGGCCGCCATCGCACAGAACGTCGACGGCTACGCGATGTTGAAGGTCCGACCGACCGGCGACAGCGCCGAACTGGAGCGCTACTACGGCTTCGACATGGCGCTCGACCACGCCGCCGAACTGCTCGGCGTCTCGGCGCACGAGCTGCCGGTGCCGGACGACGCCAGCGACATGGGGATGTGAGCGAGTCGAGAACGACCCGAGAGCGGGCGAATCAGCGGCCCCAGTAGAACCGCGGCGCGAGGAACATGTACGCCAGCGCCAGAAAGAGGAGACCGAAGGCGAACCCGCCGCCGAGACGGTGCGGGAACAGAATCGCCAGCGCCTGCACGACGCCCATCACGAGCGCGTCCTGGGTGTGCAGGTCGGGGTACGGAATCGTCGTCACCATCAGGACAGCGAGCAAGGCGGTCAATCCGACGAGCGGGAACGGGTCGGTGAACCCGACGAGCACGCCCGCGGCGAGAACCGTCGCCGCGAGCGTCGTCGGGACGCCGCGCGTCTGGTCGGAGTCGGCGTCGTAGGCGGTGTACATCCCGAGACGAGTGACCGCCAGTACGACGAACAGCGCCGCGACGGCGACGGCGACGACGACGCGCAGAGAGTCGAACCCCCACACCGCGCGGACCGCGGCGACGACGACCATCGCGGGAGCGACGCCGAACGACGCCACGTCGGCCAGCGAGTCGAGGTACGGCCCGGCGTCGGTGCCGCCGTAGCGCCGCGCGAGCACGCCGTCGAGGCCGTCTGCGATGGCGGCCAGCAGAATGAGCCTCGCGGCGAGGCCCGGATAGACGCTGGCGGTGGCGACGGCGAGAAACCCCAGGCCGGCGTTGCCGACGGTGACCACGTCGGCGATACCCAACCGTCCGACGACGAACCGGGGGTGCATAGTTTCGGGGTTGCGGAGGCGCGGTATACGTTTTTTTATCCGTCGTCGGGGCCGCTGATGGCGCGTGCGTCGGCGGGCTGTTCGACGACACGTCCGTCGACGGTTCGACGCGCAGACCACGCCGCCTTTATCCGACCGGTACCGAGGGCAACGTATGAAGCGACGCGCGTTTCTCGCCGCGGTCGGGGCTACCGGACTCACGGCGCTTGCGGGCTGTGGCGGCGTGAGCGGACAGGGGGAGGGCCAAGAGTACGACGTCGGGATGACGGCGGTGGCGTTCGACCCGCCCGAGATCACGGTTTCCGTCGGCGAGGAGGTCGTCTGGCAGAACACGAGTACCCGAGACCACACGGTTACGGCCTACGAAAACTCCATCCCGGCGGAGGCCGACTATTTCGCCAGCGGCGGCTACGAGGACGAACAAGCCGCCCGCGACGCGTGGCGTAACCGAGACAGTGCGATCAACAACGGCGAGACGTTCGCGCACACCTTCGAGGTACCCGGACGGTACGAGTACGTCTGCCTCCCGCACGAGCGAAGCGGGATGGTCGGGACGGTTATCGTCGAGGAGAGTTCGGCCTCCGGGAATCAGTCACAGTCGAGCGATCAGTCGTAGTCGAGCGACGGCTCTGAGGTTCGACTCGGAAAAATTCGTGTTCGCGGCGGGAAGCCGACTCGTTCGGCTTACTCGGCTTCTTCGGCGACTTCTTCGGCCACGTCGGACTCGTCGACGTCGACGGCGGCCTCCTCTTCGGCTTCGACCTCTTCGGGACGCGCCTCCAGCGAGAGCTTCTGGACCTCGACCCGGCGGAGCGGGTAGATGGTCTTCGCCTCGCCGTAGATGGCCGAGGAGAGTCGACCCTCGACGATGCTGTCGATGAGCTGCTCGAAGCTACGGTCCTCGGCGGCCTCGTTGACGAGGTCGATCATGACCCGCCGAATCGCCTGCTCTTGGCTGCGGTCGGCCTTCTTCGTCGTGAACGCCACGGGCTGGACCTGGACGCGGTAGTCGTCGGTCGTCAGGACGGTGACGTTCGCCTCGACTTTCGAGGCGCCGCGGCGAACCAGACTGCGCAGGTAGTCGCGCGTCAGTTCGTGCTGGATGAACTCGGTGTACGCCGAGTCTGAGCCCACGTCGTTGATCTTGAACGTGAGCTTCGTGTTGTTCGCGCCGGCGTCGTCGGTGAGTTCGCCGAGCGTGGTCTCGATGGTGCGTCCGTACACCATCTCCGGTTCCTCAGCGACGGTCTTGCCGAGTTCGGCCCGGTCGAACTGCTCGGGCGCGAGCACGGAGTACCATCGCTTGCCTCGTTTCTGCTTGGATACTGAACGTTCGCTCATGTTGTGTCTCTAGCTGCGTCGATGACGGTCTCTGCGACCGTCAGGTTCACCACGTAGTCGTCGACCGTGGCCTGTAGGCCGCCGGTCGTCTCCCGCTCGATGACGGTGACGATGCGATTTTCACTCACTGTCGTCGTCATCTCGTCGGTGTCGTCGGGGGCGAGCGCGGCGGCGACGAGCGCCGCCTCCTCGTGCGTCGTCTCGACGCGGGCGGTTCGCGCACTCGTCGTCTCACTCATGCGCGAAGCGCCTCCCGGAACGCCGCGGTGAACGGATGTTGGTCTGTCGTCGATGCGTCCGATGTGGTCGGTGCGTCCGTCTCCTCCGTGTCGAAGCGCGCTTCGCCTTCGTCTCCGCGTCCGTAGCCCGCGCCGCCGAGTTCGGCGGCCGCCGTCGCCATCGTCTGGCCCAACTCGCAGGAGTCGATGCTCGCGGCGGCGGCGACGCCGTCGCCGACGACGAGCACGACCGGTTCCGGCGACCGGAAGTCGCGGACCAGTCGCGCAATCGTCGCCACCGCGCCGAGCGAGTCGGCATCCACGCCCGTTCGCACGACGAAACAGTCGGCGAATCTGGCGGTGTCGGCCTCGCGCAGGACGGTGTGGGCTTCGAGCGCGTGGTTGCGCCACGCGTCGAGCGCGGCCCGCCGCGTCGCGTCGGTAGCGTGACCGAGCGCGAGCGCGACGCCGGTTCCGGGGCGTTCCCGGGCGACGGTGCAGAGCACGTCCGCGTAGCCTTCGACCGTCTCGAAGGGGCCGTCCGGCGTCGCGTACGGACGCAGGACGCGGTCGAGCGACTCGACCGCACGCGGCGTCGCGTCGTCGGCCCCTGTCGCGTCGAGCGCGGCGAGGGAGGCGACGCGGCGGTGCGCGTCGGCGTCGAGTTCGGCCGGCAGGCTCGCTTCGGCGAGCATCGCCCGCGCCGCCTCCACGTCGCCGGAGTACGGCGCGGAAAGCAGCGTCGAGTGGGCGAGGCCGTCGGCGATCTCGCCGACCGGCACGCCGACGCCGGGACGTCGCGTCACCCCGGCGGCTTCGGCGGCCGACCGAATCGAGTCGTAGGCGTCGTCGGCGAGCGACTCGCCGGCCGCGGCGACGCCCGCGAGTGCGAGCGTCGAGTCCGGCGTGTCGCCGAGTTCGCGCGCGGTTCGGTACGCCGCGAGCGTCGCCGGCGAGTCGTCACCGGGGACGGCGAGCGACGCCGTCGTCGCGCCGACGGAGACGACGGTATCGTTGTCGTCGACGACCGTCGGATTCGGCCGGAGCTGGACGTGGAACGGAGTGTCGGCGCTCCGCAGCGCACGCGCGAGGATGCCACTCGCGGCCAGCGAGTCGCCGTCGGCGCGCGCGACGACCCGGACGAACGGGGCGTCGGCGAGTGCCGAAGCGACGGCGGCGGGGGCGGTCTCGGCGTTGGCGGAGCGCGCAGTCGACATCTCAGATTATTCGAGGAGTTCGACGGCGACGTCGTAGCTGTAGCGGAACGACGGGTCGAGCGCGTCGCCTCGGTAGTAGTTGACGAGACGGCGAATCTTCGACTCGGTGTTCTGCAGGGCGCGACGGTTCTGGTGGTCCTGCGGGTTGCGTTGGACGTGCTCGCGGAGGCGAATCGCGCGCTGCATCAGGTTCTTGAGGTCCTCGGGAAGGTCGTCCGAGGCGTCGTTCTCGTCGAGAATCTCGGTGATTTTCTTGCCGGTCGCGAGCTTGACGTTCGGGACCGGGGTGCCTTTGACGCCTTCGTCGCGCAGTTTCAGGCCGATGACGCTTGGGTCGTGGCCCTGCTCTGCGAGTTCGACGACGCGCTGTTCGACGTCGTCCGCGTCGACGTCACTCCACTCGGGGGCTTCGTCTGTCGCCGGGCGGTCCGAACCGGACGAGCCGCGGCGACGGGTGTGCATTCGTGCCATAGTTCGAAATTGGAACGGCACTGACCGCAGAAAGCGTGACCGACGGCTGTCGGTGCACTTCCGCAATCCCAAGCCCGGAGAGAGAACCCGGGCGAGTCAGAGTTGCGGCCGTGCTGTTCCCACAGGTGGGTACCCCCCTCGGAGGTTAAACCGTTTCGACTCGTCGCGGTGGACTCGCGGGCGTCGAGGACGCGATGGTCGCCCGACGGCGTGCGGATGTGACGCACGCGCTCTATGAGTCGAAGCCCTTATTACTCGGTCTGAGATACGTGAGAGTGCAGACGAGGGCTCGTAGATCAGTGGTAGATCGTTCCCTTGGCAGGGGAAAGGCCCGGGGTTCAAATCCCCGCGAGTCCATCTTCTTCGGTCGTTTCACTCCCTCAGTCTATGGGCTCGCGTAGTCACACTCACTCGCTTCGCTCGTTCGCGTGACCCCCACGAGTCCACTCGAACTGCTTTCTCGGGGAGCGTTTGACAGTGAGCGCCCCGTTCGAGCAGCGCCCGGGTTTTTGCGACTACTTCGAGTAGTGCACGTCGCAGTTGCCGGAACGGCTGGATTCGCCGGCCACGAACCCGACCGAAAACCGAGTCGGCGACCCGTCGCTACGAGCGGACGACGGACGCGACGCGTTCAGTCGTCGGACTCCGCCGCCGGAAGCGTGCAGTGAAACGTCGTCCCTTCGCCGAGTTCGGACTCGAACCAGATGTCGCCGCCGTGGCGTTCGACGATGCGCTCGCACAGCGCCAGACCGATTCCCATGCCGGCTCCCTCCTCCCGCGTGTGGAGGCTCTGGAACACCTCGAAGACGCGGTCTGCGCCGTCGGAGTCGATGCCGATGCCCTCGTCACTGACCGAGACCCGCCACTTGTCGTCCAGCCGCTCCGCCGAGACGTGCACCCGCGGCGGCGCTTCGCCGCTGTACTCGAGGGCGTTACTCAGCAGGTTCTGGAACAGCTGTCGGAGTTGGTTGGTATCACCCTCGACGCGGGGGAGCGACTCCGCGTCGATATCGGCGTCGGACTCCTCGATTTTCACTCGAAGGTTCTCGCGGACGTCCTCGAAGACGGCGTCCAACGACACCGGCTCCAAGGGACTGCCGCGCGTGTCGATACGCGAGTACTCGAGCAGCCCCTCGATCATGTCGTTCATCCGGTTCGCTCCGTCCATCGCGTACTCGACGAACTCCTGTCCGTCCTCGTCGAGGTCGTCGGCGTAGCGGCGCTCGATGAGCCCGAGGAAACTCGACACCATCCGCAGCGGTTCCCGCAGGTCGTGGGAGGCGGCGTAGGCGAACTGCTCGAGCTCCTCGTTGGACTCCTTGAGCTCTCGTTTGTACACCTCGCGCTCGAGTTCGTTGCTCACCCAGTTGCTGAGCAGGCTGATGAACGACACCTCCCAGTCGGAGAACTCCTCGGTTCGGGCCTTCATCCCGTAGAAGCAGAACGTCCCGTACACGTTCCCGTTGACGATGACCGGCGTCCCGAGGTAACAGGAGATGCCCCACTCGGGGTCGACCAGTTCCGGTGCCTCCGCCTCCACGTCCTGCAGGACGAGCGTCTCCGCCGTCTCGACGACGCGCGAACAGTTGGGGAGCGTCGAGAGCGGCGTCGTGTCGCCCGATTCGAGGCCGGACCCCTCCGGCGTCGCCACGTGCTCGAAGATGTACTCGCCGGCGCTCTCGTCGACGCGCGAGAGCGTCGCGAACTTGGTTCCGACCGTCGTGCGAACCACCTCGAGAAGCGATTCCATCTGCTGGGAGAACGGCCGGTCCGTCGCCGACATCACCTCGCTGGCGCGTCGGAGGGCCTGCTCCCGCTTTTCGAGTTCCTGCTGTCGCTCGTCCGGATTGGTGACGTCGTGGGCGTACACCGAGAGGCCGGTCTCGGAGGGGTAGATGCGCATCTCGAACCAGCTCTCTCGGGGCGGGTAATGCGCCTCGAACGTGACGGGGTCCTGCGTCTCCATCGCTCGCTCGTGCTCCCACTGGAACGGGGTGTCGGCCATCTCGGGGAACTCCTCCCAGATGACCGTCCCGCGGAGTGTCTCGATGTCCCGCCCGAACAGGGTTTCGGCTCGGTCGTTGAGGTACGTGAATCGCCAGTCTTCGTCGAGCGCAAAAACCGCGTCGGAGACGCGCTCGAAGACCGCTTCGGGAGAACTTTGACGAGGATGTTCACCCGGCGTCTCGGGGTCTGTCATTGGGTGTACTCACTGGTGGAGCAATATGGGCATTACGCACGTCTCTTGTAGCTCGTTCCGATCTCCTCCCGTGCTCCTCTCGCTGTGCGGCGACCGCTGAAGCAACTGCTCGCCGTCGACGGCGGAGCGTTCGGGCTGTGGACCGGCCGGGGCGTCTACGCCGCCCATCTCGGTACCGTCGCCTACCGAGGCGTACTGAACGCGACCGACGGGCGGTACGGAGACGAGAGTTCGGATACTCGAGGCTCACCCATCGAAGCCGAACGTGAAGTCACGCCGTTGCGTCGTTTTCGCTTTCGAACCTAAAGCGTGTATTCTACGAGCGAGACTCCGCACGCCCGTCCTTCGCGGAGTCAGAGAACAGCGCACCCAGCAGTTTGGAGAGACCGATCCGGATGTGCTGGTGGAACGTCGGCGCAGACACGCCGAGCGATTCGGCGACGGCCTTCCCGGAGCTGTCGCGCGGCCAGTTGAAGAAGCCGGCGAGGTACGCGGTTTCGAGCACCGCTCGCTGGCGCTCGGTTAGCTCCTCCGACACCGCCGTCTGAATCTGCTGTGCGGACCGGTCGCGGCGGGTCGTCTGCCGCTGTGCGACCACCTCGGCGTCGGGGTACGCCTCTTGTATCGCCTCGCTCAACCGCCACACCTCGGCGTTCGGCGGGAGGTGGACCACGAGGTGGAAGTCGCCGTCCTCGATGGTCGCCTCCTCGATGTAGCCGCCCTGCGAGGCCAGCGTCGAGATGATCGGTGGCTTCGTGAGGTGGAGTTCGAACTGCGCGGACCCCGGGACCTCGCTGATTATCTTGAAGCTCTCGAAGTGGGGGACCTCCTCGACGAGGCCCGGGAGCGAGTCGATCTCCGCTTCGACGACGGTCCCGTAGGCGAGGTAGGAGTCGTCGCCGATGGGGACCACGCGGTCGAAGGTGATGGAACCGCCCGGAATCTCGGAGACGCCGATCTGCTGTAACATCTTCTCGACTCGGAATCGGACCTCGGTGACGTCGTCGCTCATCAGGGCCGCCTTCCGGTCGAGCGCGGCGACGGCGTGGCCGATAATTTCGCCGAGTTGGCGTATCACCGCGTACTCCTCCCCCTCGAAGGCGTACGGCCGCGCGGCGTACACGTTCAACACGCCGTACAGGAGACCCTCGTGGGCGATGGGAATCGCCGCAGACGACTCGAAGCCGTATTCGAGAGCGCGCTCTCGCCAGTGCTCGTAGTCGGGGTTCTCGGGAATCTGCTGGGCGACCTGCACCTCCTGCGTCCGAATCGCCTTTCCCGTCGGTCCGTTGGCCGTTTCGCTCCCATCGGCAGTGATGGTGACGTTGTCGAGGTAGCCCTCGGCGCCGGCTTTGGCCCGTACGGTGACCTCCTGGCTGTTCCGGTCGAGGGAACCGACCCAAGCGAACCGATACGACTCGGAGGCGGCGAGGCGGTCGCAGACCAACTGCTCGATCTCGTCGCGGGTCGACTGCTGAACCAGCGCCTCGTTGATGTCGCGGACGACGGCGTTGAGGTGGTTCAGCGCCGCGAGCTGTTCGCGCTGGTGGGCCAACCGTCGCTCGCGGTTCTGTCGCTCGATCGCGTAGCGGAGCGACCGCTGTAGAAGCGCGCTCGTCAGTTCGTCCTTGACGAGGTACTCCTGTGCGCCCTGCTCGACCGCCTGCAGACCGACCGCCTCGTCCTTCAGTCCGGTCAGAACGACGATGGGCATGTGCGCCGTGTGTTCGAGCACCGTTTCGAGCGTTTCGAGCCCTTGGCTCTCCGGCAGACCGAGGTCCAGCAACACGACGTCGACGTCGCGGCTGTCCAGCAGTTCGAGTCCCGCCGTGAGGCAGTCCGCGCGTCGAAGCGACGGGACGCTATGCGCCTCGCTCGCGCCGTCCTGCGCCGCGGCGCCGATCGGCTCTCGGAGATACTCCTCGATGAGTCTCACGTCGCCCAGATTGTCCTCGATCAGGAGGATGTCGAGTTCGTCTCCGGACATCAGCGTTGATCACACGGAAGCCGGACGATCGAGAGCCAAAACGAGTTGAACGACCGTATCGTCTCGACGAACTCCACCGGGTTGACCGGTTTCGTCAGATACGCGTTCGCGTGCAACTCGTACGACTTCGCCACGTCGGACTCCGCGCCCGAACTCGTCAGGATGATGACCGGCACCTTCGCGAGGTCGGCGTCGCTGCGGATCTCTTCGAGCACCTCGTCGCCGTTCTTCCGCGGGAGGTTGAGGTCCAACAGGACGATGTCCGGACACGGTGCGTCGGCGTACTCGCCGCGTTTGAAGAGGAAGTCGAGCGCTTCGACCCCGTCGGTGACGACGTGGAGTTTGTTCTCTATCTGCCCCTCCTTGAACGCCTCCTCGGTGAGGCGGACGTCGCCCGGGTTGTCTTCGACGAGCAGAATTTCCGCCGGTCTCCCGGCGTCTGATGAGTCACTCATCGGGACTCTCCACCGCCTGCAGAGTAAACGAGAACGTCGACCCCTCGCCGGGTTCCGATTCCACCCAGATGTCGCCGCCGTGACGTTCGACGATGCGTTCGACCAACGCGAGGCCGATACCCGTCCCGTCGTGTCCGTTCTGGGTGTGGAGGCGCTGGAACACCTCGAAGATTCGGTAGGTGTCGTCGGGGTCCATGCCGATTCCTTTGTCACTGACCGAGATGGTCCACTCCCCCCCGTTTCGTTCCGCAGCGACGTTCACTCGTGGGCGTTTGTCCCCGCTGTATTTAATCGTGTTGTCCAGCAGATTCTGGAACACCTGACGCAACTGCCGCTCGTCGCCCTTGACGCGCGGGAGCGACTCCGCCTCGATCTCGGCGTCGCTCTCCTCGATTTTGATCGCGAGGTCGTCGCGGACATCCGCGAGAACCTCGTCGAGGTCGACCGGTTCGAGGGGGTCCTGCTGGGTGGTTATCCGCGAGTACTTCAGCAGGCCGTCGAGCATCTCGCGCATCCGGTCGGCGCCGTCGACGGCGAACTCGATGAACTCCCGTCCGTCCTCGTCGAAATCGTCGGCGTAGCGGCGGTCGATGAGTTGGAGGTACGACGAGATCATCCGCAGCGGCTCTTGCAGGTCGTGGGAGGCGACGTACGCGAACTGCTCCAGTCGCTCGTTGGAGGCTTCGAGCATCCGCTCGTACTCGCGACGCTGGGTGACGTCCTGGGCGACGACCATGCCCGCGAACACTTCGCCTTCGGCGTTTCTCACCGGGAGGGTGTGCGCCAGCAGGTAGCGGTCGTAGAACTCGACCTCGAAGGAGTGCTCCTCGCCGTCGAGCGCCGCCTGGAAGTGCGGTTCGACCTGGTCGACGAGTTCGTCGGGGTAGGTGTCGTAGACGCTGCTTCCGATTCGGTCCTCCGCGCTGAGACCGATTTCGTCCATGAGTTGTCCGCCCGCGGCGGTGTACTCCAGATTGCTGTCGAACAGACCCACCGATCCGCCGGGGAAGTGTTCGACGAGCGTCCGGTATCGGCGTTCGCTCTCTTCGACCCGTCGCTGGTTCTCCCGGCGCTCGGTGATGTCCGTTATCGTGACGACGCCGCGGGTCACCTCGCCGTCGGCGTCCCGAACCGGCATCCCCTGCGCGCTGATGATGCGACGTTCGCCGTCGGCGGCCTCGATTTCGTAGATGTTCGGGTCGGTCACCTCCTCGCCGTCGAGCACCCGCGACATCGCCCACTCGTCGGATTCGACCTCCTCGCCCGACTCCGCCCACACCGCCGGGAACCGCACGTACTCCTCGACGGATTCGGCGTCGAACACGTCGCCGCCCCAGATCTCCTTCGCCGTGTCGTTGGCTTCGACCAGTCGGCCGTCGGCCTCCGCGACGACGACGCCGACGGGGAGCACCTCGAACAGCGACTCCAGTTGGCTCTTGTTCCGCTGTAGTTCCAGTTCGGCGCGTTTGCGCTCCGTGATGTCGGTGAGCGCGCCGGGGAACGTGACGGGGTCGCCGTCCGCGTCGCACTCGACGTGTCCTCGCGCGACCACCCACTGGAGTTCGTCGTCGGCGTTCCGGACGCGGTACTCGGACTCGTACTCCCCGCACGATTCGACGACCTCCTCGATGTCGGCGACGACCCGGTCGCGGTCGTTCTCATGGATGGCCGAGATGAACCGGTCGAGTGACACGCCCTCGCGGGCCGCCTCCGGGTCGACCCCGAACGTCCGCGCGAACGACCGGCCGACGACCATCTCGTCGCGCCGGACGTCCCACTCCCACGTGCCGACCGCGCCGGCGTCGGTCGCCGCCTCCAGTTGGTCTTTCGCCTCGCGCAACTTCCGCTCCTGTGCTTGCTGTTCCGTGACGTCCTGAGCCATCGTCATCCCGGCGAACACTTCGCCTTCCTCGTCGACGATCGGCACCGCGTAGATGCTCCACTCTCGACCGACGTACGACACCTCGATCGACGCTTCCTTCCCGTCGAGCGCCTCTCGCATCGCCGGGCCGAGCACCTCGCCCACGTCGTCCCCCCACGTTTCGCTCGGCGCGTGGTCTTCGACGTCGGTCGGGGAGACCGGGAGGTAGTCGAAGGCTTGCCCAGCCGCGAGCGTGTAGCGGAGGTCGTCGTCGAACAGGGTGACGATGCCGTTCGGGAACGACTCCGCGAGCGTTCGGTAGCGTTGTTCGCTCTGTTCGAGTGCACGTTCGCGCTTCTTTCGGTCGGTGACATCGCGGAAGTAGACGGAGAGTCCCGTTTCCGAGGGGTACGCCCGCACTTCGAACCACGTATCGAGCGGGTCGGGGTAGTACTCCTCGAAAGAGACCGTCTCCTGTTCGTACATTGCCCGCTCGTACTTCGATTTGAACTTTCGACTGGTCGCCTCGGGAAACACCGTCCAGACGTGTTCTCCGACCAGAGTCCGCCCCTCAGGGTTGATTACTTCGTGCGCACGCTCGTTGAGATATGTGAACCGCCACTCCTCGTCGAGCGCGAAGAAGGCGTCGGAGATGCGGCCGTAGATTTCGTCGAGTTCGTGTTGCGTTCGCTCGTTCTCGATGGCCGACGCGAGGATGTTCGCGACGCTTTGGACGAAGCTGGCGTCGTGTTCGGAAAGCTCTCGGCGCTGCGTCGAGTGCACGCCCAGAATCCCCCACGGCCGTTCGACCGAACCGATGATAGCGCTGATACCGCTGACGACGTCGTGGTCGGTCAGCAACCCGGGGCCGGAGAACCGCTCTTCGCTTCGCAGGTCGTCGACGACGACGGGCCGCTCCGTGTTTAGTGTGTATACCGCCTGCGAGGCGCAGTCGGCCGGTACCGTCGTGTTTCCGACGAGCTCGTCCCGCCAGCCCACGCCCTCTCGGAGTACGAGTTCCGCTCCGTCCGGCAGTAGTTCGAGAGCCTCGCAGAACTCGCAGTCCAGCGTCTCGGCGACGGCCGCCGTCGCGTCGCACATCAGCGCGTCGAGGTCGTCTGCTTCGAGCGCACGTTGACCGAGTTCGGCGACGACCTCCTGCTGTCGAATCCGACTGCGGAGTTTCCCGTCGGCCGATGAGCACGAGTCCATTCTAAGAGGGTAGCCGAGGTGAACGCGGTAAAGCTTCTCGATATGTGTTGTTTAGTGTTAGGACAGGTCACGCTGATACTGCCTCCGTTTCGAACGGAAGGCGGCCGATGTGACGGCAGTGCCGGTCGAACTAGGAGGAGGGAAACAGCGCGCTCGTCGTCGGCCGACCCGGGCGCTCGTCGTTCGCGGGTTTTCTGGAGCGTCACCGGCGGTTGGATGCGCCACCCCCTGAAGCGCTCGACGAGCACGACGGCGTCGGAACTCAATCCGACGTAGACTGACGTGAATTTTTATAGGTTGAGCACAATCAGCGTCCAATGCAGGAATCCAGGCCCGCGCGAGAGAGGCGACTCGCGCGCGAAACGAGAAGGGGAGACCGCGCCCAGTCGGAACTCATCGGCGTCGTCCTGTTGTTCGGGTTGGTCGTCGCCGGGACGGCGGCCGTCGTCGCGCTCGGAGGCGTCGCCATCGACGACGCGAAGTCGCACTCCGAGTTCGACCGAGCCGAACAAGTGATGACGCTGTTCGACTCGAAGGCGGCGACGGTCGCACTCGGTGACTCCGAAGTCAAGACCGTCTCGCTGGGCCGCTCCGGCGGCCAGTACGTCGTCGACGAGTCGAGCGGTCGACTCACCATCGTCCACGAGAACTACGACGGCGCAGGAAGCGACGAGACGCTGTACGACGAGCCGCTCGGAGCGGTCGTCTACCATGCCGCTGACGGTGGCACTATCGCCTATCAGGGCGGCGGCGTCTGGTCTGCGCCCGCCGACGGCGGCGCGACGATGGTGTCGCCACCGGAGTTCCACTACCGCGACGGCACGCTCACGCTGCCGGTCGTTCGGGCGACGGGGACGTCCACGACGAGCGGGGCATCGAGCGCACGAATCAAGGCACAGTCGCGCGGAGACCGGGTGTACCCCGATTCGTCGGCGACGTATGGGGAGGATGAAGATGGCGCGCGACGATACGTGAACCCCGTCGAGAACGGCCGCGTCGTCGTCAAGGTTCAGAGCGAATACTATCGCGCGTGGGCCGAGTTCTTCCGAAGTCGAACCGAGGGTGAGGTCGAAGTGTATCCGGGGACACAGACGGCGACGGTGGCACTCGTCACCCTCGGGACGAACGGCGACTTCCGGATGCCCGCCGAGCGCGGGTCCATCGACGTTCGGGGGATGGCCGAACACACCCTCGACGACTTCAGCATCGCGTTGCGCCCCGACGACAGCGACAGCGCGAACTTCAACAACCTGCAGTGGTCGCTCGCTGCCGAGGAGGGAGACCAACAGTTCGAGATTCACCTCAGAAAGACCGGTTCCAGCGGATGTGACATCGCCATCTCGACGTCCGTCTACTACTCCGACGACGGCGGCGACACGTACCACGGGTGGTACGACGACGACGCGTTCACCACTCACTGCGAGGACCTCGACGGCGACGGCGACAACGAGGTGCTGCTGGACGCGGACTTCGTCGACAACGGTGCGAGTCTCACGTACAAAAAACTCCAGAAGAGCGAACTGATGCACTTCAAGCCGGGAGAGCTCCGAGAGAGCGTGACGTTCGACGAGCACGAGGCGGATTCCGGCGAGACGTACACGGCCGGCGAGAACGACGAACTCCCGCTCTCGACGCTCGTCAGCCACTACTTCTCGCTGCTCTCGCCGTCGTTCGAGCTGATCGTCTACGACAAGAACTCCAACACGATAAGCGAGAGCGTCTCCAGCGGCCGTGTCGTCTACAGCGGCGACGAGAACTACGTCACGTACCTGCAGGTGAGCGAGAGCGAAGTCGTCGTCGAACTCGACTGAGGCGGCGAGGCGTCTGCGGCCGGTTCGACTGAGAAGTCGCCGACCGGAGTCGGCCGAACTCGCGTCGGAGAGTTATTCGAACTCGACGGTGAGATACGTCGCGGTCACGTGCACGCGGCCGACCGGAACGTCCGAACACGTCACCGTCGACTCCGCTACACCGGTCAACTCGCACTCGCGGCCGAGTTCGGACTCGAAGTACCGTTCCCAGACGGGCGCTCGCTCCGTCGTCGTGTCGAGCGTGAGCGTCACCGAGGTGGTCGCGTCGGGGAACCGCTCGGTTCCGGCGTGCTCGGCGCGGACTAACACCGTCGTCGACCCGCCGACGTTCGACCGGCCGTCGCCGGGGTTCGTCAGAATCATCGGCACGACGAGAATTCGATCGTCGCCGGTTCCTCGGGACACAAAGTCGGGCTCCCGGAGCATCACCGACCCGCCGCTGGCGTCGGTGCGGATGAGCGCGCCGTTCTCGTAGACGAGTTCCGGCCCCGACCCGGTCCGGAAGAGAATCGGTTGGTAGGACTTCCCCGGGTCGTCGACCGCATCACGCCCCTCGATGTCGACACCGATGGAGTGTGACTGCCCGAGAAGCAGTTGCGATTCGGCGAGTTTGAGTTCGGTCGCCCGACTCGGCGCGTCCTCGTGGTGGATGTCGGCGAGGTTGTCGGCCATCACGTCGAACGCGCGTTCGGCGTTCGTGAATCGCTCCGCGTCGCGGGCGTCCTGCAAGCCGGAAAAGCCGGAGACGTAGACGACGCCGACGGTGCTGGTGATGAGCGCGAAGACGAGGATGAAACTCACCGTCTCGCTGACCGCCCGTGAGCGACGGGTCGACGCGCATCCGCCCCGACGACGGCTACGCATGCTCCACCACCAGTTCTCCGTCCGCGTAGACGATACGCACGTCGCCGCCGCTAACGGAATCGGCGGCGACTGTCGTCCGTGTCGCAAACGAGACGGAGACGGTCACGTCCGGGTTCGACGTCGAGAGGTGAATCATCTCGGTGTCGCCGTCGCCGTCCTCGTCGGCTATCTCGACGACGTAACTCGACCCGACGACGCGCGGGGGGAGCTGCCGGGCGAGTCGCACCCTCCCCGACGGCGCGGAGCGAACCAGCGCGTCGGCCGTTTCGAGGTCCGCGGCCAGTTGCTGGCCGACGACGCGGAGTTCGTTTTCGAGCGTCCGGTCGCGCTGGTCCTCCACGAGTCCGCCGCCGGCGACGAGCAGCCCCGAGATGAGGATGCCTGTGATGCCGAGCGCGAGCACGTACGACAGCGTCGTCGACACCGCGCGGTCAGTATTGGATGCCGCCGCGCGGTCGGTCCGCATCGGTGACGACCAGAGCGAGCGCTGACTACGCACCGGCCTCCCCCGGGGCGACCCGTAGCGTCGTCTCGTAGTCGAGGTTCGACGAGTAGTACGCGAGGTCGACGGTCACAGCGTAGACGACCTCCTTCGAGTTGGGGACCGCCTGGACGCTCCCCTCGTCGACGACGAAGCGATAAGTTCCGCTGACCGCGTCGCCGTTTTCGTACGACACGTCGTAGATGGCCGACTCGTCGAAGAACTCCAGCGCCGGGCACGGTTCGCCGCCGACGGTAGCCGACGTGAGGTCGACGGTGACGGACTCGTCGACGGACGCGCCGTCGTACAGCGCGCAACGTTCGGTTTCTTCGACTTCGCCCGATAGCGTGGTGACTTCGACGCGCAGGTCGTCGTCGCCGACGCGCAGGAGACGGACGCGATGGGTGTCGCCGCCGCCGACGAACTCGGTGGCGAACGGGTCTCCCGACTCGGTGGCTAGCGAGCCGATTTGCACTCGCTGCTCGAACGCGCGGAGGCCGTCGACGTTCGTGGCGACGGACCAGTCGGCCGTCGTCGTTCCGTCGGCGAAGAAATTCCCCTCAGTCGACTGCTCGGCGGCCGTTCCGTCTGTTCTCGACACGTAGGAAACGCGCACCGCACGGCCGTTGCGGACGCTGTAGTTGCCGACTTGGCTGTTGAGTTCCGCCACCCCGTTCTCGACGGCGGTGGGGTCGACCGACGCTCGATTCCGATTCTCGTACTCTATGAGTCCGGCGACGCCCGCCTCGACGTCGGCGCGGGTGTCGAGCACCGCCGCCCCGCCCGCCGCGTCGGTGCTGCGCGTCGCGAGGTTCTCCGTGTAGATGGCGGAGTTGAGGATGAGCGAGAGCGCGACGAAGACGACGGCCAGCGAGAGCGCGCCGACGAGGAACAACTGCGCTCTGTCGCGGAGCGCCGAGTCGTCGGGGTGGTCGTCGGCACCGTCGAACCGACTCACATCCGCCACACGACCACCTCCACTCTGAGAACGCTGTAGACGCCGCTGTCGGTTCCGTCGACGTTCTCGGCGTAGAAGTTCGAGCCGTCTATCTGCGTCTCCGGCTCTGTCGGTTCGGCGACACCGTCGTCGTCCTCATCGTCGTACAGCACCGCATCGTCGTACAGCGTGACGAGGTGCGTTGCCATCGCCGCGTTGTCGCTCGGTTCGCCTTGATAGAAGAGACGCTGGCGGCGCTCGTCGCCCGCGGCGGTGTGATAACGGACATAGACGTTCGCGGCGACGCCGCGGTCACCGAACGTCGAGCGGAGCATCCGTCCGAACTCGGTGGGCGGATAGCCGCCGGTGTAGTACGCCTCGTTGGTCGCCCCGCGGAACTCACGGTCGCCGTCGCCGTCGCCGTCGCCCCACAGTAGCAACGTCCGTTCGAGCGCACCGGAGTCGGCGGCGGCGGTGAGCAACCCCTCGGCCGTCGCCTGCTGTTGGTTCTCGATGTGCTGGCTGGACGTACTCGCCGACAGCGGCGTCACCGCCGTCACCTGCAGCGCGAAGATGACGCTCGTGAGCAGAATCATCGCCGACAACACCGCTTCGAGCGTGTGCGCTTGGCCGCGGTCAGTTCCGCATTCGCGGTTCACCACACGCGCACCTCCAGTTGTGCGGGGTCGCCCGCGAACGAGACGGTTCGCCACGCCACGACGACCGAGTTGGTGTCGGTCGGCGGCGTATCGCCGTCCTCGAATCGGTGATCGCAGCCGCTGGCACTGGCCGCGACGACGCGCCGTTCGTTCTCGTCCCAGCAGAGACGTTCGACGCCGTCACCGGTCCAGTCACCGTCGAGAGTGACGTTCAGACGCACGTCGGCGGCGACGCCGACGCGCTCGTTCAACGACGTGCCGTCGAATCCACAGTCGGGGTCGCTGGCCACCGGCGCATCGAAGAACACCGCCGCGCACTCGCCGTCGACGCGGTACGGAGTTCCGGGGGCGCTCAGCGTCCCACCGACGAGGTTCGACGCCACTCTGTCGGCGACGACGGTGTCCTCCTGCCCCCCGTCGGCGAACGGCGCGAGCATCGACGGGACGAACGCGACGACGAACGCGACGGTGAGCAGGAAGACGCCCGCGCCGATGGCGAAGTCGATAGTCGTCTGCGCGCGGGGATCGCGTCGAAGCGCCCGGTCTTCGGGGCGCAGACTCATCCGACCACCACCCACACCGCGAGCGCGATGGTCTGGAGCACGACGACGAACTTGACGCCGGAGATGATGTCGGCGTCGCGGATGTAGCCGCTGATGAACGCCGAGAGGACGGCCTGGAGGGTGACCGCGTGGAAGAACAGGACGGAGAGCACGTTAGTGTCGACGCCGCCGCCGAAGCTCATGCCGCCGGCGCTCTGTCCGCCCCCGCCCTGCGTCAGCCCCGACATCACGTCGAGGAACTGCGTCTTGAGGATGGCCATCACCGCCAACAGCGTGAGGTAGGTCATGATGATGATGACCACCTGCATCCGTGCGCGCGACTTCCGCTCGCGGTCGATGTCGTCCTGGTTTTCCGACGCTTGGGCCGCCGTCGTCAGCACGTCGGTAATCTGGCTGGACGCCTCCTGGGCCTTCGTGATGAGCTTGACCGTCCGCGCCAGTCGCGGGATGTGGTACTTGTTGTTGAACTCGACGAGCGCCTCCTTGAGGCTCATCCCGTAGTGGACCTTCGCGTACATAACGTCGAACTCGTCGGCGAGTTTCCCCGACGAGGTGTCCGACACCGTCTTGACCGATTCGAGCAGCGTCTGGCCGGTGTCGTTGGCGCTCGACAGTTTCCGGAGGTTGTCGGAGAGCTTGCCGACGACGGCGTTGCGCGAGTAAACGTTCCACGTGTGGAACACGGCGAGGGGAACGGCGACGATGTACGACGGAACGTACCACCAGACGAACGTCCCCCAGACGGGTTGGGCGACCATGCCGTCCCACGACAGCGGCGCGACGCCGTTGGCCGCCGAGACGCCGATGACGACGGCGGCGACGGGGAGCGTGAAGACGAGCGTGAAAAGCGGGTTGTCGCGGAAGAAGATGTGCGGCTGTTTCAGCAACTCCTTGGTCTTGAACGTCCCCTCGCGATTTTTCACGCGGTCGAAGAGGCTGTACTCGCCGACGAAGCTCTCGACGAGACCGAGGTGAACCAGCCCCTCCTTGTTGGTCTCGGCGAGTCGGTCGCTGCTGTCGGCCGGGTTGAGATAGCCGTCGCCGACCTCGTCCTGCTTCACCGTCGAGACGAGGACGAGGAAGCCGACGCCCGTCAGCGGGATGAGTCCGTACACGGTCGCGTACAGGAGCATGTCGTCGGCGTTGCCGAGCATGCTCATGATGACGAGGATGATGATGAGAAGCAGCGGGAACAGCGAGAGCGTCATGTACATCTCGCCGAACAGCTCCAGTGTTTCGAGCGTCAACTCCTGTTGCTGCTTGGCGGTGCGCATGTGCTTGTCCTTCTTGTCGTCGAGGAACTGCTGCATGTTGCCGCCGGAGTTGACGATGGAGAGCATGTCGGTGAGAAACTGCGAGAGCTCGTCGCTCGGCGTCTCCATCGCCTGCTTCTGGATAGCGCTTCGATAGTCGGTGCCGAAGTACTCGGTCTCCTGGACGATGCTTCTGAACTCGCGGGCGACTTCGCCGTACGTGTCCTCGGCCATCGCCATCGACTCCAGAATCTCCAGTTGGTTCAGCCCGCCCACGGAGAGCGCGTACATAAACGAGATGGAGTCGGAGAGGAGCATGTCTATCTCGCGTTTTCGAGCGGAGGCGGTGGAGTACGGAATCGCCAGTAGCGTGCCGAAGCCGAGGCCGAAACCGACCGAACCGAACACCAGTCCCGTGATGCCGACGGCGGCGGGCATCTTCATCGCCTCCAGGAGGTCGACGAGCGTCGGATTCGGGATGCGCGCGCCGAGCGAGAGCATCTCCGTGTTGACGATGCCAAACTGGAACAGCGCGTAGCCGAGTATCGTCCCGAGGAACCACAGCGCGAGCCCCGCGAGTACGCCGACGGCCAGCGCCTGCGAGATGTACAGTTCGACCGTCGTCGTCGCGCGCGCCTGCGAGAGTTTCTCTTCCACGTCGGCGACGAAGTCGCCCTCGGGGTCGAACAGCCACGTGAACAGCGGGTAGAAGGCGTCGCCGAGTTTCTCGCCGGCGTTGGCGCTGCCCGCGCCGCTCGACCCGGTGTCGAGGCTCATTCGCCGCCCTCGTCGGTCGACGCCGCGTCACGGGCCGACTGCCCGAAGTCCCATCCGTCGTCCGCGCCGGAGCCGTGCTCGTCGCTCGCGCCATCAGACGCCCCGGCGTCGCTCTCCCCGTCTACGTCCTCGTTCTGGGTGTCGACGGTTGTGGCCTCGTCGTCGTCAGGCGTCGAATCGTCGTTAGACAGCTGGTCGTCGTCCGCCGTCGACGTCGCCGAATCCGCAGCGTCTCCAGAGTTCGCAGCGTCCGTCAAATCCGCAGCGTTCGCAGCGTCCGTCGAATCCCCGGCCTCCGCGGACTCGCCGTCGGTGAGCGCCGGGACGTCGCCGTCGCGTTCGTCGCCGTCCGCGAGTTCCGGGTTCGCTTCGGCGGCGTCGAGTTCGGGGTTCTCGTCTGCTTCGCCGAGCGCCGGACCGTCAACCGCCGGCGATTCGTCGGTCGGCGTCGACGGCGTGGCAGTCACGTCCGCCGCGGATTCGACGCCCGAGAGCGCGTCAGCGATGCTTCCGACCGGTTCGCCGCGGTAGTCGTCGAACAGTTCCTCCTCCGCGCGCTCGAGAATCTCTCGGGCCTCCGCCAGCGTCTCCGCGTCGGGGTCGGGACGGGGCACCATCTCCTCCTTCTCGGGGTCGATGTCGATGAGCACCGACTCCATCTCGCGGAGGTCTTCGAGGCTCTTCTCCAGCCCGTCTTCGGCCATCAGCGTGAGGATGGTCTCGGGGTCGTTGATGAACGCCTGGAACGTCGCCGCGACCTGCGTGTAGGTGTTCAGCCCGCGGTCGATGAGATAGGCGAGAACGACCTGTCGCTTGAAGATCTCGGACTGCAGCGTCTCCTCGGACCACCCGCGGTCGAACTTGATCTCGTCGAGCGTGTTCGAGTCGCCCATCAGCAGGAACTCGTCGTCCTCGGCCTGCCACTGGTAGACGTCCTGGACGTTGATCTCGTCGTTTTCGGCGTCGTAATGGTTGATCTCGGTGAGCGACTTGTTCCGGCGGACCTTGTTGCCCTGCACTCGCGTCGAACTCTGAATCGAGACGAGGTCCAAAGCCGAGAACATCGTCTTCGAGACGTTGATAGGTTCTGTCGTGAAGCGTTTGAGCACCTCGCCGACGGAGTCGGCGTGGAACGTCGTGTACGTCGTGTGCCCCGTCGACATGACCTGAAACAGCGTCCGGCCCTCCTCACCTCGAATCTCGCCCATCACGATGTAGTCGGGGCGCTGTCGGAGCGCGGCCTCCAGCAGGTCGAACTCGTCGACATCACCGCCGTTGTCGTCCGAAAAGGAGGGTCGGGTGACCGACGCGATCCAGTTGCGCTGCGGGAGTTCGACCTCGCGGGTGTCCTCGATGGAGACGATCTTCGTGTTCGAGGGGATGAAAAGCGAGACGGCGTTGAGGCTCGTCGTCTTTCCGGACGCCGTACCCCCGGCGAAGATGAGCGACTTGTGGTTCTCGATGCAGAGCCACAGGAAGGCCATCTCGTCGAGCGAGAACGTGTGCCAGCAGATGAGGTCGATGGGCGTGAACGGGACGTCCTTGAACTGCCGGATGGTGTAGTTCGTCCCGTGATCGGACACCTCCCGGCCGAGCGTCAACTGCGCCCGCGAGCCGTCGGGGAGCGTCGCGTCGACCTGCGGGCGACGCTTCGAGATGCCTTTCCCGGAGCGCTGGGCGAGTTTTACGACGAAGTCGTCCAACTCGGTTTCGTCGTGGTAGACGTTCGTGATTATCTGCTCGTAGTCGCCGTGGTAGACGAACACCGGCGAGTTGTAGCCGTCGCAGGAGATGTCCTCGACGTTGATGTCGTGTTTGATGCCGTCGATGCGCTCGTAGCCGATGAAATCCCGCGTGAGGAAGTTGAGCAGTTTCTCGACCTGGTACTCGGTGAGGTCGGCGTCGTCGTCGGCCAATACGGCGGGTTCGGGGCGGGCGGCGATGCCGTCGAGTCCGGCGCTCTCGCGTTCGAGCGGTCGATAGCCGAGCAGTCGGACGAGCTTACCCGCGACACCCTCGTCGTCGCCGGAGATGCCGAGACGGTCGGCGAGCGTGTTCGCAAACGGCTCCGTCCGTTCGCGGCTGTAGAGGTCGTAGCGCTCCAACAGCTCGTACGTCTGGTCTTCGATGACCCGTCGACGGTGATCGTCGCCGCCGACCACGTCGTCGTCGGCGTACTTGATGGCCGTCCGGAGCTTCCCCGTGAGATACTCCGCCAACTCCGTCTCCAATCGGTTCATGTACGGCTGAACGAGGTAGTACTTGTCCTCGTTCTCCTTCGTGGAGTGGAAGATGACGACGAACGCGTACGGTTTGTTCACCCAGTAGCGTTCGACCTCCTCGAAGTGCGTCTTCTTCGCCATCGGCACCGCCTTTTCGAGGTCGTAGCGGTTGGCGACCGTCGTCGTTCCCGCGTCCGTCGAGAAGAACTCGTCCTCGTCGAAATCCCCTCTCGTGTTGACGGTGCGCTCTTCGATGAGCGCCTCCAGCTCGTCGGCGCGGTCGCTCAGATGCGAGATGGTGTTCTCGATGTAGTCGGGGTCGTGGCCCAGCGCGTCGATCGGATCGAACCGCTCGATCTCGCCGTCGGTGTCTCGCGGGCGGCTGCCGTCGTCCTCGTAGTAGTACTCCCGCTTGTAGTGCTCCCAGATGTACTCGTCCTTGACGACCGGGGTCGTCTCGGGGTCGCAGAACGACTCGAATATCTCGTGGAGCGTCTCGGCGTTGCCGCCGGCCAGCCCTACGCGCGAGTCGATGTCGTCGGGGTGAAAGCCCAGAAACGACACCGGGTCGAGCGGGATGCGGTCCCAGTCCGCACCCAGCGGTTTCGTCTGTACGTCCTCGTCGTCCTCCCAGCGGTCGGTGCCCGGCGCGGGTCGAAGCCCCCGATAGAGGTCGTCGGCCGCTCCCGGCGGCCCGTACTCGTCGAGGTACTCAGCCCACGTGTACTCCCCCACGGCGGCCGGGCGACGCGCCTCGGAATCCGACGCGCCCTCGCCGGCGTCGTCGAACTGCCCGGAGTCCGAGTCGACTGCGTCGTCGATAGCCATTGAGGGTGAGTTGTGTTCATTATTGAAAAGTGCTTCCACCAATTAACTCTCAAATACTTTGGACTAATTACGTGTGTTCGGAGACAGCCGTTTGCCAAAAATGACTTCCGAGTGGCTCTAAGCCCCGCAAATCGGATTTCGGGAGATAACCGTTTCTCGCATCGGGACCGGGACCGGCACAGGCCAACAGGGGAAACAGCGCGTTCGACAGCGTCGAGTGATAAACTGGATGCCGAGATAGCAAACGCGATGAGAGACGGGGGTTCGTGCTCTCGTCTCCGCGCAGAAGCGACGTCAATCGTACTTGAGACCCACGTCGACCGCGGAGCTCCGGTTTAAAACTGTCTCTCAACACACCTGTCGAGAGACGGTGGACGAACACACTGTGATGGCGACTGGATACGACGCATCCGAAAACAGCGTCACTCGACCGCTCGACGAGAAACGAGAGCGTGGTTCGTATCCGACATGATTCGATATCGACTCCGCTCACCACGCCACCGAGCGTGGTGGGAGTGAGCAAACGCGGAGCGTTTGCGAACTACGCCACGAGAGCGAACGCAGTAAGCAAGCGTGGCGGGATTCGAACCACGGTCGGACGTGCTCGCTTCGCTGCGCACGACCTCCCTGATTCGAATCCCATACGCGTCACTCTTCGGCCTCACTGCGTTCGGCACGAAGAGCGGGCGTGGTGGGATTCGAACCCACGATCTAGAGGTTAGGAACCTCTCGCCCTATCCGCTAGGCCACACGCCCCGACGCCGATTCGTCGTCGTCGCTGAAAAGCGTGCGCTTCGGCGGTGAAAATGATGCCCGACGAGGCGGGCAGGAGGTTAGTTGCTGCTCTGCTCGGTCGCTTCGTTGTTCGTCTGCGTCGACGTGGTCGACGTAGACGGCGAGGAGGCCGACGTCGTCCCCTCGGTCGAGTCGTCGGAGGAACCGTCCATCTCCTGCAGTTCCTCCTCGATCTCTTCGCGTCCTTTTTTGAACTCCCCCATTGCCTGGCCGGTCGAGCGCGCGAGCTTCGGCAGCTTGTTCGCGCCGAACAGCAGGACGATGATGAGGAGGATGATGAGCATTTCGGGCCCCCCCGGAAGCGCCCCGAACAGTGGTATTGCGGTGTCGAACATCTCTACTCCTGCTTAACTCTGTAGCAGTTATAGGCTTTTTGCTCAGGAAATCCAGCCCGTTCGGTGACAGAAATCCGCCGCACGATGGCGTTTGGGACCCGGACGGCGTCGATTGCGACGCCGCAGCCCGGGGCGGCGCGCCGCCGGCGCGGTGTCGACCTCTTCGATAGCCCAAACGGTACCTCAAGCGCAACCCTCATCCGCCTCTGTTACTTTCGGCGACTATGGTCGACGTAGGAGACGACGCCCCGGAGTTCACCGTCCCGCTGGCCGACGGCGACGTGAGTTCGTTCACGCTCTCGGAGCGACTCGACGAGACACCGCTGGTGTTTGTGTTCTTCCCAGCGGCGTTCACGGGCACGTGTACGAGCGAGATGAACACCTTCCGCGACCGGATCGACGCCTTCGACTCCGTCGACGCGCACGTTTACGGTGTCAGCATTGACACGCCCTTCGCGCTCAACGAGTTCCGTCGACAGAACGACCTGAACTTCCCGCTTTTGAGCGATACGAACCGCACGCTCATCGACCGCTACGACGTCTCCATGGACTTCGCCTCTCTCGGCGTCGAAAACGTCGCCAAACGCGCCGTGTTCGTCGTCGACGAGGAGAGAACGGTGACGTACAAGTGGGTCAGCGACGACCCCGGCATCGAACCGAACTACGAGGAGATTCAGACCGCCGCGGCCGACGCCGCCGACTGAGTTCACGGCCCTCCCTCTGTGCGATGAGGCGGCACACCGAAAGTAAGTTCTTTTCCGCTCCCGAGCGTTGGGTCGGACATGAGTAGTGACGCGAGCGTCGACCCCAAAGACACGACCGACGGGGGACGGGAGTACGACCCGGAAGCCGACCACGCCTACCCCGACGAGAAACTGAACGAGATCCTTCCCGAGCTGCTTGACGACCCGGAAGTGACGACGTATCTGGAGGCGCAGAACGTCAACGCAGTCACGCGGAAGGGGTACAACGACCACGGGACGAAGCACATCGAAATCGTCCGCAACCGCGCGCTGCGCCTGTACGACCTGCTCAAACGCGGCGGCGTCGGGTTCAACGGCGCGCGCCAGCAGGGACTCGACGAGGCGGACGAACCCGTCATCGTGGCGCTCGCGGCGACGCTGCACGACATCGGCCACATCGTCCACCGCGACGAACACGCCTACTACTCGATTCCGCTCGCGGCGGACCTCCTCGACCGCTTCCTCCCGCAGTTCTACGAGACGCCGAGCGTCGTCCGGATGAAGGCCGAGGTGCTCCACGCCATCCTCTGTCACCACACCGAGGAGGACCCGCTGACCCACGAAGCGGGCGTCATCCGCATCGCAGACGCGCTCGACATGGAACGCGGCCGGTCGCGCATCCCCTACGAGAAGGGTGGCCGCGGCATCAACACGCTCTCTAGCCAGGCAATCAGCAGTGTCGCGCTCGAGGAGGGTGGCGACGTGCCCGTTCTCGTCGAGATCGAGATGATAAACGCGGCGGGTGTTTACCAGGTCGACAACCTACTGAAGGCGAAGATGCAGAACTCCCGACTGGAGAACGACATTCGTATCGTCGCTGTGAACACGAAAGCCGACGACCAACTCGTCGAACGCATCGAACTCTGAGCCCAGCAGAAATTCGTCAAACGCGTCTATCACGGTCGTTTACCGTGCGAACTAGCCGCTAACGCGTCCGGTATGCGGTCATTTATCCGTCTCCTCGTCATTTCGAATCGTAACCGTGGTTTCGGTTCCGGGCCAGTCGCTGGCGCTGCTCAAAAACCGGGAGTTCGCCGCCCTCGCCGGAACGGCGTTCGCCCGTAGTCAGGCGTACTCGACGGTCATCATCGCGCTGGCGCTGTACGCCGAGCTGTACGACACGACCGGAGTCGTCGAGGGGCTGTTCGGGACCGCCTTTGCGTTCGTCCAACTGCTCATCGTCCTCCCACTGGGCCGGAAAATCGACACCGGGAACGCGAAACACTACTTACTCGCCGGACTGGCGCTGAACGTCGTCGTCTTCGGGGCGTTCGTGCTCGTCGACAACGCCGTCCACGTCATCCTCGTTCGGATGCTACAGGGAATCGGCGCGAGTCTGCTCTGGATTACGGGGTCGACGGTCGTCGGCGAGATAAGCCCCGACGACGAGAGCGGTCGGTGGCTCGGGTCGTACAACCAGGTCGCGGCGCTCTCCAGTCTGTTCGGCGACGTCGTCGGCGGCTATCTGCTGTACACGCGCGGGTTCAGCGACACGTATCTCGTGTTGAGCGCGGTGACCATCGCCGCGTTCGTGCTCGTGTTCTTCAACCTCCGGTCGAACCCCGGCGGCCGGAAAGACCCCGAGGACGCGACGAGCGTTGAGACGTTCGGTGCTCTGCTGAACCGACCGCTGATTCGGGCGCTCGTCTTCTTCCGGCTCTCGTTCAGCGTCGGCAAGATGGCGGTCATCATCTTTCTTCCCATCTTCGCGATCCGCGAGTTCGGTATCTCGGAGTTCGCCGTCGGGTGGATTCTCGCGGGCGGCAAGCTCACCAAGTCGATGTCGCAAGGCTACGTCGGCGACCTGACCGACCGTATCGGCCGCAAACCGTACTTCGTCGCGGCGGGAGCGCTCGTCTACGGTCTCGGAACGGCGTTCATCCCGTTTGCACTCGTCGCCGAGGGGACGCTCGAACCGATGTCCGTGGAGACGTTCGAGGGAACCCTGACGCTCGGCGGCGCGTTCTTCTCGCTGTTCGCAGCCTACGCGATACTCGGCGTCGCCGACAGTCTCCGCCTGCCGGCGAGCATGGCGCTCTTCGTCGAGGAAGGCGAACGGTTCGACTCCGTCGCCAGCAGCATGTCGCTTCGCTCTATCTCGTGGAAAATCGGACAGGTCGCGGGTCCGGTGATGGTCGGGTTCGTCAAGGATTTCGTCTCTACGACGGCGGCGTTTCTGTTCGCCGCCGGGTTCATCGTCTTTGCGACGGGCGTGTTCGTTCTCACGTACCGTCGGATGAAGCCGACCGAGACGGTGAGCGCCGTTCCCGGTGACTGACGCGGTCAGTTCGTCGGACGGGAATCGGTGTCGGAGTCGGGCTCGGCTTCCGAATCGGCCTCGGCTTCCGTTTCGACGTCGTCGCGTTCGGACTCCGCGGAGGACGCGGCCGGCCCTCCCGTCGCGGTGGGCGTAGTCGACGCTGCCGACGATTGGTGGAGTTCCCGTTCGATCTCTTCGCGCCCGCGTTGGAACTCGCCCATCGCTTGACCGGTCGAGCGCGCGAGCTCCGGGAGTTTGTTCGCCCCGAACAGCAGGACGATGATGAGGAGGATGATGAGCAACTCGGGACCGCCCGGCAACCCACCGAAGAGTACAAACGCCATTTCGATGAGTAGAGACGTCGTACACCGGCATAAACTCGCCGTGGCTCCCATCGACCGGACGGTCAGAACGCCGCGGTAGTATATGAAGGCCTTGTTACTACAGGCAATCTTCCTTCCCGGAAGGAATGTGAGATACGGACCGGTACAGCAGTCGCTGTGCTGGTGGAACACGGTATATCGATGGAGGAAGTAAACCCAGAGAGCGTACCAACAGAACCGAGCGACGATTACACGCTGACGGAGCACTGCGCTGACTGCGGACGGGAGACGGAACACAAAGTCGAAGTGAGTATCGTCTCGACGAGCGACGAACAGCAGACGAACCCGGAAAACCGAAAGTTCGCACGAGTTCCGTGTCGGACCACGACGTGTCTCAGTTGTGGTGCCGTCACGGAACGACTCCGACGCTGACCGTCCGTCTCCACGCCGACTGCAGTTCGGTTCCGCGGAATTTCTGTACCTTCATACACTCCACTTCGGCGTAAAAAACAGTTACAGTTTGAGACGAACTATCTCGTCGTATCGTGTCGCACCCAGAGCTATCCCGTCGACGGTTTCTCGCCGCCAGCGGTACAGTCGGTATCGGTGGTCCGTTCGCCCTCTCTCGGCCCTCACGCGTCTCCGCCCGCGAAGCCGCCCACTCAGAGGGTGACGGCGAGTTCACGCAGCAGGTGGGAACACAGCTACAACCCGGCGCGTGGCCGATGTTTCAGAGCGACGCCGCGAACACCGGCTACCAGATGGACGGCATCGGACCGTCCGAAGGAGTGACCGTCCGCTGGCAGTTCACACCCGGGTCGAGACAGATTTTCGGACAGGACGTCAGCGGGATTCTGTCGAGTCCGGCCGTCGTCGACGACACCATCTACATCGGTGCCAACGACGGACAACTGTACGCGAAAGACGCCGAGAGCGGCGACCAGCGCTGGCAGTTCGAGTCCGGAAAGGTCCTCGCTCGGAGTCCGGCCGTCGTCGACGGCACCGTCTACGCGGGCGCGTCGACGGGGAAGCAGCCGATATACGCGATAGACGCCGAGGACGGGAGCCAACAGTGGTCGTTCGAGACGATAAACACCCTCGGACGGGCGACCAAAGGTCGGTCGCCGAGCAGTCCGACCGTCGTCGACGGCACCGTCTACGTCGGCAGTGCCGAGACGTCCATCGTCGACTCGCGGGGAGCGGTGTACGCGCTCGACGCCGAAACCGGTGACATGGAGTGGGCCGCCCGAGTCGACGGGTACGTCGACGGAACGCCCGCCGTCGACGAGACGTCCGTCTACGTCGGCGGGTCGACGGGGTCCGTGTACGCGTTCGACATCGACACCGGCGAGATCCAGTGGCAGTTCGACACCGAAGACGTCGTTCGGAGCAGTCCGAGCGTCGCCGACGGCACCGTCTTCGTCGGCAGCAACGACACCAACGTCTACGCGATCGACGCCGAGACCGGCGACCAGCGCTGGCAGCACGTCACCCGGAGAGGCGTACAGAGCAGTCCGAGCGTCGCCGACGGCGTCGTCTACGTCGGCAGCGACGACGGCGGCCTGTACGCGCTCGACGTGATGACCGGGCGGAGGCGCTGGCGGTACCCGACCGGCGGGTTCGTCAGAAGCAGCCCGACCGTCGTCGGCGACACCGTCTACGTCGGTAGTTCGAGTGAGAGCGTCCACGCCGTCGACGCCGACAGCGGCGAGCGACGCTGGCGCTTCGAGACGGACGGCAACGTGCTCAGTAGCCCCGTCGCCGTCGACGGAAGCCTCTACGTCGCGGCGCTCGGCGGGTCGGTGTACGCACTCTCGGGAACGTCTCCCTCGTCGTCGGTGTCGTAACCGGTGATTGCGGACGACACCGGCGCAGACCACATCTCGTCTCGACGTGAGCCGCATCAGTTATCTCCCGCGCGCTCGCACGACCCGGCACCCATGGACGTAGAACTGTTCGGAACCACCGTCGCGCTGGACGAGACGGTCGTTTCGATTTCACCGGACGAACTCCGCCGACAGGTCGCCGCCTACGAATCCGGTGACCGACGGACGTTCGACCTCGAACTGCCGCGACTCGCCGGTTTTACCGGCGCGGTGATGCGAGCGATGGCCGAGATTCCGTACGGAGAGACACGCACCTACGGGCAGCTCGCGGCGGAGCTCGACAGCGCGGCTGTCGCCGTCGGCCAAGCGTGCGGACGGAATCCGCTCCCTATCGTCGTACCGTGTCATCGCGTCGTCGGCGCGGACACGCTCGGCGGCTACTCCGCCGGTGGCGAACAGGGACTCCGACTGAAACGTCGCCTCCTCGTCCACGAGCGGACAAACTGGTGACTCCGTCGGGCGCTCCGAGAACGACTGACGCCGTCCGCGTGCTGGTAGATACAAGCACCAGCTACCTCTGTAAACGTAACGATTGTTGAATTGCAATGGTTCGAGATTTCACCGACGACGACCGGAACAAACGTGTCGTGACCGCCGAGGGAACCGAAGTCGGGACGATACACGAGGTGAACGGCGACCGTGCGACCGTCGACCGCGACGACAACGCCAGCCTCACAGATAAGGTAAAGGACCTCCTCGGGTGGGGTGACGACAACTCCAACGAACTGCGTACCGAACACATCGACTCCTACGACGAGGGGCGCGTCCGACTCCGGCGCTCGCCGTAACCGAGGCTGCGTCCGTCGACCCGGCGTCGAACCCGTCGACTCGACTGTTTTTTGCGATTAGTCGTTTTCGGAGGCTTCGGGCAGCTCCGGTTCGCTGAACGGGTCGTCGGCGCTCGGAAGGGTGAGAGAGGCGTCGCGGACGCCGATGGTGTCGAGAATCCGCCGGAGGGTCTGCCCGCGGTCGGTGTCCCGGGGCGCGTCGATACAGGAGAGGTGGACGAACGCGCCGTAGATGTCGCCGTCGAGTTCGTGCGACACCGAGAAGAACCGCTGCTGGGTGGTGAAGTCGCCGAGTCGGAGTTCGACGACCGGATCCTCCTCGGCGAGGTCGCCGCCGCAGATGTCGCACGTGGGTTGACCGTTGTTGTTCATAGGGCGAGGGAGGTATGCGGCGCAGCGACGAGAAGGTACGGAACGGTCTATCCATACGAGTGTGCGGACCCCGGACGCGTCGGGGGTTGTCGTCTCGAAGCAGTTCGTCGACAGAGAGTTCGCCTCCGGCCGCATCCGAACCCGAAATCTCGGACGCGTAACGGCGGTCGAACGGTGCACGTGCGTGCCGCCAGTAGCTATTTATCCTAAAAAGAAGTACACACGCCTACGACCTAGCAATTACTCAACCCGCTCGAGTACCGCATTTTAGCCGCAGCAACCGGAGTAGCGTCGAGCAGATTTCGACCGGATACGAGAGCTGATCAACGTATGCAACAAAGCATCGAGGTAGAGTACTGGACGGTCGACCGAAACGGCGAGCTCACGACGCCCGGCCCGCTCACCGACGTCTCCGAGTACGTCGAAGAGGAGTTTGTCGAGCCGCTCATAGAGCTGAAAACACCGCCGTGCGAGACGTACGCCGACCTCCGAGCGACGTTCGTCGACCAACTGGACGAACTCCTCGAGAGAGCCGACGAACTCGACAAGGCGCTCGTCCCGCTCGGGACCCCGTTAGACGGCGACTCCATCGAGCGGCTGCCCAGCGAGCGCGGATGGGTACAGAAGCGCGTCATGGGCGAGAACTTCGACTACGCGAAACACTGCGCCGGCACCCACCTTCACTTCGAAAAGCGGAACGTCACGGACCAACTCAACGTGCTCATCGGCCTCGATCCGGCGCTCGCGCTGCTCAACTCGTCGTCGTACTATCGGGGCGAACGCGTCGCCGACAGCGCCCGCGCCTACCTCTACCGAAAGAAGAGCTACGAGCA
Source organism: Haloprofundus salinisoli (assembly GCF_020097815.1). Lineage (NCBI taxonomy): Archaea > Methanobacteriati > Methanobacteriota > Halobacteria > Halobacteriales > Haloferacaceae > Haloprofundus > Haloprofundus salinisoli. Next base: position 369,303 of record NZ_CP083663.1, read on the forward strand.
GTTCCCGAAACACGGTCAGCTCTGGGACTACGTCGAGACGGTCGGCCAGTGGGAACGGCGTCTCGAACGGCGGTTCGACGAGTTCAAAGCGGCGGCGCTCAGAGCGGGCGTCGAGGCGAAAACCGTCGAAGAGAACTTCTCGCACGACACCGTCGTGTGGACGCCGGTGCGATTGCGCGACGCGATGCCGACCGTCGAGTGGCGTTCGCCCGACGCGACGCTCCCGAGCCAGATTCTCCGTCTGGCCGAGGAGACCGGCGACGTGATGGAGCGGCTTCACCACACTAACGTCCGCATCGACGGGAGCTCGGGTTCGGTAGCGGACGACGGCATCGTACTTCCCGAAATCGAGACCGTTCGCGACTACACCGACGAAGCCATACACGACGGTCTCGACTCGCCCGACGTCGCCGGCTATCTCCAGCGGATGGGGTTCGACGTCGGCGGATACGCCCCGCTCTCGCGAAAGATCGGCCAGCGCGAGTCGATCTCCCCCGCCGAGGCCCGCGAACTGCGCCTTCGGTACGGGGAGCTGCTGAAGCGAGACGTGAACGACCTGCTCGAAGACCAACGGCGGAGCGGACGGTAACCGCCGCGATACGCCTATTGGCCCGACGGCCGAACCTCTCGCACATGCACACCGCAGCATTCACCGAACTCGTCGGTCCCGAGGGCGTGAGCATCGTCGACGAACCGACACCGGAACCGGGGCCCGGAGAAGCGGTCGTCGACGTCGAAGCGTGCGCCATCAACCGCCACGACCTCTGGATTCTCGAAGGTGACTCCGCGATGGTCGATACCGGCGATCTTCCGTTCGTCAGCGGTCTCGACGTCGCCGGCGTCGTAGCGTCCGTCGGCGACGACGTGAGTGCGGTCGAGCCGGGCGACCGAGTCGTCCTCTGTCCGAACGAGACGTGCGGAACCTGTCGATTCTGCCGGGACGGTCCCGAGAACCTCTGCGAGAACTTCTCGCTGTACCACGGCGGCCTCGCTGAATCCGCGCTCGTGACGGCGGACCGCCTCGTCGCACTCCCCGATTCCGTCGACGTGACCACCGCGGCGGCGTTGCCGACCGCCTACATGACCGCCTTCCACATGCTGCGGCGCGCCGAGGTCGGGCCCGGCGACCTGCTGTTCGTTCCGGGGGCGACCGGCGGCGTCGGCGTCGCAAGCGTGCAACTGGCGGACGTGCTCGGCGCACGAACGGTCGGCACGTCCTCCTCGGCGACGAAGCTCGACCAGTTGTCGGCGTTGGGACTCGATTATGCCGTTGAGGGAACCGACGTAGAGGAGCTTCGGCCCGCCGTTCGAGATATCGGGACGCCGGACGCCGTGCTCAACCACCTCGGCGGGTCGTACACCGAACTCGGGTTGGAGCTCCTCCGTCGCGGGGGCCGGATGGTCGTCTGCGGGCGGACCGCGGGCAGTCGCTCCGAGATCGACGTTCCCGACCTGTTTCTCGGACACAAGCGCGTCATCGGCAGCACGATGGGAACGCAGTTGGACCTCGAACGACTGGTCGACCTCGTCGCCGACGGCTCGCTCTCGCCGGAGGTACACGAGACGTATCCGCTCGAAGAGACGGGCGCGGCGTTTGCCGCGATGGCCGAACGCGACCACGTGGGGAAAATCGTCGTGACGGTGTGAACGCGAAGACCACGAAGACCCTGCTCGATCACACAGACGAGTGTGACGGCGGCGAATGTGTCGTCTCGGAGACGAATAGCTATAGTATCCCCCACGTGTACTAGTACCGTGATACATAATACCACACAAGGTGCGCTCGACGACATCAGCTACCTCGCGCGCTCACATCACCGCGTACCTATGCTGGTGGCGCTCGCAACCCGTCCGCAGAGCGGGGCCAATCTACGTGAACTCTCGGACGTCTCGGCCTCGACCGTTCGACGGACGCTCCGCGAGTTCGAGGCGCGAAACTGGGTACACAGAAACGGCTTCCGGTACGAGGCGACGGAACTCGGCGTGTTCGTCGCCTCGGCAGTCGAGACGCTCGTCGAACAGATCGAGACGGAGCGAAAGCTTCGCGACCTCTGGCACTGGCTTCCGGGCGAGGAGAGCGACTTCGGGGTCGACACCTGCGTAGACGCCGTCGTCACCGTCGCCGAGTCGGACAACCCGTATCGACCGGTGAACCGGTTCGTCTCGCTGCTCCGAGAGACCGACCAGTTTCGGTTCGTCGGCGTCAATATCTCCCTGATCGAACCCTGCAAGGACGAGTTCCGAGAGTGGATTCTCGACGGGATGCGCGCGGAGATAATCGATCCGCCGAACGTCGCCCAGCACATCCTCGAAACGTACCCGGACCACTGTTCGGGACCGCTCGAAAGCGGCAATCTCAGCGTGAGAATACACGACGCTCTCCCGCCGTACGGCGTCTGTCTCTTCGACCACCGAGTGGGCGTCTGCGGCTACAACCACGACAGTGGAACGGTTCGAGTGTTGATAGACTCCGAGACCGTGGAGGCGCGCGAGTGGGCGGAGGTCGTGTACGAGTCGTACCGCCGCGAGAGTCGGCCGCTCCGTCGCGAGACGGTTCCGGAGTGAGTCATCGACACGCCCCGTCTCGTCTCCGAGCGTCGCCGCCGGGCGACTACCGGACAGTCGCCGCGCGGCGGTCAGTCGTTGCCCGACCGGCAACCGGTAGCTATCTCTCTGCGCCGGTCGTGTACTCCCCCGGCGAGAGGTGACGACAGCTATGACACGCGCACACAAACTTGACTGCGAGTCGGCCGCCGCGGACTGCCGATTCATCGTTCAGTCGGAAGACGAGGCGGAAGCGATAGAACTGGCGAGGCGGCACATGCAGAACGTCCACGGCAGAGAGTACAACGACGAGGAACTCCGAACGGAGCATCTACAGGTCGTCTGAGCGCTTTATCGATCCGTCGCTCACGCGGCGATTTTTCCGTCTACGCGTCCCGAGGAGTCCCGTACACGGTCGACGTCTCGCGCACCGTCGACGACTGAACGGGCGTCGGCCGCTGCACGGCGTGCAGACGCTGCCGCGAGGACGCCGACTGCCCGAACGGCACGAGTTAGCTACCTATCCGCCGGGTTCGTCTTCTCTCTCGGCAGGGGGATGGACGTCCGACGCTCGGCGTCCCTCGGAGGTGTCGAAACCCGCGTTCGTCCACCGGCCATCGACGCAGGTGACAACGATGGCAACAAAACAACCGGTAACAAGCGAACAGCAAGAACAGATCGAACACGAAACGAGACTGCGCAACGGGGCGCTGTTGATGGCGCTTTCGGGCGTCGCGTTCGTCGGTTACGGCGTCGTCTTCCTCTTCATGAACTTCGTCGGCAGCGGCTTCGAACTCGGCGTCGAGACGGTGGGCGGCTTCACGAAAGCCGAGCTCGACCCGACGGTCGCACATTACATCAGCCACCTGCACGTCGCCACCGCGGCGTTCATCATCTCGACGGGCATCGCCGTGACCAGCCTCTCGTGGTTCGGGGTGCGGCAGCGACTCACGTGGGCGTGGGCGACGGCCATCGTCGCGGCCGTCGTCGGACTCGTCCTCGCACTGCCGATGCACTACACACCGGGTGCGTTCGAGCACGACTGGATTACGCATCTCGGCCCGATTTACCTCGCGACCGTCGTCTTCGTCGTCGGTGCGGTGTTGGCGTACCTGGGCATGCGGTCGTAGGACTCCGTGGTGGAGCTTCGACGGTCGAGAAAATGCGCCGGTCGCGACCGAGCAGACCGCAGGTCTGCGAGGGTCGGGCGGCGTACGACCGAAGGGAGTGCGCCGGCCGGGATTTGAACCGCCTGAACTTCGCTCGCTCCGTTCGCTCGTTCCGTGCTTCAAATCCCTCAGAGACGCAGTCACCGCTTCAGAGCCTCGCGGCGAGATGAAACTCGCCGCTCGGATAGTAGAATCGAGGAAGTGCGCCGGCCGGGATTTGAACCCGGGCCATGAGCTTGGAAGGTCCAATGGAATGATAAGTGTGTGAACCAACCTATTTGTGAACCTCATGGGCGAATAAGCCCACCACTCACAGACACACCTCGGAGACCGCCGCTCCACCCCTCATTTATCGGAACTGGCACATCCCTGAGTCACATGTGATAACATCAACCAGCTACTTATATACCCGCCCAATAAGCCTCGTGCTTAGACCGACTCAATCAAACGAAAACGAGCGAACGCCAGTTTCTGTTTCCGATTCAGATCCTATCTCTGAGTGATGGGATTAAATGAGGCCACTTGGTTTTTGAGTTCGAGGTTATCGATTGGTCTCCTTTGGATTGTGTGACAAAACTCATCTATTCGAACGCCTCTCGAAGCGCTTTACCGGCGCGTTCATGTACATCGTTTGCTGCTTCAATCGCAGTGAAGGGATCCGCAAGTTGACTCATGTTTGCGAAGTCGTGAATCATATCTTCGTAATGAGTGTGATCGACAGGGACACCTGCATCGGCAAGCGCCCTTCCGTACGCGAATTGTTCAGTCCGAAGCGGATCATAACCGGTGGAGTACAGGGTTACTGGTGGAAGCTCGGCAAGAACTCGCTCGGGAGCCCGTAGCGGGGATGCCCGAAGGTTTGCCCCATCAATGTCGTCTCGGAGATAGTGGTTCCAGAACCAGACCATTCCTCGAGTCGTCAGAAAGTAATTATCAGCGTTCAGCTCGTACGAGAGAGTGTCGAATCCGTGATTCGTCACCGGATAGAATAGCAGTTGATGATCGATCTTAGGCGCGCCAAGGTCTTTGTCGACGGCCATCTGTGCGACTACAGTTGCGAGAGTTGCTCCAGCACTCTCACCGGCGACAGCTAGCCCCGCGCCCCCACCAAGTTCCTCAGCGTTGTCAGCAGTCCATTTCGTCGCAAGGTAAGCATCCTCCACGGCAGCGGGGAACGGATGCTCTGGCGCTTTTCGGTAGTCAACAGAGACGACGACGCACTCGCCCTTATTTGCCAGCGCGCGGGCCACCTTGTCGTGGGTGTTGAGGTTTCCAACGACCCAGCCGCCGCCGTGGAAGTAGACGACGGCGGGGAGGGTTTGTCCCGGATCTGGGTCGTAGATTCGCACCCGGATGTCACGTCCGTATGCCGGGATTTTCTGTTCGTCGACTGACTCAACCGATTCGGGTTCGACGTTTGGAGTAAACAGGTCGCCGAGAAGTACTCGGGCTTGTTCAGGCGATAACTGCGTGAGGTCGGGCGCGTCCGCGTCCTTCAGTGCGTCTAACAGGGTTCGTGCGTCTGAATCAAGGGTTTCAGCTCGAAGCTCACTGGAATCAATCTCTGGTTGAGTGTAATCAATCTGCATCATGGTTCTGGCTGGTTGAGACTCAAGTCAATCAATGGCCGGGTTCTCCGAAACTCGGTTACTCTGGTTGACTCTGTCAAGCACATATCACCGGTGTCACAGATAACTTTTTTTTGTGGTTTCTGCAGTCAGTCCTCTTTGTAGTCCATATATTGACACAAATAATCAAAATTTTTGAACTGAAGGGCCCATATTAACGAATTTTAGCAGTCGTTTGTGATGTTTTCCTTCTTTCAACCCATCAAATCAAAAGGTACTATATCGTTCTTCTTTCCACGGGTTTGCAGCCGAGGAGTATCCGCGTTTCTCCCAGTATCCCCGCTTCTGTTCGGTTAGGAAAGTAATGTTCGTAACCCACTTCGCCCCTTTATACGCATATTTGTGGGGCGTCACGACGCGAAGAGGTCCACCGTGTTCCGATGGGAGAGGCTGTCCATCTAATCCAAGTGCGAAGATAACTTCGGCACGCATGCACTCTGATAACGGAAGATCCGTGGAGTAGCCGTCTAAGGAATTGAAGAGTACATGAACAGCATCATCAACAACATCAGCTTGTTGAGCGATTGTTGGGAACGGTACCCCTGAGAACTCGTTATTGAATCTACTCCACCCGGTCACACAGTGAAAATCTTGACGCTGTCGTTCTTGTGGGAGCTCACTGAATTCTTTCCAAGAATACGACAATTCGTTCTTGACTGCACCTGTTACTGAAAACTCCCATGTTTCCATATCCCAGGACGGCGTACCGCTCTTTGAGAGTACAGGAAATCTCTCTGTCTGACGTTGTCCCGGCGGTAATCGTTCTCCGTTGAATTCCTCATGAAGTGAAGTGACATCTCGGTCTACCATACAGCAGAGTATGGGATGCAATAACAAGAACCCAGGTATGGATAATTTGTTTAGATAATCGTCAAACGAGGAATTTCGGGTGTAGAGCCCTTTAGACAGAAAGTTATTTTCTTGGCATCCGTACCACCAGAGAGGCGATACTTGTGCCCCTCATACACATTGAGATGTCAGACTCAACTGAACGAACTGAAATCGGAGAAGGACTTGTCCGCTTCGCGGTGCAAGCGGGACGCTTAGAAACAGGGCGCACTGATGGGAAGTATTTCTTACAGCACGCAGATGGATGTGGAGAAGATGGGAACCAAATACAGCCTGGTGACGAGTTTTGCTTTGACACCGATACTGGCGACATCCTCTGTATAGACCACTGTAAAACCCAGAAATGAACCAGCGTAATGATTCTTTGAACCCGTTGCTTGTTAGGTAAATTACCTGTTTTTGTATTTAGAGCGATTTGCAGTATACAGACGATGGCCAATGAAACCATGAACGTTCCTTGGGGAACCCAGCTGCTAATCGTACCAATTAGAAGACCGAATCCTCCAGTTCCGTACCGGTAGAATAATTGGAAGCCTCCTCCGGGCTGCTGACCCGCACATGAGATAGTTGTACGGCGAAAAAGACCAGACACAGAATGCTTTGTAGGTCTCAGAATAGTCTTTGTCTTTCAGGAGTTCAACCCATGCACTGAAGGTAAGTCAGTTGGTGCATTGGTTCGATAACACTTTCTCAGTTCTCAATATAGTTGAATAGTCAACGGTAAGACGCATTGTCGAAATCCCTAATCAATGTGAAGTCTCAGGGCTCATGCTGAATAGAGCGCGCGTCTCTCTCTCATACTCTTGTTTTCGGTGGACAAGCGGGAGTACGCCGATGGAAAAATGACGAGGTATATTCGACGAGACCACCGTCTATTTGGAGCTATGTGATGAACTCTATCAACTCCCTGTTGAGTTTCTCTTTTTCCTCGTAGAAGAGTGCATGACCACTCTCCTCGAAGCGAACGAGCTCCGTGTTTTCGATTCCGTCGTGAAGCTTCACTGCCGTCAGCTCGAACGGACAGGCCTGATCGTGGACACCGTGACAGATGAGCGTCGGAACGGAGATGTCCGAGAGGTCGGAACGAAGATCCATCTCGCCCACCGCTTCGATCGAATCGGCCATGGCCTGCGGCGACGATTCCATGCTCATGTTCTGGAGCCAATCTTTCAGTTCGGGAGTCGGTGCGGAGTGAAACATCGAATCGGCGAAGTCGCTGCTTACCTTCGCCCGGTCCACGTAGCATCCCTCGGCAAGGTCCATGAACGCGGCGCCATCGACGCCTTCCGGAAAGTCGGGTTTCTTGGCCAGAATAGGACTCGCAGCACCAAGCAACGCCAATTTTGCCACGTGTTCTTCGTTATGGCGGCTCATATACCGGGTGACGACTCCCCCACCCATCGAAAAGCCCGCAAGTATTACATCGTCGACATTGAGTTCGTCGAGAACCGTCTTGAGGTCGTCAGCGAACATGTCAAAGTCGTATTCACTCCACGGTTTACTGGACTGTCCATAGCCACGGAGATCGATACCGATACAGCGGATGTCTTCCCTCGGGAGTTGGATGTACTGATATTCGAACATCCTGTGGCTCAGTGGCCACCCATGAACAAACACGAGCGGGGTACCCGATCCCCAGTCCTGAACGAACAGTTCTACTCCCTCTTCAACTTCTATTTGGGCCATACTGACCAAGGTCAAGTCTACATGTACCTGTATAACCATTTTGGCTGTAGATACTGACAATCAAATATTTTATTCTCAAAAAAATTCCCATTTCAGTCCGAACTTGACCATATGACCCACATAAATTAACCAGAATCCGGTGTTATTGCGAAGCATCGATTATTCCGATTCTCTTGGAGACTTATTCAGCAGAAAATCGGCCTCTTGCTGAATACAACCTCTGTATTCAGCACACAATTCTTATCAGATATCGATTATTTCAGCAGAGCCAAGTATTTGAGAGTTGCTCGAACACACCTTTCATCGGCCTCATAAATGAATTGAGGAACTGGAACGAACGCTTAGCCCATTCGTTTGAGTGCGTCCCTCCTGTCCTCAACCGGGGCTTGATCGTATTTGACCGTCGTTCTCGTTGTTTTGTGCCGAAACTGCGTTGCAGCTGCTTTCAGATCCTCCTCACGCGTCATATACGTCCCGACTGAATGGCGAATCGAATACCACGTCAAGTTACGATTCGCATACTCGATTCCTGCCTCATCGCACAGTTTCGCTAACAACGGATTCAACGACTGGCTGCTGTACGGATTCCCGTACCGCGTCAACCACAAAGCATCGGTATCGTCGTACTTTTCATGCAATTCTCGTTCCTCAAGCCATCGCTCAAGCGCCATTACAGTCCGACTCTGCAGGCTAGTCTCCCAATTTTCCGTGTTCTTCGCGGAGTCTTCTTTAGGAATCCGAAGAACCTGATTTGTCGTATCAACCCAAGTCACGCGAGCACGTCCAACTTCGATTGGTCGCAGCCCAGCATCCAAGGCAGACCAGATGATTGAGGGGATTTTCCAGCTGTTCGCATCCTGCCAGTCAGCGGCAGTAACATCGCGAATTGGCTTTCCGAATCGTTGGGCTAGATACGCGTTCCATTCTCTTCGATCCTTCTGACTCACCGAGTAGTAATTCGGTACTGAACCGAATTCTAATGCTGCTTCACGGATGCGGCTGCGTTCATCCTTCCGCAGATAATCACGGGGCTGATGTGCGGAGTTACTACTGAACCGGTATGGCGGTTCCCACGTTTGCTCACTGTTGGTGCGGTCGGCTCGCCAATTGAAAAACGAGAGTAGCGCTTTGACGCAGGATGCTTTGTAGGTCTCTGAATAGTCTGTGTCTTTCAGGAGTTCAACCCAGGCATTTGCGTGAGCGGTGGTGATGTGTTCCGTGTAGTGTCCTTCTGCGTCCCAGACGAGTCGATAGAAGTTGTCGAGACGGTATGCTCGTGATTTCACGGTGCTGGGAGCGTATCCTTCTCCGCGTTTCGGGTCTTTTCCACAGGTGAGCATCCACTCGATGAATTTACGTCGATGTTCAGTATAGGACGTGAGCTGTCGATCGTTGAGTTGAGCCTCAAACTTACCTGTGGTAAGGGGTATTCCGTTGTGTTTTTCGGGCATTTGGGAGTTCTCCTCTTGTTCAGTGGTTATTGTCCGCAGCCCGAACCCGATTGTTTGGGCTTCGTTACAATAACCCGGAACCCCGGAACTGCCAGAATGACGGATAGGGACGGTTAGAGGCCAGTATGCGCCGGCCGGGATTTGAACCCGGGCCATGAGCTTGGAAGGCTCAGGTCCTGCCACTAGACCACCGGCGCTCACTCGCTACCACTCGTTCGCGACGAGCCTCGACCTCGCGTCGCTCGGTCGAGACACCGGCGCTCACACGAACGAAATCCGCGTGGAGCGTAGCGTCACACGTCGATTCAGCATCCGGGAATAAGGGTGTTACTCTTCACGTTCGTCAGTCGACAGAGAGTGACACTATTCCCCCGAATCGCTCACGCCTCGGTCGAACAGTTGTACTCCAACAGTTCGTGCTGTTCGGTCGGTTCCGGGCCGTCGAATCGCGTCGGCTGTTCGACGTACGAGAGCGTGACCGTCGCCAGCTCGTCGTCGTTAGTCCGATTCCAGCGACTACAGAGATATCCCGCGAACTCGCGCTGCAAGCCCTCGTTGTCGGCGTAACGCAGGTCGCTCATGTACTTCCGCCAGCGGGAACTCGGATACATCTCCATCGTGCTGGGGCGATTTTCGACCGGCGGCGACAGGTAGTACGCGTCGACGCGCTCGCCCGACCCGAGTTCGCCGGGGGCGACGTACCACCAGTCGGCCGTCGGCGGGTGCGGCGCGAACATGTTCCACGTGTTGTCCGACGGGTCGAGCGCCGACTCTCCGTCGCCGGGCGGCGAGACCAGACCCACGGCCATGGCGTTCCAGACGAGAATCAGCGCCAGCAACACCGCGACGACGGCGGGGACGGCGCGACCGCACCAGCGCCGGAGAGCGGCCGCCCGCGACCCGAGTGTCGACCCGGACGCGGATGCGGAGTTCGAACGGAATCGAGCGAGCCTCGCGGAGATGCCGAGCCGTGCCGCAGTACGTTCAAGCGGGTCCGAAACCCGAGCGGACAGCCAGCTCCACACCGACGGCGGTAGAAAGACGAGCAACGCCGTCAGCGAGATGAGCGGGAACAGCCCGATTCGCATCGTCAGCAACATCCCGAGATGCATCCCGGCGAACGCCAGAACGAGCAGGGTTCGGAGGCGGCCCGTGAGAACGAGCAGCAGCGGCGACGCGAGGACTAACCCCAGCCAGAGGAGGTCGAACGCGTGAAGCAGCGTCGGGAACTGCGCCAACGTGTCACCGAACAGAATCGTGAACTGCTGGAGACTCAGCACGTAGCGGACCGCCACTCCGTCCAGCCAGAGGTCGCCTCTGAGTTTGAACGCCGCGTTGACGGCGTAGACGAGCACGACCTGAACCAACAGCGCCGCGGAGGCGAGAGTCGCCACTCGCTCCCTCGGCGCGTTCGTACGCCCGAGTGCGTCGAGCGACCAGCGGTCTCCGAGCGGGAGGAACAGCCCCCAAAACAGGAGACGACGGAGCACGGAGTCGCCGCCGTTGAGCACGCCCGGATTGCGCGCGTGCAGCGAGACGAGGAGGAGAAACGAGAGCAAGAGCGCGACTCGGGTGTGGTAGCCGAGAAGCAGCGCCAGTCCGCAGAGCCCGGCGAGCAGAAACAACAGCGCCTGCGCCCACGCGGCTCCCGAGAGCGTGTGCACCGAGAGCTGCGAGAGCGTCGGATACAGTTCGTACAACAGCGTCCGCGGGAACACGCCGGCGTCGGTGTAGAACGCTTCCAAGTGCCGCGCGCGGAGGGCGAGGTCGGTGACCAGCAACAGGCCGAGCGAGATGCGAAAGACGGCCAGCGCTCGCGTGTCGATACCGAAACGCGCCGCGAGCGCCGCCGCGAGGCGAGCGCGGACGCTCGCCGCGGGAGGAGGGCTTCTCGAATCGCTCATCAGCACGGAGCTACGACGGGTCGGGGTATTCAATCATTCCCATCGATCCCCCGACCGAAACGAACCGGACGCGCGCGACGGGCCGCCGAGAAGTCGACGCCGTCGAGCCGACGCCTCAGTCGTCGTCCGCGGGTGGTTCGCCCGCCTCTTCGAACGGCCGGGCGGCGTCGCGGATGCGGGAGCCGAGCCCCGGCGTCTCGTCGAGTTCGACGGGACCGTTCTCGCGGATAGCTTCGAGACTTCGCGGGAATTTCCGCAGGTCGTAGTGGATGCCGATGCCGGCTTTCGCTCCCTCGCCCATGGCGACGGGAATCTGGTTGTGTCCCGGCGTGATGTCGCCGACGGCGACGACGCCCTCGACGCTCGCACGCCCGTGGTCGTCGACGGCGATGGTGCCGTCGTCGTTGAGCTCACAGCCCAGCTCTTCGGCGAGGTCTGTGTTGTAGTTCGACCCGAACATCGGGAAGCCGCCGCGGTACTGACGGAACTCACCGTCGTCGAACTCGAACCCCTTGAGCCAGCCGTCGTCGCCCTTCTCCATGCCGGTGATCTCGGCGTCGACGATGTCAACGGGGTGCGCGCGCAGACGTTCGTCGGTCTCCTCGCTCCACTCCGGCTGCTCGCCGCGCAGCAGCAGGTCGACCTCGTCGGTGAAGTTGAGCATGATCATCGCCACGTGGGCGGCGCTCTCGCCGGTGCCCATCACGAACACCGGTCGGTCGATGAACATGTGGGCGTCGCAGTGCAGACACCAGTGCAGACCCCTGCCGGTCCGCGGCAGCGGCGGGTCGGGTCGGACGTCCGAGAAGCCGGTCGCGAGCACGACCCGGCGAGCGAGGAACTCGCCGTCGTCGCCGACGAGGCGGATTCGACCGTCGTCGGTCCGCTCGGCCTCGGTTATCAGATCGCGGTGAAACGCCGCGCCGTACTCTTTGATCTGCTCGCGGGCGGTTTCGAGGAACTCGTTGCCCGAGACCTCCTCGGTGACCCCGATGACGTTGTGCGTGTCGAGCATCATCGCGGCGCGGCCGCCGCCCCGGTCGACGACTGCGGTGTCGTGGCCGAGGCGGGTCGTGTACAGTGCCGTCGAGAGTCCGGCGGGGCCGCCGCCGACGACGACGACGTCGTACGATTCCATCGTGCGGCTCGACGCGCCTTGCGCGTCGGCGCCGTCCTCCGCCGGTCCGTCGGCCGCTGTGGTCTCGCTCATTGCCAGCCTGTTGGAACGGCCCTCGCTTAAGAACTTAGCTCGCGTGCGACCGAAGCGCCCGGCCGGGAAGGCGTGCCACGGGGTCTGTTGCGCAACCTCTTTGGGCGACCTGTTTCTCACGGAAAACGAATGAACCCAACTCGCCCGTTCCGAGCACTGAGTCTCCTCTGCGTCGTCTGCGGAGCACTCGGGCTGTGGCTCGCGTTCCAACGGCAGATGTGCGACGCTGTCGGTGGTGTCGAGAACTCGTGCAGTCCGAACATTGCCTATCTGATTCCGGGAATGGGTTCGGTGCTTTTCGGTGTCGTCCTGTTTCTCTACGGACGCCGGCGGAGAGACCGCAGTTCGGGAGTGTGACCGGCGACGCTCACTCCACGACGGCGTAACAGTTCCCGCTGGAGACGAACACGTCGACGGGCGCGAGGCCGCTCGTATCGAGGTCGTCGCGGAACTCGTCGGGGTCGTAGATGTGGTAGAACCGGGGGACGCGCTCGCCGCCCGGTAAGGTCCAGTCCACGGTCGTATCGAACCCCTCGCTTTCGTCGAACTTGCCGTGTTCGGTGCTCCAGGCGCTGACGAGTGCACGGCCGCCGGGGCGGAGCACCCGCGCGAGTTCGTCGAGGCTGTCGACTCTCGCCTCCCGCGTCGTGAGGTGGTGAAGCGTCGCCACGTACACCGCGAGATCGAACGACTCGGCGCGAAACGGCAGCCGGGCGGCGTCGCCGTGGACGAGCGAGACGGCGAAGCCGCGTTCGGTCGCGCGCTTTCGGGCCTCGCCGAGGAGTTCGCGGCTCACGTCGAGGCCGACGACGGCGGCGGCGTGTCCCGACAGCAACTCGCAGTGGCGGCCGTTCGCACAGCCGAGGTCGAGCGCGCTCGCCGCCTGTTCGTCCGTCGTCGTCTCAGTGACGAACGACTCCACTTCGGGCCACGGATACTCTCGGGTCGCCGCGAAGTGCTCGGCGATGGCGTCGTACGTCGCTCGCGGGTCGCCGCTCGTGCGCGACGGGTCACCGTCCATGGTCGTCCGTTCGTCGGCGAGGATAAACCAGCTACGACCCGCGCCGACCGTCGTCGCGTGCGGCGATCGCCTCGGCGTTCACAGCACCACGAACGCGAGCGAGGTCAACGCGAGCAAGGCGGCGACGTGTTTGATGCCGTCGGCTGGCGTCCCTTCGCCGAGCTGCCCCGCGACGACGCCGGAACACACCGCGTGGATGACGCACATGTGGTACAGCGTGAGCGTGTACAGTCCGACGGCGACGTCCGAGAAGCCGGCGAGTCCCCCCGTCGCGCCGGACGCGACGCCCGCTCCGGGTGCGGCCGCCTGCGCTTCCAGAACCGCCGGGACGAACGCGAGCGTCAGGGCGGCGACGATGGCGAGGAAGACGAAAAACGAGATGTAGATGACCAGTTGGTAGGTGAGCATCTCCTGGCGGCGCTCCTCGCGGAGACGCCGGGCTGCCTCGGCCTCGTCGGCGGCGATGCGAAGCACCGGTCCCAGGTCGCCGCTAGCGCGGGTGGCGTTGGCGACCAGCGCCGTCGCCCGGGTCACCATCCCCGAGCCGACGCGGCGGTCGAACCGCGCCAGCGCCGTCTCCACGTCCGCGCCCCACTCGATGTCGCGCCAGAGTCGTCGCACCTCGGGCGTGAGCGCACCCAGGTCGCTCTCTGCGACGCGCTCGAAGCTCTCGACGACGGTCAACCCCGCCTCGTTGACGCTCGCCAGTCGGTCGAGGAAGTCCGGCACCGCCGCCTCGTAGGCGCGGATGCGACGCTTCCGGAGTTCGTGGACGAGCGCGACGCTGCCGAGGGCGAGCGCCGTCGCCTCCACGAACGGTCCGTCGAGCATCATCACCGCGGCGACCGAGTCGGCGGGCACAGCCGAGAAGTCGACGCGGACGACGAACCACAGGAGTGCGAGCGGAACGCCGAACGACAGGGCCCGAATCGGCCGGTCGAGAAGCGCCCCGTACGGGTCCGAGAGCACGTCTCGAATCGGCCGCAGACGGTCGAATATCTGCAGTCGCTCCCGGTCGGCCTGCCAGCGGTCGGCCGCCTCGCCTCCCGCCGCGGGGGCGGACGCATCCGCCATCGCCGTCCCGCCGTCGGCGGCGACGCCGGTGCCGGTCGCGCCACGGTCAGCGCTCCCCTCGTCGTCGCCGGGGTCGAGGCGGGTCGACGGCGGCCGGTACGACCGGGTGAGGCTGTCGACGTAGACGACGTACCCCGCCGTCGCCAGCGGGATTCCGAGGTAGACGATGACCCGCAGAAGCGAGAGCGTGTCGCTCAACACGAGGCCGATGACGACGAGGATGGTGACGAAAAGCAGGGGACCGACGACCAGAAGCGAGACGTACGCCTCAGCGAGCGTCGCCAGCAGTTCGAGATACCGCAGTTGCTGGGACTCGGCTTTCGCCTCGTAGCGTTCGTACTGGTCGCGGAGAAAGCCCGAGAGGTTTCGACCGCTCCCGAGGACGCTCGCGAGGTTCTCGCTGAACTCCGCCAGATTCTCGCTGGGCGTCCGGCGGGCGGTCCGCGACAGCGCCGTCAGCACGTCGATACCGAACGTCTCCATCTCGCGGACGGCGACGCCGATCTCGGTCGCGGCCTCGCCGTAGATGTCGTCGTTGTCGGCGAGCGTCGACAGCACCGTCGGAAACGACGTGCCGCTTCTCGACAGCGCGTACGTGAACGCGACGGTTCGAGGGAGCGACGCGTCGATGCCGTTCGATCGGGTGCGCGCCGTCGCGTCGTGGAGATACCAGCGCGCCCAGTAACAGCCGACGCCGAGCGACGCCGCGAACACCCCCCCGAGTCCCAGGAACAGCGAGAACCGAACCCAGTGGCGAATCGACCCGGAGCCGTTGACGAGCACGGTTCCGGCGAGCGTCCCCGCCGTTTCGATCGAGGAGACCGAGACGAGACCGACCGCGACGCCGAGAGAGGCGCCGACCAGCGCCGACGCGGCCGAGAAGAACAACGTCCGCGCGGCGTGGGTGTGGTGCGTCTCGGCAACGTGGGCGGCGCGGAGACGGGCGACCTGTCGGGCTTTCCGGGGGCCGTCGCCGGCGACGAATTCGCCGAACAGGAGCGTCGACGCCCGGGTGAGAACGCGGTTCGTCGGGGGGTGGACGAGCGAGAGACAGAGCGGAACACAGAGCAGCACCGAGAGCGCGACCGCGACTGCGGCCCCCGCGGCGAGAATCACCGTCTCGCCCCGTCGGTCGCCGAGTCGACGCGAGCGTCCGCGTCGCCGTCGCCGCTCCCGCCTCCGTCGACGCCGATGTCGACTCGCGCCATCGCCGCCTCGGGGTCGGCGTAGTACTGGTCGACGAACGCGGTGAATCGCCGGAAGTCAGAGATGCCGCGGTCGCAGAGCGCGTCGAGGAACCGCTTTCGACGGTCGAGTTCGCGCAGGAGCGTCGAGCGACTCCAGCCGCGTTCGTCCTGAATCTCGCCGAGCAGGTCGCTGTCGTGGCGGGCGAACTCGTCGTGGCCGGCGTTCCACGAGAAGGCCGCGGAGTAGTCGAGTTCCCCGGTCCGCTGGTCGATACCACCGAGTTCGCCGACGACCTTCGAGCGGCGGACGCGCTCGCCGTCGAAGCGGGTGAGCGTCTGTATCGAGAGGATGTCGAGCGACTGCACCATCGCCCGCGGCACGTTGATGGGTTCGTTCTCCAGTCGGTTGATGACCGTTTCGATGCTGTCGGCGTGCATCGTCGAGAACGTCGTGTGTCCGGTGTTCATGGCCTGAAACAGCGTGACGGCCTCCTGGCCGCGGACCTCGCCGACGAGGATGTACTCCGGGCGGTGTCTGAGCGCCGAGCGCAGCAGGTCGTACATATCGACGTCCGCGCCCTCGTGGCGGCGTTCGCGCGTGATACCCGACAGCCAGTTGTCGTGGTGCAGCGCGAGTTCGCGGGTGTCCTCGATGGAGAGCACCTTCGCCCGCGGCGGGATGAACATCGAGACGGCGTTCATCGACGTGGTCTTTCCGGATGCCGTGCCGCCGGCGAAGACCAGCGACTTGTTGTGTTCGATGCAGAGCCACAGGTACGCCATCTGCTCGACGCTGAAGGTGCCGAGCTCGACGAGGTCGACGGGCGTGAACGGCTCGTCGGCGTACTGACGGATGGTGAACGCCGAACCTCGGGGCGTCACCTCCTCGCCGAGGGCGAGTTCTGCGCGTGACCCGTCGGGCAGCGTCGTCTCGACGATGGGGTCGCCGACGGAGATGTGTCGGCCCGACTGCTGGGCAAGGCGGATGACGAAGTTGTCGAGTTCGTCGCGGTCGAATCTGATGTTGGTGGCGATGTCGGCGTAGTCGTCGTGGTAGGCGAACAGCGGGACGCCGTAGCCGTCGCAGGAGATGTCCTCGATGCGCGAGTCGGCCAACAACGGGTCGATGCGGCCGAACCCGCGGAAGTTTCGGTGGAGGTAGTACAGCAGCGTGTGGAAGCTCTCGGCGCCCACCGAGACGCCGTACGATTCGAGCAGCGACTCTACCGCGCTGGCCAGCGGGTCGTCTTCGAGCGCCGCGTCCACGCTGTCGGCGGCGCTCACCGCGTCGTCGCCGAACAGCAGCGGTTCCCGGACGTCCGTCGACACCCGGCCGAGCAGCCGCCGTTCGAAGGCGTCGAGGTCCGGTTCGACCGTGTGGTATCGGTGGGCGTTCTCGGCCGCCTGGTACGTGACGACGACGTAGGCGTACGGCGCGTTCACCCAGTAGCGGTCGATCTCCTCGTGTCCGCTCGGCAGGTCGAACGTCGAGAGCGGCCCGTCTGCCCGTGGGCGGAGGGGGCGGACCGACACGTCGACGCCGCGCAGGAGCTCGAGCGTCCGTTCCGCGCGTCGACGAAGGGCGTCGAACCGCGTCGGCGAGCCGTCGGTATCTATCGAATTATTTGACATTCTGTTCCACCGGAGTTCAGCGACCATTCCGGCGCAGGGGTCTTAAAACCGGCCGTCCGGTGGAGGCGGCGGTACGGGCAAGTCGACGGAGCGCAGTGCTGTAGTATGAGTTACGCAATCGCGCCCGTCGACAGCGACAGAACCGGAGCGCGAGTGTCACCTCAGAAGACCGTAGACAGCAGCGTCAGCGCGCCGTGTCGGAGGGTAGAGAACGGGTTGAGACGACCCGGCGCTCGGGTAACCGGCGTTACGTTCATACCGCCTCGAACCGAACTTCCTGCTATCGAATGAGGCGGGATTACTTCGAACTGGCAGTCGAACACATCGATTGGGTCGAGACCGGCGACGCGCCCGAGAAGCCGACGGTCAAAATCGACTTCTACGGGCCCGCGGAGCTCCTCCAGCGACGGCTCTCAGACGTCGACGGGGAGCTGCTCGACGCGAAACAGACCGACGTCGCGTTTCGGCTCCAAGAATCGCTCGACGAGAACCCGGAGGCCCCGGGCGTCGTCAGCGTCACGAATCGCATCACCGGCGACTTCGTCCTCGAACTGAACGAGAACGCCGACGACGTGCTGAAGTTCATCCGCGCCGCCCGCGAGTACGGCGAGGCCTCCGACGACGACGACGGCCAGTACCGAGTCGAACTGTCCATCGAGGGTGAACCGCTCGTCACCTACGAGAAGACGACGTTTCTCGTCTACAACGACGAGGGCGACCTGTTGCGCCGACAGAGTCTCATCCCCTCCGGCGTCGAACTCTGAAGCCCGGCCGGTCGAGCTCTCTCTTCGTCGACGGAAACGTCGCCCGAATCACGCCTCTTATAACGTTCAGTCGCCGTATTCGGCTCCGTGAAGAACGTCACCGACCGCACGAGCAACCCGTTCGGCATGCGGCCGTCCTGCGCCGAGTTCGTTCCCGGCTACGGCGATGCCAACGCGCATTTCCACGTCGTCGGCGACCACCCGGGCGTCCACGGCGGCGACGACACCGGCGTCCCCTTTACGAACGAAGCGAGTCGGAAACTCCAGCAGGCGTTCGTCGACGCGGAGTTACTCCGCAGCGCGGGCGACGAACCGGAGGTCGAGCGGACGTTTCTCTCGTATCTCCACATGTGCGTCGCCGAGACGACGCCGACGCAGGCGGAGTACGACGACATGGAGCGCTTCTTCGACGCCGAACTCCGCGCCATCGCCGCGCACGTCCTCGTGCCGGTGGGCGCGCGGGCGACCAAACACGTCCTCGAAACGTACACCGCCCAGGCGTGGAAGACCGAAATCGACATGGAGAACCTCCACGCGACGGAGATGCGCGGCAGCGGGTGGCTCGTCGTCCCGGTCAAAGACCCCGCGGAGTGGGAAGGCGGCGACGCCGACCGCCTCGTCGAAGCGCTGCTGACGCTCCAGTCGACGGACTACCGACGCGAGACGGACCTCGGCCGATTTCTCCCCGGCGACGAACCGTACCTCGTTCGCTGAATCCAATCCGAAAAATAATTATAATTTCCCGTACTTCGAGACGACTGTCCAGCGAAGTAGGGGCGTTTTTCAGTATTGGAAAATATCGAACTTCTTCGCTTCTTTTCTGCGCTATTTGATAAAGCCACGCGGATATTCAGGCCGATATTGGACCGAACCAAGGGTTTTTATTAGTATCTATCAAACCGATAGTTGGCGTGCGTGGATGCCCATGCCGCCGCTTGCGACTGCGGACTGGTGCTCACCGCAGTGGCTTGGTCAAAAGCGGTCCGCTCTGCGGACCGTTTCCCACTCTTCTGAGCGAAGTCACCCGTCAGCGACGATATAGAAGTGTCTCGACGGTGCTGCTTCTCTCGAATCGAGAGCGACGACGCCGTCGAAAAGGGTCGACCGTGACTACGCCGCGGGGTCGTCGGTCCGGTCGCGAAGTTCCGTCCGTCGAATCTTTCCCGTCACCGTCTTCGGCAGGTCGGAGACGAACTCTACCTCCCGCGGATACTCGTGCGCGGAGAGTTCGTTTCGGACGTGCTGTTTGATCTCCTCTGCGAGGTCGTCCGACGGCGTCTCGCCCTCGGCGAGAACGACGTACGCCTTGACGATGTTGCCGCGTTCGGGGTCGGGTTTCGGGACGACGGCCGCCTCCGCGACGGCCGGGTGTTCGCCGAGCGACGATTCGACCTCGAACGGGCCGATTCGGTAGCCGGAGGAGAGGATGACGTCGTCGGCGCGGCCCTCGAACCAGAAGTAGCCGTCCTCGTCTTTCTGCGCGAGGTCGCCAGAGAGGTACCAGTCGTTCACGAAGCAGTTAGCCGTCTGGTCGGGCTTGTTCCAGTACTCGGCGAAGAAGCAGGGGAACTCGCCGCGGTGGGCGATTTCGCCGGTCTCGCCCGGTCCGAGGGGTTCGCCCGTCTCCGGATCGACGATGTCGGAGGTCACGCCCGGGAGGGGTTTGCCCATGCTCCCCGACCTGAGTTCCATCGTCGGGTAGTTGTTGATGACCATGTTTCCGGTCTCGGTCTGCCCGTAAGTGTCGTACACCGTCACGCCGAGGCGCTCCTCGGCCCAGTCGATGACGCCCGCGCTCAGCGGTTCGCCGATGCTCAGCGCGTGTCTGAGGTCGAGGTCTACGCCCGACAGCACCTCCTCGTTCGCGCGGAGCATCCGGTAGGCGGTGGGGACGCTGAAGAGAACGGAGATGGGGTACTCGTCGAGGAGGTCGGCCCACCTCTCGGGGTCGAACTCGCCCTCGTACGTGAACAGCGTCGTCCCCCAGAACCACGCGCCGAGGGTGTTGATGGGACCGGTGAGCCACCCCAAATCGGCCGTACTCCAGTAGAGGTCGTCCGGTTGGAGATCGACCGCGAACCGCTGGGTCGCCGCGACGCCGGCGACCCATCGGTGTTTGTGGAGGACGCCCTTTGCCAGTCCGGTCGTCCCGCTGGTGTAGTAGAGTAACGCGTCGTCCTCGCCGCCGGTCTCGGCCGCCCGGTACTCGTCGCTCGCCTCCGAGAGCGCCCGCTCGAAGTCGACGTCGTCGTGCCGCTCGTCGCCGTGGGCCTCGTCGGCCCCGAGGACGACGACGGTCTCGACCGAGGGCGCGTCGTCGAGCGCTCGCTCCACGGTCTCCTCGTTTTCGGCGGTCGTCACGACCAGTTTCGCGTCGCAGTCGTCGAGGCGGTAGGCGATGCCGTCCGGTCCGAAGCGCTCGTTGACGCTTCCCCAAACGGCCCCTCGTTTCAGTGCCCCGACGAGCGCGACGTAGTGTTCGGGCACCCGCGGCATGTAGGAGAACACCCGGTCGCCGCGCTCGATACCGAGCGATTCGAGAGCGTTGGCGAACCGGTTCGACCGCTCCTTCAGGTCGGCGAAGGTGAGCGTCTCGCTGGAGCCGTCGGTGCCGACGTAACGGAGCGCAACGTTCTCGCCGTCGGCGGCGTGGCGGTCGCAGACCTCGTGGGCGATGTTCAGTCGCTGCGGCGCGTCCCAGTCGGCCTCGCCGTAGATGTCGTCCCAGGCGAACGAGTCGTACGTCTCCTCGTACGATTCCAGGTTGTGTTGTGTCATCAATGACCGTGATGATAACCGGCGAAATAACGGTACGGACGAGTCAACTCGTCCGAGTTATCGACGAGGCAACCAGTCGACGCAGGTCGCGCTCAGAGCGACTCGGCGTACTCGCGGAACCGGTCGCCCGCCTCGGTCCGAACCGGGTCACCGTGGCCCATTCCGACGACGTCGACGTCGTCGAGGTGTTCGGCCAACTGGCGGACGCTCTCGTCGTTGCGGTCGGCGTCGTAGGCGAGCGCCGACGGGAGGCGCGCGAACCGGCCGTCGTCGCCGCGGACGAGGTCGCCGACGAGCGCCAGACCGTACTCGCGGTGGACGAAGGAGGTGTGTCCCGGCGTGTGGCCGGGCGTCCGGTAGGCGACGAACGGGCCGACCGCGTCGCCGTCGACGATGCGTTCGACCGAGAGGTCCGGGGCGTCGAGGAACGCGCCGAGCGCCCGCTGGAGGGCACCTTTACGGTTGCCGAGCGGGGGTTTGGCTTCGCCGAGCAGGAAACTCGCGTCGGGTTCGCTGGCGTAGACGGGCGCGTCGAGGCCCATCTCGGCCAACCCGCTCAGCGCGCCGACGTGGTCGAAGTCGTAGTGGGTGAGGAGGACGCGTTCGACTTCGGGGAGCGAGTAGCCGGCGCGTTCAACGTACTCGCGGAGTCGGGCGGCGTCCATCGGCGTCCCGGCGTCGACGAGCGTCAGTCCCTCGGCGTCGACGAGATAGGCGTTGACGCCGCGGAGCGGTACCCGCCACGTCGTATCGAAAGGTGGACTCATAGAGGGGGATACGAGCGCCGGAAGGAAAAATCAGGCGACAGTGACAGACCGACGTGATTACAGTAGCACACCGGGGAAATCGTTTCGAGCGGGACGCCCGTACGTGGCACCATGTCCTCCGCGCCGAATCGCTCCCCCGTGTCGAGTCGCCCCGCCGCGCCGAGTCGTCTCATCATCGCCGGTCTCGACGACGACCGGAACCGCTTCGACCACTACTGGTCCCGCCTCGAAGCGGTCGACGTACCGACGCCGCGAACCGCGTTCGTTCCGCTGGAGTCCGACGCAACGGGACACGCGAACTGGGAGACCGAGGCGGTTCTCGGAGTGATGGAGGAGTGGGACACCGAGCGAGCGTTCGTCCGCACGCAGTACAAGGCGGCCCCGCTGCGCCTCAGGGCGGGGTCGGCCATCGAGAGGCGCGACGCCGACGAGATCGACCGCACCGTCGGGTCGCTGCTCTCGCAGCTGCGGCACACCGACTTCCGACACGGTGGCGGTCTCGTAGTCCGCGAGTGGGTCGACCTCGGGTTCTGCATGCACGCCGCCCACGACCGCTGTCATCCCGAGGTCCGGTTCTTCGTCGAGGACGGCGAGGTGCTCGCGGCGAGTCACGACGTCGAACGACGGTCGTTCGTCTGCGCGAGCGCGTACGAACACCTCCGTCCGCTCCTCGACGGCATCGACGGTCGCACCCCTCGACGGTACGCCGAGGCCGTCGCCGCCGAGTTCCGTGAGGACACCTGGGCGGTCGACTTCGCAATGGACACGACGGGGACGTGGTACTGCACCGAACTGGGGCTGAACGCCGTCCGGTGGAACGACCGAGAGGGCGACTGGTGGAACCACTGCGGGCACGGAGACGCCGAACCGCACAGTCCGCGCGAGATACACTCGGCGGCGCTTCACGTCGGACGTCGCCCGCGGGACGGCTGAGCGAGTGTTACCCGAGCGACCTCACCGCGTCGCCCAGAGATATCGGCCCACGTCGCCGAGGAACAGCGACGCCGAGACGACTGGCACGACGACGGCCAGCAGTAAGGCGAGCGCGACCATCGGCGCAAGCGCGGTGCTCAGCCCGAGCGCGACCAGCGGCGCGAACGCGCCGACGGCGTACAGTCGCGTCGCGCCCGACCCGAATCGGTGAACGGTGACGACGAGCGAGAGCGGCAGTGCGACCGCGCCGGCCGGGAACAGGAGCGCCTCGGGCGTCGCCGTCGGCGTCTGCGCCGCCGCGAGGGCGAACTGGAGGAGTCCGGTGAGACCGTACGACCCGGTCAGCGCCGCGACCGACGGCGCGCTCACGAGTTCGGCCGCGAACGCGTCGAGCGCCGGGAGTTGAGCGAGGAGGTACTGCGCGACGCCGGCGACGTACAGTATCGTCGCGCCGAGGACGGACGTCCAGTGGTACGAGAGGGTGCGACGGCGCGACGACCGAACCTGGTCCTTCTGACGCTGCTGGCGGCGGCGCGCGCGGCGGGCCTCGCGGGCTCTCGCGCGGGCGTCGGCCGCTTCGGGGTCGTGGCCGCCGACGGTCGCAGTGGTGGTTCGGCCGCTCGACCGGCGCTTCGACCGACTGCGGGAGCTCCCCGTCGAACTTGTCGACGAGGCGGTGCCGGACGCCGAGGCGGAGCGGTCGGTCGACGAACGACTCGTCGAGGCGGTCGACGCGGAGGTGGTCGACGTCGACGTGCTGGCGCGACGGGAACGCGACGAGGCGGTCGTCGACGTGCCGCGGGAGGCGGACGGCCCACCCGAGGAGGCCGAGTCGTCGTCACCCCACCGCGAGGCGGAGGGGTAGCCTTTCATCCGCTTTTTGACGTAGGTCCTGTGGCCCAGGCGCTCGTAGTCGGCGCGCTCGGACTCGTCGGAGAGCACGTCGTACGCCCGGCGAATCGTCTGGAACTGCGCGGTGGCGCGGTCGTCGTCGTTCACGTCCGGGTGGTACTCCCGCGCTTTCGCCCGGTAGGCGGCTTTCAGCTCCGCCTGTGTGGCGTCGTCGGAGACGCCGAGGAGGTCATAGAAGTTCTCGGGCATGCCCTGTTGCGAGAGCGCTACGCAAGCCCCCGCTTTGAATGTACCGGAGCGTGAGTTTCAAGAAACGACGAACGCGGTCGGAGAAGAGTCGGAGTCTGTCGTGATCGAAAGTGGGAAACCTCATACCGGTTCGCCGAGTGGGTCGACCGTGAAGCGAATCCAACTGGGGAACACCGTCTTCGAGGGGAAAAACGACGTCTACCTCCTCGACGGGGAGACGACGACCCTCGTCGACACGGGCGTTGCGACGACGGACGTCCGCGAACAACTCGAAGCCGAGTTGGCGGCGTTCGGCGTGAGCTTCGCCGACGTCGACGAGATTCTCCTCACCCACTGGCACTACGACCACGCCGGCCTCGCCGGCGAGATTCAGGCCGAGAGCGACGCGACCGTCCGCATCCACGAGGCCGACGCGCCGCTGGTCGCCGGCGAGGAGAGCGCGCTCTCCGCCGAGAACGAGACGACGCGCCGGAAGCTCCGCGAGTGGGGTCTGCCCGACGACCGCCGTGAGGAACTGCTCGACTTCCTCGCCGACCACGAGAGCCTCGCGGGACGACCTGCCGAAGTGACACCGTTCGAGGACGGCGAGACGTTCGACGTCGACGGCGTCGAGTACGAGGCGGTTCACCTCCCCGGCCACTCGGCCGGTCTCTCCGCATTCGCCTTCGAAGGCGAGTCGGGCGAGGAGGCGTTCGTGGGCGATGCGATCCTCCCCAAGTACACGCCGAACGTCGGCGGCGCGGACGTGCGCCTCGACGCCCCGCTGGAGCTGTACGTCGACAGTCTCGTCCGGTTTATCGACCGCGACTTCGACCGCGCGTGGCCCGGCCACCGCGACGTCATCGACGACCCCTCCGCGCGGGCGGCGACCATCCTCGACCACCACCGCGAGCGAACGGAGAACGTCGTCGGCGTCCTCCGCGAGCGCGGCCCGAGCGACCCGTGGACGGTGAGCGCGGAACTGTTCGGCGAGTTGAAGAACATCCACGTGCTCCACGGTCCCGGCGAGGCGTACGCGCACCTCGCGCACCTCGAACAGCGCGGCGTCGCCGAACGCGACGGTAACGTCTACGGACTCGTCGACGAGAATCCTGACGTCGACGAGCTGTTCCCGGCAATCGACGCACAGTCGTAGCGTCGGGGCGTCAGTCGACGAGGTCCGTCGCTGCTTGCTCTCTCATCCTGTTGCACCGCTCGCAGCGGTACAAGTCGGCGTACTCGCCGTTTTCGTCGGGGTCACTGTTCGCGGCGCTCCGATTGCGCTCGGCGGAGGTAACCGAGTCGCCGGACCACTTGTGGCCGCGAATCCAGCAGACAACGACAGTGAATCCGTCGACGGGTTTGGGACCCCACATGCAATCGACTTGGCAACTCGGCTGCTTGAAACTACGTCACACCGCCATCAGAGACGGTAAACGTGTCAGACGCCGTTGTTACCGCGGTAGCCCCGGTAGAACGCCCTCACTGTGCGGCCGACTGCCCACACGACTGCGACAGCAACGAGCGACCCGAGCGCGAGTGGAAGCGTGTGGTTACGAGGGACCGCCCGCACGAAAACCGATACAAGAAACTCCGCCGTGACGACGGTCGCGGCCAGAACCGCGAGCGAAAGCGTCACGTGGCGACCCAAGTTCACGGCGCGGATGCCCCGGTTCAGCGCGGCGTACCCGTGGAGTCGGACGGCGGCGACTTCGGTCGACACCGCGAACGAGAGAACGACGGCGGCGACGGACGCGACCGTTCTCGACGCGCCGGAGAGCGAACCGCTGACGACTGAGGCGAGAATCTCGGCGGCACCTATCGTGAGGAGGTACGTAGGGAGACCGAACAGCCCGAGCGACCCGAGGAGGACCGCGCCGGCGACGAGACGCTCGCGGATGGAGGGCGTCATACCGGTCAGTTCGCCGTCATCTGATAAAAACGTGCGTTCGGCGAGGTGAACGCCATCGGCAGAAAGACGAAACACTAAACCGGCCCGGAAGGAAAGCCAGAGGCATGGAACTGCGGGTCATCGACAAGACCGACGAGGAACTCCGCATCGAGGTCGCCGGGGAAGACCACACGTTCATGAACGTGCTCAAGGGCGCGCTGTTGGAGACAGAGAGCGTCGTTGCCGCGACGTACGACATGAACCCCGAGCAGTCCGGCGGGCAGACCGAACCCGTGCTCACCGTCAAAACCAACGGCGCTGACCCCCTCGACGCGCTCGGCGAGGCCGCGGGTCTCGTCCAGACGCAGATGGGTACTCTCCGGGACGCCTACGAGTCTGCCGCCGGCGCGTAAACTCACCTCTCGTCTTCCGTCTCCCGTTTACTCGGCGTCCGCGTCGTAGCCTTCGCTCGACTCGTACGTTTTCTCGCCCGCCTCGATGGCGACGTCGAGCCGGTTTTCGACCGGCACCATCGGGCACTCGTAGCGCGCGGAGTACGCGCAGAAGGGGTTGTACGCGAGGTTGAAGTCGACGACCCACCGGCCGTCGTCGGTGCGGTCCTCCTCGGCGTGTAAGTCGAGATACCGACCCGCGCCGTACGTCTCCTCGCCGCTCGTCTCGTCGCGGAACGGGACCCACAGACCGGGGTCGTCGGCGTCGCGGCGGTACGCCTGCAGCGTCTGTTCCTCGCCGCCGACCTCGAATCGAAACTCCCCCCAGCGGAGATACTCTCGCTCTCCGTCGGTGGTCGTCGCGACGACCACTCGCTCTCTGTCGCCGTGTTCGTGCAGTTCGAGTTCGAAGCGGTAGTCGTCGTCCGGAGAGAAGTACCGAAGGCCCTCGAAGTCGGGGCGCTCGGCGTCGGGAATCGGCGACTGCGGGTTGTCGCGGAAGTAGCTGTCTTTGTCTCGGCGATGCCGTTCGAGAGCGGTCTCCCAGTCGGTTGGTGCGCTCATACTCCCGCGTACGAGGGCCGAACAAATCAGCGTTCGTCGGGCGTGGCGACGGCGCGCATCACGGCGAAACGACGGAACAGACAGCGACGACTACAACCGAACCGGCAGGTCGTGGTCGGCGAGATACTCCTTGACGTCCCGAATCGAGTACTCGTCGAAGTGGAAGATGCTGGCCGCGAGGCCGGCGTCCGCGCCCGCGTCGGTGAACACCTCGTACATGTCTTCGGGACCGCCACACCCCGAGGAGGCGATGACGGGTGTCGAAACGGCGTCGCAGACGGCCTTGGTGAGCGGGATGTCGTAGCCGTCCTTCGTGCCGTCGGCGTCGATGGAGTTGACGAACAGCTCTCCTGCGCCGCGGGATTCGGCCTCCTCGGCCCACGAGACGACGTCGATGCCGGTGCCCTCGCGGCCGCCTTTGACGGTGCATTCGAACCAGCAGGACTCGCCGTCGACCTGCGCGTAGTAGTCACCCTCCTCGTCGTAGCGACGGCGGGCGTCGACGCTGATGACCATGCACTGGCTGCCGAACGCCGCCGCGCCTTCGGTGATGAGTTCGGGTCGGTCCAGCGCCGCGGTGTTGATAGAGACCTTGTCCGCGCCGGCGCGGAGCGTCTCTTTGATGTCCTCGCGGGTACGGATGCCGCCGCCGACGGTCAGCGGGATGAACACCTCGTCGGCGACCCGGGAGACGGTGTCGAGCATCGTCTCGCGGCCGTCGGCGGAGGCGGTGATGTCGAGAAAGACGAACTCGTCGGCACCCGCCTCGTTGTACCGTTTCGCCATCTCCACCGGGTCGCCGGTGTACTCGAGATCCTCGAAGTTGACGCCGGTGTAGACGGCCGGGTCGCCGTCGTCGTCCAGATCTACGTCGATACAGGGGATGATGCGCTTCGTCAGCATTCGTTGTCGGGGAGTTTGCGAGTGGCGGGTTTCACCGTTTCGACTCGGTCACTCCCTCCGGTCTCCGAGTCTCGGGATTACGCGCCTCGGTATCGACGACGGCGACGCTCAGTCGATGCAGGAGAAGTCACGTCCTCCTCCTCGGAGGCGGTAGTAGTCGTCGCCAACACGGGTTGGCCGAATCGGTGCGAACGCTCGGTTCGACGGTTGTCGAACCCGGTTCGTCGGCCAACGCCGCGGACGTCTCACCGGAAGCGCCCCCTACAGATGCGCTTCGGCGGTCGCGTCTATACGGCATGAGTGCGATTCAGCCGAGACGGTAGACGCGACTCTCCCACGGACGGAGCGCGAGCGCGTCGACGTCGTGTTCGACCGGCGGACCGTCGGCAGCGTCGTAGTTACCGAGCAGCAGTTCGGCGGTGGTGTCGTCGACCGACTCCCGAGCCGACGCCGGCAGTTCGAACGCCGTCTTCCGCCCGGCGAAGTTGTGCACGACGAGCGCCGTCTCGTCGCCGAGCGTCCGGGTGTACGCCCAGAGGCGGTCGTGGTCGGGGTAGTGGAGCTCGTACTCGCCGTAGACCAGCACGTCGTTGTCCTTGCGCACGTCGATGAGTCGGCGGTAGTAGTGCCAGACCGACGCCGGGTCCTCGCGGGCGGCCTCGACGTTTATCTCCCGGTAGTTGGGATTGACGTTGATCCACGGTTCGCCGTCAGTGAAGCCCGCCTTTTCGTCGTCGGACCACTGGACCGGCGTGCGGGCGTTGTCGCGGCTGTTCTCGCGGAGGCCGCCCTTTATCTCCTCAAAGGAGCTCACCTCGCCGGAGTCGAGCGCGTCGCGGACGGGGTTTATCGTCTCCACGTCGCGGAACTCCGAG
Source organism: Haloprofundus salinisoli (assembly GCF_020097815.1). Taxonomy (NCBI): domain Archaea; kingdom Methanobacteriati; phylum Methanobacteriota; class Halobacteria; order Halobacteriales; family Haloferacaceae; genus Haloprofundus; species Haloprofundus salinisoli. The sequence goes on from NZ_CP083663.1 coordinate 397,665, forward strand.
AGCGACTCGAACGGGTAGTTCGTCATGCCGATTTCGGCTCCCTGGAAGACGTACGGCGTGCCGCGGAGCGTAAACAGGAGCGTCGCCAGTAGCTTCGCCGACTCGACGCGGTACTCGCCGTCGTCGCCGAAGCGCGACACCAGACGCGGCTGGTCGTGGTTGCTCAGGTAGAGGCTGTTCCAGCCGTCGGGAAAGAGACCGTTCTGCCAGCGGGTGAACACCCGTTTCAGCTCCGTCAGTTCGTACTCGTGGTAGTCCCAGATGTTCTCGCCCTGGTCGAGCAGCACGTGGTCGAAGTGAAATAGCGTGCTGAGGCCGTCACCGTCCTCGCCGACGTACTGGAGCGCCTCCTCCATCGACATCTCCTGGCCGATCATCTCGCCGACGGTGAACACGTCGCGGTCGGCGAGCACCCGGTCGCCCATCTCGCCGATGTAGGCGTGGACTTTCGGGCCGTTGATGGTGCCGTCGAAGTCGTCGTAGACGTGCGGCGGGTCGTGCTGGGTGACGCTGTCGGGCTTCGAGACGAGGTTGATGACGTCCATCCGGAAGCCGTCGATGCCCTTCTCCAACCACCACTCCATCATCTCGAACACCTCGTCGCGCACCTCGGGGTTCTCCCAGTTGAGGTCCGGTTGCTTCCGGTCGAAGAGGTGCATGTACCACTCCTCGCTCTGCTCGTCGTACGCCCAGGCGGGCCCGCCGAAGAACGACCCCCACTCGTTCGGCGGAGCCTCGTGTTCGGGCCCCTCGTGACCGGTGAAACCGTCGACGTCCGTCCGGCCGTGTCGCCAGATGTAGTACTCTCGATACTGGCTGTCGGGGTCGCGCGACTTCGTGAACCACGCGTGTTCGTCGGAGGTGTGGTTGACGACGAGGTCCATGATGAGGCGAATGTCGCGGTCGTGGAGGCCCTCCAGCAGGTCCTCCCAGTCGTCCATCGTCCCGAATTCGTCCATGATGGAGCGGTAGTCGGCGATGTCGTAGCCGTTGTCCGCGTTCGGCGACTCGTAGACGGGGTTGAGCCAGACGACGTCGATGCCGAGGTCGTCGAGGTAGTCGAGCTTCTCGATGATACCCGGAATGTCGCCGACGCCGTCGCCGTCGCTGTCGTTGAAACTTCGCGGGTAGATCTGGTAGACGACCGACTCTTTCCACCATGCCCGGTCGACGTGCGCGGGGTCGGCGTCCCCGCTCGTCGCGTCTGCTGTCTCCTTCACGGTCGCAGATACGGCGGGAGCCCATTTAGTTGTGTTTTAGTAGGCAGGTGCAGTAGCCTCGCGCATGGCCGACCAGAGCGAACCGAGCAAGCGACGAGACGTAGACGAAAAGCCACAGCCGCACCAGGAGTCCGAGGACACGACGGCCAGCGAGCGAACGACGGCCCCGCAGAGTGCGTACACGTCGAGCCACGTGGGTACCGGTCTCGTCGTCCTGCTCGTCGGCCTCCTCGTCGTCTTCGGCGTCCCGCTGCTTCTGACCTGAACCGGACCGTTCCTTCGTCGTCTCCCGAACCCCCTTCTCGTGAGTTCGTCCGTGTAGTATTCCCGGAAGAGGCCCTGCCAAATATCTAAAGAACTATCCACCTATCTTTCTATCCAGAAACCTATACAGGAATACGCACAGAAATACACACAGAAACACGTCCAGAGATACCCGAGAGACGCCATCTGAGACGAGGACTCGGTGACAAGAGACCGCGACAGAGAGTGAGGCGAGCCCGTCGTCGACTCAGTCCAACTCGCGGGCGATGACGTCGCGCAGGGTTCGAATCTCGTCGGCCGAGTAGTCGAGTCGCTCGTCGCCCACGGTGAGCGAGAGCGTCCCGTCGGCGGTCGCCGCGCCGAGTTCGACGACCGGCGCGACACCGTCGAACGCCTCGCGCACCGCTTCGGGCTCCGTTGTCTCGACGACGGCGCGGCCGGGCGTCTCGTCGAACAGCGAGAGCTCGTCGTCGACGGCAACGTCGGCGCCCGCGCTCTCGGTGACCATCTCCGCCAGCGAGACGGCGAGGCCGCCGTGGCTCACGTCGTGGACCGCGAGCGTCGCCTCGTCGTTCGCGACGGCGGCGAGCGCCGCAACCACTTCACCTGGATTCTCGGGCAGGTCGGGGAACCGGTCGGAGCCGCCCGCGAAGGCGAGGTACTCCGACCCGCCGAGCGCGTCGCCCGCTTCGCCGACGAGCAGCAGCGTCCCCTCGCCCGCGAACGCGGCGGGCGGGGCGTCGTAGCCGTCCTTCGTCCCGACGACGGCGAGCGTCGGCGTCGGCGGAATCGGGCCCGTGACCGAGTCGTTGTACAGCGAGACGTTGCCGCCGACGACGGGCGTCGAGAGGTCGCGGCACATGTCGGCGAGGCCGTCGACGATGCCCTTGAAGCCGCCGTACACCTCGGGTTTCTCGGGGTTGCCGCCGTTGAGGCAGTCGACCGCCGCCAGCGGCGTCGCGCCCTTCGCGGCGAGGTTCGTGGCGTTTTCGAGCGCGACGGCGCGCGCGCCGTCGTAGGGGTCGGCGTTCGTCCACTTCGGGGTCGCACCCGAGGAGAACGCCAGTCCGATTCCCGTCTCGCGGCTCTCGCCGCTCGACCGCTCCGCGGAGCGCTGCTCCGCGCGCGCCTCTCGGATGGCCATCACCGCGGCATCGTCGCCGGGTTCGACGGCGGTTCGGAGACCGACCTCGTGGTCGTACTGCCGGTAGACCCAGCGCTTGCTCGCGGTCGTCGGACTGCCGACGACGGCCTCGAACGATTCGGAGAGCTCCGCGTCCGGCAGGTCGCGCTCGGGTTGCTCGTGCGCAGTCGAATCGAGGTCGTTCATCGGCGCGCCGTCGGCGAGGTACTCGGCGGGCACGTCGACGGCGACGTCCCCTCCAAAGGTGCAGACGTAGTTGCCCTCGGCGACGTCGCCGATGACCGAGCAGCCGAGGTCGTACTTCTCGGCGATTTTCCCGACCGCTTTGACGTCCTCCGGGCGTACTTCGTAGCACATCCGCTCTTGGGACTCCGCGAGGAGAATCTCCATCGCGTTCATGTTCGGTTCGCGCTGGTGGACCGCGTCGAGGTCGATTCGCGCACCGAAGCCGCCCTTGGCGACGAGTTCGGAGGACGCGCCCCCGAGGCCTGCCGCACCGAGGTCGCGCGCCGACTGGACGAGGCCGGCGTCGACGAGTTCCTCGTTGGCCTCGATGAGCAGCTTTTCCGTATAGGGGTCGCCGACCTGCACGGCGGGTCGGTCCTCGGTCTCGGCGTCCTCGGCGAGGTCCTCGCTGGCGAACGACGCGCCGCCGAGGCCGTCGCGGCCGGTACCGTTGCCGACGAGGACGAGTTTGTTTCCTGCCCCCTGGGCTTCGGCGGTGACGAGGCGGTCGGCGGGGAGAAGTCCCACGCAGGCGACGTTCACGAGCGGGTTGCCCTCGTAGTCGGGGTGGAAGTCGACGCTGCCCGTGACGGTTGGCACGCCGATGGCGTTGCCGTAGTCGGCGATACCTTCGACGACGCCCTCGAACAGATAGCGGGAGTGTTCCTCGGAGAACTCACCGAAGTAGAGCGAGTCGGCGAGCGCGATGGGATACGCGCCCATCGAGAGCGTGTCGCGGACGATGCCGCCGACGCCCGTCGCCGCGCCGTCGTAGGGGTCGACGTAGGAGGGGTGGTTGTGGCTCTCGATGCCGAGAGTGACGTAGGTGTCGTCGGAGACGGCGACGACGGCGGCGTCGTCACCGGGGCCGACGACCACGTCGTCGCTTTCACTGTCGAACGCCGACAGCAACGGTCGAGACGAGCGGTACGCGCAGTGTTCGCTCCAGAGGTTCTCGAACAGCGCCGCCTCGGCCCTGGTGGGTTCGCGGCCGAGTTCGGCGACGACGAGCTCGTGGTCGGCGTCGGAGAGACTCATTCATCTCCCTGTTTAGAAAGCGTCGATAAATCCCTTTTCATATGCACATACGTGTGTATCGGTTCGAGAGCGGGTCGCGGCTCCGACGCCGGCGTCGAACCCTCGCCGCGGGCGTGAGATTCCGGTAGTTCTATCATTACACGTGGTCACATCGGCGACTAATGGACGAATCACGCCTTTGGGGAGGAATCGGCATCCTCATCGGGCTTGCAGGTATCGCCATCGTACTGTTCTATCCGGATTCGGAGTTCCTCAGTATGCTCACCGAGGGGCACTTCACCGAGTTCACGTTCCTTTACGGCGTGGGCGTCATCCTCGCCGTCCTCTTCACCGCGCTTATCATCGGTCCGAGCATGCTTCGCAGCAGATAGCGCAGTCGGGACCGGCGAGTTTTTTTAGACACCCGTCCAAAGGCTGTTCGTGCTATCGGTCGAACTGCACGCGCACTCCGCGCTGTCCTACGACGGCCGCGACCCCGTAGAGTTACTGCTTGAACAAGCCGCGGCTGTCGGACTCGACGCGCTGGCGGTCACCGACCACGACGAGATCGACGCCAGCATCGAGGCGGCCGAACGCGCCGCCGACTACGGCCTCGTCGGCATCGTCGGCATGGAGGTGACGAGCTCCGCGGGCCACGTCCTCGCGTTCGACATCGACGAGCAGATTCCCGCCGGCCTCTCCTACGACGAGACGCTCGACCGAATCCGAGACCAGGACGGCCTCGTCGTCGTCCCCCACCCGTTCCAGAAATCCCGCCACGGCGTCGCCCCGCACATCTCGCGGGAACAACTGGCGAGCGCCGACGCCATCGAGGTGTACAACTCGCGGCTCCTGACCGGTCTCGCCAACCGCAAAGCCGAGAAGTTCGCGCTCGCCAACGACCTCCCGATGACCGCCGGCAGCGACGCCCACATCAGCGAGATGGTCGGCCAAGCGGTGACCGAAGTCGGGACGAACGAACGCCGCGCCGACGCCATCCTCGACGCTATCGCCGAGGGTCGGACGGGCGTCGTCGGCACCCGAACGCCGTGGCACATCAGCTTCCGGCAGGCCGCCGGCGGCGCGAAACGCCGACTGAAACACGCGGTCACCGACTTCCTGTGATTCGCGGCACGACGCCCGAGCGCGTCGCCGCCGCGCTCGAACGCAACGATCCGCTTCCGGGGACCGCCGGCTTCGCGGGTCGGCTCGACGTCGAATCGTCGGCCCTCGGCGACGGGCCGTGTCTCGTCCGCGACGTGCTCGGCCGACAGCCGATCTTCTTCTCGGAGCACGACCCCTCGGCGTGGGGGTTCGACCCGACCGAACTCGAAGACCCCCGACCGCTTCCGGCGGGCCACGTCCAGCGACTCGGAGCGGACGACGCCGCCGAGAGCGGGAGCCAGCGCGTGTGGACGCTTCCGAATCCGCCGGAGTTCGACGACGACGAAACGGCGCTCGACGCGGTCGGAGACGCCGTGTTGGGTCGCGTCCGCGCCGTCGACCCGGCGGACACCGCCGTCGCCTTCTCCGGGGGCGTCGACTCCGCGCTCGTCGCCGTCGGAATGCCCGACGCTCCCTGCTACGTCGCCGGGTTCGAGGGGTCGCACGATATCGAGGCCGCCCGCGACGCCGCCGAGGCGATGGGCCGCGACCTGCGCGTCGTCAAGTTCGCCCACGACGACCTCACGCGGGCGGTACCCGAAATCGTCGCCGCGACGGGTCGGACCAACGCGATGGACGTCCAAATCGCGCTACCGCTGTATCTCGTCGCGGAGCGCGTCGCCGCCGACGGCTACGAGCGACTGGCCGTCGGACAGGGCGCGGACGAACTGTTCGGCGGTTACGCGAAGGTGGCGAACGCCCCCGACGACCATCGCGTCGACGCCGAGACGGTCCGCGGGGCGACGCGCGAGATGGTAGCGACGCTTCCCGCCCAGCTGGAGCGAGACGCGTTGACGTTGCGTGCGGCGGGCGTCGAACCGGTCGCGCCGCTGTTGCACGACGACGTGGTCGCGGCCGCGCTCCGTCTCCCCGGACGCCTGCTGACGGACGGTGAGGAGCGCAAGATTGCACTTCGACGCACCGCCGACGGGGTGCTCCCCGACGCCGTCGCCGCTGCGGACAAGAAGGCCGTCCAGTACGGCAGTCTGGCGGCGCGCGAACTCGACCGGTTAGCCCGCCGTTCGGGGTTCAAACGGCGGATGGACGACCACGTCGGTCAGTACGTCCGTTCGCTGGCCGACCGGTAATCGAGTCGGGCGCGCTCGACGGCGCTCGGACGGTCCGCAGGACCCGTTTCTCAGGGGTGTGCCGGTGAGGACGACCCACCGAGTGACGACAAATCGTGACGGAGAGACACCGTCTCTCGGCCGGTGTCGTAGTCGACGACGCCTGTCTCGGCGAGTTTCGGAAGAAGAGAGTGGCGGAGGCGTATCGTGTGTGTCCGCGGGGAACCGCCAACGTGAGCGGAGAGCGCCGTGGCGACGCTCGAAACGGCGAGTTCCGCGTCGCCGGCCTCGTCGAGAACGGTCAGCACCGCCCGTATCGCGGGCGTCGCAAACAGACACGCCTCGGAGTCAGTCGGTTCATCGTCGAGGCGATCCGCCAGTAACGGCGCGTACTCGGTGTCTCGCTCGGTGAGTCGAGGACCGGGCGCGAGCGTCCGACTGACCGGGTCGTACTCGACGAATCCGGCGTCGGTGAGTTTCGGAAGGTGGACGTGATGAAGCGAGACGCCGAGCGAGTCCAACGAGGCTTCGTGGTCGCCAGGGGCCGACGCCGACGAGTCGGGCGCCCGAATCGCCGCGACGAGCTCTGCGAGCGTCGAGGGTTGGGAGCCGTCCGACAGCATCGTCACGACTTGCCGGCGACGCGGGTGCGACAGAGCCGCCAGTAACCGCGGCAGTTCATCCGCGCCGCCCGATGTAGTGGAGGAGTGTTCGTCGGTCATCGCGTATCTGCCGTTGCAAACGAGTCCCCATCAGTGCAAGGCCTAAGATATTAGTGAATATTGAGAGACAAGTTTCGTCACTGTTCGAGAAGTACTCGGAAGAGCTTCCGCTGCGCGTGACGGAGGGGTTGGTGGAACGTCGGCGACGAGACACCGAGCGACGCCGCGATATCGTTACCCGAGTTCTCGCGGAGCCACTCGAAAAAGCCCGAGTAGTACGCCGCTTCGAGCGCCGCGCGCTGTCTGTCGGTGAGCGATCCCTACAGCGTCTGCGAGAGCGGCCGCATGTCTTCATCGCAGCGGCGACTGTACCGCTGGGCGAGGAGTTCCAGTTCCGGATACGTCTTCCGAACCCTGTCGGACTCGTTGCGGTGGAGTGCGAACAGGCGGCCGCAGACGCTCGAACGGGCGGTCGCCGCGCAACCGCCTCGGCACCCGTTCGACGGTCGGTCAGAGCATACGCTAGGGTGGCCTCGTTCTCACGCAAAAACCTTCGTGACCGACGGCAGAGATCGAGACGTTTCGACGGTCTCAGCGCCGAGCCGCACACTCGATGGCTTCCAAGCCGAGTTCGACCACGTCGGCGTCCAAGTCGCTCGTTCGGAGGTCGTCGGGTGTGTACCAGTCCCACACGTCTGCGCTCTCCTCGTCGTCGTCGGGGTCGATAGCGCGTTTATCGACCGTCGCGTAGTAGATGTGGTCGATGTGCTGGTGGCCGACCTCGTGGCCGTAGACGTCGATGTCTTCGAGTAACAGGTGTCGCGGCCGCGGAATCGTCCGCGCCGTCTCGGAGGCGACGTCGCGCTGGTCGACGAGCAGCGTCGGGGCCAGACCCGTCTCCTCGCGGGCCTCCCGGAGCGCCGCCTCGTGGGGGAGTTCGTCTCTGTCGACGTGGCCGCCGGGCGGGAGTCGCAGGCCGAGTCGCTTGTGCTCGTGCAGCGCCGTCGCCCCGTCGTTGACGATGTACGCCGTCGCCGTGAAGTGTCGCGTCGTCTCCATGGCGGTCGGTCGAAGCGACCGGCTTTAACCGTCGTGACTTCTGGTAGCCGAGGCCGAGGCGACTGAGACCGTAGCGGTCGAAGCGTGGATGTAAAAGAGAAGTCGAGTCCGAGGTGGGTCGTCGAACTGGGTCGGCGGTCGGCCGTGTTGTTCGGGGTGCAACCCGATTACGGCAGATGGACCTGCTCTTCGGCTTCGAGCAGTTCGTGGTAGCGGTTGCGGATGGTGACTTCACTGATGTTGGCGACGTCGCTCACTTCGCTCTGGGTCACCTTCTCGTTGGTGAGCAGCGAGGCGGCGTAGACGGCCGCGGCCGCGAGGCCGACTGGCGATTTGCCCGAGTGGACGCCCTGTTCCTTGGCGTTCTTCAACAGCCGGCGAGCGCGGCGCTCGGCCTCGTCGGAGAGGTCGAGGTCAGACGCGAACCGCGGCACGTAGCTCTCGGGGTCTGCGGGCTGGATTTCGAGTTTCAGCTCGCGGACGACGTAGCGGTACGTCCGCGCGATCTCGTCTTTCTCGACGCGGGAGACGCTCGTGATTTCGTCGAGGCTGCGCGGCGTCCCCGCCTGCCGAGCGGCGGCGTAGAGACTCGCCGTCGAGACGCCCTCGATGGAGCGCCCCGGCAGCAGGTCCTCGCCGAGCGCGCGGCGGTAGATGACCGACGCCGTCTCGCGGACGTTCTCGGGAAGTCCGAGCGCCGAGGCCATGCGGTCGATCTCGCCGAGCGCCTGCTTCAGATTGCGCTCTTTCGAGTCGCGGGTGCGGAAGCGCTCGTTCCATGTGCGGAGCCGCTGCATCTTCTCTCGCTGGCGGCTCGACAGCGAGTTGCCGTAGGCGTCCTTGTTCTGCCAGCCGATGTTGGTCGACAGTCCCTTGTCGTGCATCATGTTCGTCGTCGGCGCGCCGACGCGGGACTTCTGGTCCTTCTCCGTGGAGTTGAACGCGCGCCACTCGGGGCCGCGGTCGATGCCGTCCTCGCTGACGACGAGACCGCAGTCGGCGCAGACGGTCTCGCCGTGTTCGGTGTCGCTAGCCAACTGTCCGCCGCACTCCGGGCAGCGCAGCGTCTCGTCGGCTTCTTCTTCGCTCTCATCCTCGTCTCTCTGTCGGGTGCGCTCGCCCGTGTATCGTCGGACACTATCAGTCATTGTTAGGGGGTGGTGGGGTGGTGGAGAGACGCCTCTCTCGTGGACTGTTCTCCATCCCACTGTTGGGAAGCGAATGGCTTAACTCTGGTGGCGGAATTCGGCGTCGAGACGCCTCGATGGGCACGTTCAGGCGAAGGAGATGTGCGGCCCGAACAGCCCCTCGAACCGCCCCCCGACGGCGGGGTATCGGCGGACGGAGTGGGCGTCCGGTGGCGACGATTCGACCCCCGCCGCGGGTCGGCTCCCGCAGCGCATCGAAACCCTTACTCCCGGCCCCCGACACCGAGGAGACATGAGCGACACGTCCGTCGACGCGGAGGAAGTGCGTCACGTTGCGACCCTCGCGCGGGTCGACCTCGACGACGCGGAGGTCGAGGAGTTCGCCGCGCAGTTCGCGGACATTCTCACGTACTTCGACGCGCTCGACGAAGTGCCCGCAGTCGACGACGAAGCCGAGTTGGTGAACGTGATGCGCCCCGACGAGGTCCGTGAGAGTCTCAGTCAGGAGGAGGCGCTCTCGAACGCCGCCGAGGCCGAAGACGGCTTCTTCAAAGGACCGAAGGTGTCGTAGATGGCCGCCGACCTCAACATCTTCGTCACCGAGGAGACCGTCGAGTCCGACGCCGACGGCCCGCTGAGCGGCAAGACCGTCGCCGTCAAGGACAACATCAGCACCGAGGGTCTCCGCACGACCTGCGGGTCCGCGATGCTCGACGACTACGTCCCGCCGTACGACGCGACGGTCGTCAAGCGCCTGAAGGACGCGGGCGCGACCATCGTCGGCAAGGCGAACATGGACGAGTTCGGGATGGGGTCGACCACCGAGACGTCGGCGTTCGGCGCGACGAAGAACCCCGTCGACCCCGAACGCGTTCCCGGCGGCTCCTCCGGCGGTTCCGCGGCGGCGGTCGCGGCGGGCGAAGCCGACCTCGCACTCGGCACCGACACCGGCGGCTCGGTCCGCAACCCCGCGGCGTTCTGCGGCGTCGTCGGCATCAAACCCACCTACGGACTCGTCTCGCGCTACGGGCTCGTCGCCTACGCAAACTCGTTGGAGCAGATAGGTCCGTTCGCGCCCACCGTCGCGGAGGCGGCGGAACTGCTCGACGTGATCGCGGGCCCGGATGCGAAGGACGCGACGACCCGCGACGAGGGGGTAAACTCCGACTACGCCGGTGCCGCCGACGGCGACGTCGACGGACTCACTGTCGGCGTACCCACGGAACTGGTCGAGGGCGCGGACGACCGCGTCGTCGAGGCGTTCGAGGCGGCGCTGTCGGAGCTCGAAGCGCAGGGTGCGGAGACGACCGAAGTGAGCCTCGAATCGGTCGGTCACGCGGTGCAGGCGTACTACGTCATCGCCATGTCGGAGGCCTCCTCGAACCTCGCGCGGTTCGACGGCGTGCGATACGGGACCTCCGCGAGCGAGGCGAGCGGAGGCTCGGAGGGCGAGCGGAGCGAGTTCTCCGGTGAATCCGGCGGCTACGAGGGCAACTGGAACGAGTCGTTCGCCCGCGCCCGCGAGGAAGGCTTCGGCGCGGAGGTCAAACGCCGCATCCTCCTCGGCACGTACGCGCTCTCGGCGGGCTACCACGATAAGTACTACAAGAAGGCCCAGGACGCCCGCGCGTGGGTGGCGCAGGACTTCGACGCCGCCTTCGAGGCGGTCGACGTGCTCGCCTCGCCGACGATGCCGGTCCTCCCGCCGCGACTCGGCGAGAGCCTCGACGACCCGCTCCAGTTGTATCTGACCGACGCCAACACGGTGCCGGTGAATCTGGCGAACCTCCCCGCCATCTCGGTTCCCGCGGGCGAGGCCGACGGACTCCCCGTGGGCCTGCAGCTCATCGGCCCGAAGTTCGGCGAGGAGACGATTATTCGGACGGCCAGCGCCGTCGAGAACTGAGTTCTGTCTTTTTACTCCAGGGTTTTCGAGACGGCCCACGAGCGGAGCGAAGATGACCGTCTCGAAAGAAGGTGGGCGGCTTCAGTGCTCGCGTTCGACGTACCGCGCTTCGAACTCCTCGCGGCTCTTCGAGAGGTAGAGCGCGCCCTCGACGATGCCGACGAGGCCGGGAATCCCCGTCCAGAAGAACAGGAGATAGAGGAGACCCGTCTTCGTCCGGCCGAGGTAGAACCTGTGCGCGCCGAACGACCCCAGCAGGATGGCCAGCAGCGCCGCGACGAGTCGTCTGTCGTCGACGGCAGAGGGCGGCGGGCGCTGTCGGACGCCGCAGTTCGGACAGAGTTCAGCTTCGGCGTCTATCCGTTCGCCGCAGTTGCGGCAGTAGACGGTCCGGCTCTCGCCCGTCGCGGCCGCCTCAGTCCCCGTTGACGCGTCGGTGTCACCCGCCATGTGGCGGTAATCGTCGACTATCGGCAAAAATGTCGGGATGTACGCGCTCTGTCGAGCGTGCTACGCTCGTCTCCGGTGAGAATCAGAGTCGGACCCCTACTCACCGCCGCCAGTACTCCGGCGTCAGCAGGACCAAGACAGGGAGAATCTCCAACCGCCCGATCCACATCAGTCCGACCATCAACAGCTTCGAGGCGTTCGAGAACTCGCCGAATCCGCCCATCGGTCCGAGGAAGCCGAACCCCGGCCCGACGTTGCCGATGGTCGTCGCCGACGCGCTCAGGAGCTCCAACGCGGTGACGTCGAGTCCGACGCGGACGGCGTCCAGTCCGAGTAGTATCGTGGCGACGGCGAAGATGACGAGATAGAGGAGCGTGAAGGCGTAGATGCCGCGAACCGCCCGCTCGTCGAGCGCGCGCCCGCCGAGTCTGACTGGGCGGACCGCCTCCGGGTGAGACGTCGTGAACAGCTCGCGGCGGACGGATTTGAGGATGACGTACCAGCGGACGATTTTGATGCCGCCACCGGTCGACCCCGCGCTGCCACCGATGAACATCGCAAACAGGAGGAGATACTTCGTGGGCGCGCTCCAGGCGTTGAAGTCGAGGCTGGCGTACCCCGTCGTCGTCACGATGGCGAGAACTTGAAACAGCGCCGCCCGTATCGACGGTTCGGCGCTCCCGACGATGCCGCCGGCGGTGTCGACGACGTAGGCCGCGTCGTACGTCTGTCCGCCCGTGGCCGCCTCGGGGGTGACGAACCCGTTACCGCTGAACAGGAGTCCGGCGATGATCGTGGTGAGCACCGCGACGACGCCGAGATACGCGCGGAACTCCCTATCCTCGACGAGCGTCCGGGGGTCGTCCGCCAACACGTGCCAGATGAGCGCGAAGTTCGTCCCGGCGACGGCCATGAAGGGGATGATGACCCACTGGGCGGCGGCCGAGAACGCCTCGATGCTCCGCGCCTCCGGCGAGAAGCCGCCGGTGGGCATCGTCGTCAGCCCGTGAGCGACGGCGTTGTAGAAATCCATCTGCGGTGCCATCCCACCGCGGTGGAGGCCGTACAGGAGGAGGATTTCCAAAACGGTGAACCCGAGGTACGCGCCCCACAGCACCCGTGCCGTCTCGGCGATGCGGGGAGTGAGCTTCTCGATACCCGGCCCGGGCGCTTCGGCGTCCATCAACTGCGCGCCGCCGACCGATAGCTCCGGGAGGATAGCGACGGCGAGGACGACGATACCCATCCCGCCGAGCCACTGCGTGAGCTGTCGCCACATCATGATGGCGCGGGTGTGGGTCTCGAAGGAGATGTCACCGAGAACGGTCGAACCCGTAGTAGAGAAGCCGCTCATACTCTCGAACAGCGCGTTCACGGGGTTTGCGAGCGTCGACGCCGGCGAGAGAGGCCCGAGCAGAAACGGAATGCCGTGAGCCTCGACGAGATACGGAATCGCACCGACGAGGGCGACGGCCAGCCACGTCACACCGACCATCAGAAAGCCCTCTCGCGCGCGGAGGTCCGGTTCGGGTTCGAGGCGCTCCAACCATACACCGACCGCCGCGGTGACGAGCATCGTCACGAGAAACGGTGCGACCGACTCGCCGTAGTAGAGCGCGACGACCACCGGAAGCGTGAGCGGTACGACCAGATACTTCAGCACCGTCCCGACGAGACTGAGACTGGCGCGGTAGTCGACGCGGAGGCGCATCGACCGCCAGCGATTCAACGAAGAAGTCACGAGTGCAGGCCTCTTTCGATGCGAAGCGTATGAACGTAGTGGAACGCCGTATTGGGTGAGAACGCTGGAACGCCGTATTGGGTGAGAACACTGGAACGCCGCATTGGGCGGGAAGGCAGGCTCGCGTGCTACGGGAGCGCCGACGCCGCGCTCAGAGCTTCGGTCCCACGTCGTCGAGCACTTCGATTGCGACGAAGACGACGACGTGGTCGCCGGGTTCGATGACGGTGTCACCGCGCGGGGTGACGAACTCGTCCTGGCGGGTGATAGCGCCGATGACGACGCCGGAGGGGAGTTCCGTCATCACCTCTCTGATGGGCTGTCCCACGAGGATGCTGTCGCGGTCGACTTCTATCTCCAGAACTTCGGCTTTGTCGCTCTCGATGAGCGCGACGTTCTCCGCGCCGCCCTCGTGGGTGAAACGCGTGATCTCCTCGGCGACGACTTCGCGGGGGTTCAACCCGACGTCGACGCCGACGGCCTCGAACAGTTCGACGTACGCGGGCGTGTCGATAACCGCCACCGTTCGGGCAGCGCCGAGACGAGTGGCCAGAAGCGAGACGAGGAGGTTCTTCTCGTCGGAGCCGAGCGCGGAGACGACGACGTCGGCGTCGCCGACGTGTTCGCGTTCGAGGAACTCGGCGTTCGTCGCGTCGCTCTCCATCACGATGGTTCCCGGCAGTTGCTCGGCGAGGCGGCGCGCGCGGTCGGCGTCGTACTCGATGAGTCGCGGGCGCAGTCCCCGCTCTTCGAGCAGGCGAGCGACGTGGTAGCTGACCTCGCTCCCGCCGACGATGACGACTTCGTCGGGCGACCCCAGTGAGTCGGCGGGGACCAACGCGTCCGAGAACCCCTGGACGCTCTCGGGGCTCCCGATGACGACGACCCTGTCGCCGGCGCTGATTACCGACTCCCCGCGGGGGATGACGACCTCGCCGTTTCGGAGGATAGCGGCGAACGTCAGCGAGTCGAAACGGTCGGCCTCGCGCACGGTCTGGTCGGCGACGGGACTGTCGGCGCTCACCTCGAACTCGGCCATCTGGACGCGGCCCTCCGCGAACGGGTCGACGTCGCGGGCGGCGGGCAGGCCGATGATGCGGACGATGGCCTCCGCCGCCAGCAAGTTCGTACAGACCATGAAGTCGATGCCGAAAGCGTCGCCGGAGTGCTGCCACGTCCGGAGATGTTCGGTGTTCTTCACGCGGGCGACGGTGAACGCGTCGCTGATGGCTTTCGCCGTCGCGCAGGCGACGATGTTCGTCTCGTCGTTGTCCGTCGTCGCGATGAGCATGTCCGCCTCGTCGATACCGGCCTCTCGAAGCACTGACAGCGACGTGCCGTCGCCTTGGATGGCGAGCACGTCCAGCGAGTACGTGAGGTCCTCGACGCGGTTACTGTCGCGCTCGACGACGACGACTTCGTGGCTCCGGTCGAGGTCCGAAGCGATGCTCTCGCCGACCTGACCGGCGCCGATGATGATCACGCGCACGGCGTTCGCTCACCTCTGTTCATATCATTCGGGGGTCGTCCGACTACATTTGTCTTTTCGTCTCGGAACGTTCCGTTCTCGCCGAGATAACGCGTTCAGCGACCCGCGCGTTCGACCGGCTCAGAGTTCGTCCGGCCGGTCTCGGACGGTGAGCGTCACCGACCGCTCGCGGCCTTCGAGGTCGGCGACGACGCGTTCGACGACCCGCTCGGCCTCCTTGACCACGAGGGGCTTTATCTTCTCTATCACCCAGTCGAAGGAGACGAACATCGGCAGATCCAGCGCGCCGTGGGCGCTGTCGGGGTCGAACTCGACCTCCAAGACGACGCGGCAGGCGGCGTCGGCGTCGGGCGGCGCGTCCGCCGGCAGTTCCTCCAGCGGTTCGACGAGCCATCGGCCCTCAGCGTCGAGCTTTCGGGTGAGTCGCCACTCGATGCGCGTCGGCGGGAGCAGCTCCGTCACCTCCGAGCGGGCGGTGTAGTCGAGCTTCCACCACTCGAACCGGAGCGCGTACTCGGTTCCCGGCGAGCCGTCGCCGTCGGCGCGCACATCGGTGAGATACTTCGAGTAGTTCGCGTATCGAGGGAAATCGACGAGGAACTCGTACACCTCCTCGGGCGGGAGGTAGACGACCGTCGAGACGGCAATCTCGTCCACGGCGGAATATGTAGAGCCGAGAGCGTAAGCGTTCCGGAGTTGACGGTTCGCGGCGCCATCTCGACCCGAGTGCGGTCCCGGAGGCCCGGACGTCCGTGCGCCGAGAGACGGGGGTCGCACCGCCTCGGCCGGGGCGGCGAGTCGTGTCGTTCGGGCCACTGTGCGGCGGTCGGTCACCGCGTGCAACGGTGCTACCTCACATTTAGGCGAGCCTAATAATCGACGCTTTTATTGGGTTTAGGCGTGCCTAAACAGTTATGCAACGACGACAGTACCTCGGTCTCGGGGCCGGTGCGCTCGTGACGGCGCTCGCCGGTTGCTCGGACACGACGGGCGAATCGGCGCCGTCGGGGGGTTCGGAGACGCCCGACGGGACGGAAGCGACGGAAACCGGCTCGGAGACGCAGTCCGGACAGAACCAGTCGTACACGGTGTCGATGCCGCCGGTCGGTGCCGTCGAGTTCGACGACGTGCCGGAGACGTGGGTCGCCAACAACGGCAGTTGGGCGGACATGGGGGTCGCCCTCGGCCTCGAACCGCCCAAGGGCGTTTGGCTCACCGAGCGATACCACACCCAGTACTACGACCAAATTCCGGACGTCTCGGTCGACAAGTCCGAGATGGTCTCGCTCTATCAGGACGGCGTCAGCAAGGAGCTGTTCTACGAACTCGACGCGGACGTCCACGTCATCGACCCGAACTTCCTGATGAACCGATTCAAGGGATGGGAGCAGGCGGATATCGACGAAATCCGCGAGCAGATCGGCCCGTTCTTCGGAAACAGCATCTTCTCGACGGGGTACTCCTGGCACGAGGACTACCCGTACCTCTCGCTCATGGAGGCGTTCGAGAAGCTCTCAGAGGTGTTCCAACGACAGGACCGATACGCGGCGTTCGAGTCGGTCCACGAGGAGTTCCAGTCCAACCTCGAATCGGTCGTCTCCGAGCAGAGCGACCGTCCCTCGGTCGCCATTCTCTGGCCCGCGCCGGTCGACCAGCCGGACTCGTTCTCGCCGTATCTCATCGGAGACGGGACGAGTTTCAAGCAGTGGCGCGACCTCCAGGTGCGAGACGCGCTCGCGGACACGAACGTGAAAGACTTCCATGCGGACCGCGGCGCGATCGACTACGAGACGCTGTTGGAGATCGACCCCGACGTGCTGCTGCTCCGCGGCAACGAGCAGAAGAGCGCAGCGGAGTTCGAGAACACCGTCCTCAGCTTCATGCGGGACCACAACACGGCGAGCGAACTCACCGCGGTGCAAAATGGCGACGTCTATCGCGGCGGTCCGCTCTATCAGGGTCCGATTACGAATCTCTTGCTCACCGAGCGGGCCGCGCGTCAGGTGTACGGCGCCGACGAGCAACTGTTCGACCGCCAGCGGGTCGCAGACATCGTCAACGGAAACGACTGAGATCCGCTCCCCGGAACTTGACCGTCTCCGTCCGGAGTCCGTCCCGCGGTCGACGACCCGAGTTATGGAGACGGAGGCGGCGTTCGGACACCAGCCGCGGGACGGACGACGCGTCGGCGTGACCGCGGCAAGCCTTTTAGGCAGTCCTAAAAATCGAAGTTCTTTTGAACTGGCGAGACGCCAGTGTGAGACATGAAACGTCCGAGAGAGACCGGTAGACGGGAACGAAGACGGTGGGCGGTTCGGGGCCGGACGAACCGCCGAACGCCGCGTTCCGGCGAGCGCGGAAAGGAGCGTTCGACAGATGGCGAGTGACACGCGGACCGGCGAGTACGCGAACGCGACGAATCGCCGGTTCGGGTGGGTGAACTCGTCGCTCGTCACGCTCTCCGTCGCGAGCGTCGTCGTCGTCGTCCTCGGCGCGCTCGTCCAGGTGAGTTTCGGCGCGTACACGATGAGCATCGGACAGGCGTGGCAGGCGGTGTTCGACCCCGCAGTCCTGACGAACCCCTACCTACTGATGCAGTTCTTCTTCGGCGACGCCGTCGCCGAGGCGGTCGCCGGCGCGTTCGGTCTGGGGACCGCCACGCCGGAGCTCAGTAGAGAGACGCTCATCGTCTGGAACATCAGGCTCCCGCGCGTCGTCGTCGGCGCGCTCGTCGGCGCGAACCTCGCCATCTCGGGGGCGATATTCCAGGCCGTGACGCGCAACGAACTCGCCTCGCCGTACATCCTCGGCGTCAGTTCCGGCGCGGGGCTGATGATTCTGCTCACGCTCGTCTTCTTCACGGGGCTCGCGGTTTACCTACCGATTCTCGCCGCGCTCGGCGGTACGGTCGCGTTCCTCATCGTCTACGGCATCGCCTGGAAGAACGGGACGAGTCCGATTCGGCTCGTGCTGGCGGGCGTCATCGTCTCGACCATCTTCGGGTCGCTGCAGACGGCTATCTTCTTCTTCGCCAACGACATCGGTATCGTCCAGAGCGCAATCGCGTGGACGACGGGGTCATTGACCGGGACCGACTGGGAACAGGTTCGGATGGCGCTGCCGTGGACGGTACTGTCGGTGGTGTTGGCCGTCGCCGGGTCGCGCCAGCTGAACGTGCTACTGCTCGGCGGGAAGACCGCTCAGGCGCTCGGGATGTCCGTCGAGCGCGTCCGCTTCGCGCTGTCGGGCGTCGCCATTCTGGCTGCGAGCGCCGCCATCGCGGTCGCCGGAATCGTCGGCTTCGTCGGCCTCGTCGTCCCGCACATCGTCCGCAACATCGTCGGCAGCGACTACCGTCGGCTGGTCGTCGGTTGTATGTTCGTCGGCCCCGCGCTGATGGTCGGCGCGGACGTGGGCGCGCGTCTCGCGCTCAGTCCGGCGCAGATTCCGGTCGGCATCGTCACCGGCCTCGTCGGCGGTCCGTACTTCCTCTATCTCATGCGGAAGAAACAGCAACTGGGTGAAATCTGATGGTAGATACGAACGTCTCGGCGGATTCGGCAGCGTCGTCGAACGCGACAAAGTCGTCGAACGCGACAAAGTCGTCGAACGCGGTATCGAACCGAACGAACGGAGAAACGGCCGACGAGGGGGTGCAGACGGAGGCCGTCGACGCGACGGAACTCGTCGGCGAGAACCTCGCAATCGGCTACCCGACGACGCCGGAACCGGTGGTCGAGTGCGACTCCGTCGTCGTCCCCGCAGGGGAAGTGACCGCACTCGTCGGCCCGAACGGGTCCGGCAAGAGCACGCTGCTTCGATCGTTGTCGAACCAACTCAAACCGGAACGTGGGAGCGTCCTTCTGGACGGCCACGAACTCCAGACGTTCGGGACGAAGGAACTCGCCAAGCGACTCGGTCTCCTCTCGCAGGAGAACGAAGCGCCCGGGAGCCTCACCGTCGAAGAGCTCGTCTATCACGGCCGCTACCCCCACCGCGGCTTCTTCGAGACGGTCAATGAGGAGGACGAGGCGGCCGTCGACGAGGCCATCTCGCTGGCGGGCGTCGAGCACATCCGCGACTCGCAGGTCGGCAACCTCAGCGGCGGGCAGAAGCAGTTGGCGTGGATTGCGATGGTGCTGGCGCAGGACACCGACGTGCTGTTGCTGGACGAACCGACGACGTATCTCGACCTGCACCACCAGTTGCGCGTGATGGAGGTCGTCCGGACGCTCAACCGCGAACGCGACGTCACCGTCGCCGTCGTCCTCCACGACATCGGCCAGGCGGCGCGCTTCGCGGACAACCTCGTCGCCATGCGCGACGGCGAACTGTACGACTGGGGGCCGCCGCGAAAAGTCGTCACCGAGGAACTGCTCCGGGACGTGTTCCGGGTCGAAGCCACTGTCGACGCCGACCATCCGACGGGGCCGCACATCTCGCCGCACCGCGCGATGGACGAGTGACGGGTCGGTCCAGGTGCCGGGTTCGGTCGAAGTGCCGGGTTCGGCCGAAGCGCCGGGCTCGGCGACGACGAGGCCCGACGGGCAGCCTGAGAAGGCGTTGTTCGACCACCAACGCGTCGCCGACACCGTCGCCGGCGAGTTCTGAGAGCGACGAACCGAAACCGACGACGCTTCACCTGAGTCCGAACTACGAGACGATATGAGCGATACGTCCGAGACGGAAGCAGTAACATCGAACGGCTCGACCGACTCCGACCGCTACGACGTGCTGGTCGTCGGCGGCGGTGTCGCGGGGCTGAGCGCCGCGACGTTCACCGCCCGCGCCGGACTCGACACCGCCGTCGTCGACGACGGCAGCTCGATCGTCAAACGAAACGCGCATCTGGAGAACGTCCCCGGGTTCCCGGCGGGCGTCAACTCCCGCCTGTTCTGCGAGATGCAGCGCGAACAGGCCCGACGGAACGGCAGTACGTTCGTCGACGGCCGAGTGACTGAGCTCCGACGAGGTGACGAGGACGCGTTCCGAGCGAGAGTCGTCAATGGCGAGGAGGACGGCACCGGCGACGGAGAATCCACGGAGCTCGATACGACCTACGTCGTCGCCGCGTCGTGGAGCGACACCTCGTACCTCGACGGACTTGGCGTCGACCTCCGGGTCGCCGGGAGCAAGACCTACGTCGGCGACGACGGCCTCGGCCGGACGAACGTCGAGGGTCTCTACGCGGCCGGTCGACTGACCGAGCGGTACCACCAGGCGGTAGTCGCCGCCGGCCAGGGCGCACAGACCGCGATTACGCTGGTTCACGACTCCGAAACCCCGTTCTACAACGATTGGGTCGCCCCCGAGGGTTACTTCACCGACCGCGGCCGGGAGGTGCCGCCGGGCTGTAAGGAGATAGACGAAACCGAGCGACGCCGACGCGAGGCCGAGTCGCTGGAGACGATGCAGCAGTTCTTCGCCGAACCGCATCCGGAGCCACAGCGAACGCACCCGAGTCTCGTCGACGACGACGAGTAACGACGGGTAGGCTGCGGCGGAGTGAGGAACGAACGTCACAGCGGAGCGAGGAACGAACGTCACAGCGGAGCGAGGAACGAGCCCCACGGCGAGGCAAGAACGAGCCCCACGGCGAGGCAAGAACGAGCCCCACGGCGAGGCAAGAACGAGCCCCACGGCGAGGCGAGAACGAACAGACGCGACGCGGAGAGTCGGCGAGATATCGTACCCTCCCACACCAGTTTGCAAATGTTCGGACTCGTGACGAAGGGGGAGTCACAGTGGAAAACGGACGGTCGAGCTGTGTCAGTATATAATAGACGGAATTAGGCAACCGAATCACACCGATTTTCAAATGTTTTGGGTCGGTCACGTGGTGCGTTTTCTCGAATAAACAGTACACTACACTACACTAGTTTAGAAAGGTATATTCATAATAAGAAACTCCCATCCGAGAATCTGTGTTATCAGTACCCACGTCACGTCTTGACGCTATCCCTGAGGTCGGGTGGCGGTCGTGTCGCGGGCTGACTGCCCCGAGTTCTCCTCGCGCCAACGGCCCCACCCCTCCTCCCACGGAGAGCATTTGCAAACTGGTGTGAGAGAGTCGGCGCGCTCTCGACACTCGGCTACCGCCGCGTCTCGACGCGCGGTGGTGCTCGGAGAACACTTGAAAACCGCTCTCCCCATCGGGCGTGCACCCCTCATCGCTTGCCAATACGCGTACGGGCAGCAATCGGTTCGTAGGTCCTCGGCTCGATTCGCGCGTCTTTAGTCCGATTCGTGCGGTCCTCGCTTGGATTCGTGTCTCCTCGCCTCGACAGACCGACATCGACGACTACTTCCGACGAACTACCGCCGACGGACCGACACCGCCGACCCGCGTCCGAGTAGCACTTGAAACACGTGAAGCATTTGCAAAGCACTAAGTAGCGGCACCCGGCAGGCACGAACAGCATGGCTCCCGACTCTATTTTCGAAGACGAGGCCGAGGTGTTCCGCGACATCGAGGTGCTCGAAGAGGACTACACTCCGGACACGATCCTCTGCCGCGACGAGGTGATGACGGAGTACATCAACGTCCTCAAACCCATCTACAAAGGCCGCCCGCCGCAGAACGCGTTCCTCTACGGCGACACCGGTGTCGGCAAGACCGCCGTGACCAACCACCTCACGACGCAGTTGGAAGCCGACATCCGACAGAAGAACGAGGATATCGAGCGGAAGCACGAACAGAACGACCAGCGAGCGGACGAGGGCGGAGAGGCACAACCCTCGGTCGACACCGACGCCGCCGTCGATCTCACCATCGTCAAGGTGAACTGTCAGAACCTCACCTCCACCGGCGAGCGAACCTCCTCCTACCAGGTCGCCATCGCGCTGGTCAACGAACTCCGCCCGCCGAAGGACATGATCGCCTCCACCGGCTACGCTCCTCAGGCGGTGTACTCGATGCTGTACGAGGAGATGGACGCCCTCGGCGGCACGGTGTTGGTCATCCTCGACGAGGTCGACCGCATCGGCGCCGACGACACCATCCTCTACGAACTCCCGCGTGCGCGAGCGAACGAGAAGGTCGAAAACGCCCGCATCGGCCTCATCGGCATCTCCAACGACTACACGTTCCGGTCGAACCTCTCGCCGAAGGTCAAAGACACGCTCTGCGAGACCGAGATCAAGTTCCCCGCCTACAACGCGATGCAACTGCGCGAGATTCTGCGAGACCGCGCCTCCCGCGCGCTCTACGACAACACCTACGGCGACGACGTCATCGCGCTCTGTGCGGCGCTCGCCACTCGTGAATCCTCGGGGAGCGCGCGAAAAGCCATCAACCTGCTGCGCCGCGCGGGTGAAATCGCCGAGAACGACGGCCGGACGACCATCGTCGAGGGCGACGTCCACGAGGCGAAAGACGACTTGGAGTACGGCGACATGGTCGACTCCATCACCGACCAGGACGCGCACAAACGCTACGTACTCGCCGCCGTCGCCCACCTCTCGAAGGCCGACGCGACGCCCGCCCGCGTGAAAGAGGTCCACCGCGCGTACCGCGCCGTCGCCGAGAGCTACGCCGCGGACCCGCTGAGCCAACGCGGGATGTACAACCACCTGACGAAACTGGCGATGCTCGGCTTTCTCACCTCCCACGACAACAACGAGGGCATCAAAGGCGGCCAGTACTACGAGTTCGAGTTCTCCGACGAGGTCGACCGCTCGAAAGTCCGCGAGGCGTTCGAGTCGATGGGCCTCTCCTGGAACGACGTCCGAATTCACGCCCCGTAGCTTCTGAATCCGGCGAGCATTTGCAAACCGGTGTCTCTCGTCCACCGAAACACGTTTATCGGGTTACGTAACGGGGCGCCTCGCGCCGTTCTGGACGAGTCGCTCTCCCGAAACATTTGCAAAGTGGTGTGGTTGGGGTCGCGCCGGAGTAGCGGTCGGCGGTTCGACTGTTCGAGGCGTCGGACCGGCGACTCGTGGCTCGGACCGGCGGCTCGTGGCTTCGGGCTGACGACCCATGGCTTCGGACCGGCGGCTCGTATCTTCAGGCCGTCGACTCGTGCCTTCGAAGGCCGGTTCGGCGGTTCGTGTCTGGGAGGCACCACCTGTCGTGAACCGCACAGTACTATTTACCGCCGCCGCCCACTCCACACCAGATGCTTCAGGGAGTCAACGTCGCGCTGGGGGTGTCGGGCAGTATCGCCGCGGTCAAAGTCGTGGAACTCGCCCACGAACTCCGGCGGCAGGGTGCGAGCGTCCGGGCAGTGATGACAGACAGCGCCCGCGGCATCCTCCACCCGTGGGCCGTCGAGTTCGCCACCGAATATCCGGTGGTCACCGAGATTACGGGCCGCGTCGAGCACGTCGAGCTCTGCGGCCGCGAGGGCTGGGCGGACGTGTTGCTCCTCGCGCCCGCGACGGCTAACACCGTCGGCAAAATCGCCGCCGCCGTCGACGACACGCCCGTGACGACGTGTGCGACCACCGCGCTCGGTGCGGGCCTCTCGGTCGTCGTCGCGCCCGCGATGCACGAACCGATGTACGACCACCCCGGCGTCCTCGACGCGATCGACCGCGTCGAGTCGTGGGGCGTTTCGTTCGTCGACCCGCGTATCGAGGAGGGGAAAGCGAAAATCGCCACCGAGGAGGCCATCGTCACCGACGTGGCGCGCGCGACGACCGAGCAGTCGCTGGCGGGAAAACGCGTCGTCGTCACCAGCGGCGCGACGAGCGAGCGAATCGACCCGATTCGCCTGCTGACGAACCGCGCGTCGGGCCGAACCGGCCGCGAAGTCGCCCGCGCCTGCTACGTCCGCGGAGCCGACGTGACGCTCGTCCACGACGGTCCGGAGGTCACCTACGCCACCGTCGAGCGCGTCGAGAGCGCCGCCGAGATGCTCGACGCCGTCGAAGTCGCCTGTGAGGATGCCGACGCCCTCGTCTCCGCCGCCGCCATCTCCGATTTCACCGTCTCCGCCGCAGACGAGAAGATTCGCTCCGGCGAGGCGCGGACGCTCGACCTGGAGCCGACGCCGAAGCTCGTCGACGCGGTCCGCGACGCGCACCCTGAACTCCCCATCGTCGGGTTCAAAGCCGAGACGACGGGCGACGACGAGTCGATGGTCGCCGAGGCGAAACGGATTCTCGACCGGGCGTCGCTGTCGTTCGTCGTCGCCAACGACGCGAGCGTGATGGGCGAGAACGCGACGCGGGCGCTGTTCGTCCGCGAGTCGGGTCGAACCGGCGAGTACGACGGCGACAAGACGGGACTCGGCGGGCGAGTCGCCGACGAACTCGCCGCGGAACTCGGAGAGTGACCGCAGTCGTCACTAAGCGCGACTGCCCGATCACTAAGCGCGACTGCCCGATCACTAAGCGCGACCTCAATGCCCCTGTGTGCGACCTCCGTGCCCCTGTGCGCGACTTCCATGTTACCGGGCGCAATCCTTATACCACCGAGCCCGACACCCATCTCACCGAGCACAACCTTGACCCCGACCGGTGGCGTCGGCCAGTGGCGACGGCCGGCGGCGCTTCGTCTCGATGAACTGCGCGCGTTATGACTCCCGAAAGCGAGGCAGAGATAAGAATAGTTTTGCGTTAACAGCTACTCGCTTCATACGATTAGCTAGCATGACGGGTCGAACACGCATAAGCGACTGTTGGCCTGCCAGCCGTCGTCGAATGGAGTGGAGAGACCGTGGCAGGTGAACCGGAGGCAGACGAGACCGGAGCGCGCGTACTGGTTCCCGTCGGCGAGTCGTCGACGCTGCGCAACACCGTCGCGTACGCCGTGCGGACCGCCCGCGAACGCGCCGCCGACGCCGACGGTTCCGCGGCCGTCCACTTCGTCTACCCGGCGCTGTGGCGGGCGGTCGAACCGACGCGCGCAGAGAAGTTCGAACGAGCCCGAGAGCTGCTCGACCGCGTCGAGATGTGGGCCCACGAGGACCTCGGCGACGACGACGGTGACGCGGCGGAACCGACCGTCGAGATAGAGACGGACGTCGTCGGCGCCGACGAGTATCTGTTCAGCCCCGCCGACTTCGCCCGCGTTCTCGTCTCGTACGCGAGAGAACACGACCTCGCCCGGGTCGTCGTCGACCCGGAGTACCAACCGGGCGGCAACGCGCCGATGCTCCGACCGCTGGAGTACGAACTGACGAAATCCGAGCTGCGCGTCGAGGAGGCACCCGTCGAACGGCCGACCCGTCGAGGGATGCTCGTCGGCCGCGAGAGTCTGACGCAGTATCTACTCGTCTTCGGCGCATCGTACCTCTTTTATCTCACACTCGGCGGTTTCAGTGGCACGTTCGACCTCGTCACGGGCGCGATAAGCGCCGCCATCGTCACGGTCGTACTCGGGAAAATCGCGCTGAAAGGGAAACCGAGCCCCCGCGCACTCCCCGGCGAACTCGGCCGACTCCTCCTCTACACGCCGTATCTCCTCTGGGAGATTGCGAAAGCGAACGTCGCGTTGGCGTACGTCATCCTCCACCCGCGGCTGCCCATCGACCCGAAGATGGTACAGTTCGAGGCGGCGGTGTGGAACGACCTCCCGGCGACGACCCTCGCAAACAGCATCACGCTCACGCCGGGGACGTTGACCGTCGAGGTGAGCCAGCGGGAGTTCTACATCCACTCGCTCACGCAGTCCGCACGCGAGGACCTCTTCGACGGTGCGCTGGAACGCGCCGTCAGATTCGTCTTCTACGGCCGCGCCGCAGCCCGAATCCCGAGTCCGAAGGAGCGCGGCGCGACGCGCGAGGAGCTCGGCGAAACGCCGAACGACTCGCTGACCACCGACGGGGGGACCGACCGATGAGCGGCATCGTCCTCGCCGCCGCAGGCGGTGCCGGCGACCCGGCGAATCTCACGCCCTTCATCACTGACGCCCTACTCGGAGCGGCGGCGGCGTTCGTCACACTCGCCATCGTCGTGCTCTACCGCGTCGCCAAGGGGCCGACGATGCAGGACCGCGTCATCGCCGTCAACGTCATCGGCTCGAACACCGTGGTCATCCTCGCGCTGTTGGCCGCGGCGTTCGGCGAACCCGGCTTCCTCGACGTGGCGCTGGTGTACGCGCTGTTGAACTTCCTGATGAGCATCGCCATCTCGAAGTTCACCGTCGAACGAGGGGGTGTCATATGACGCCAGTCGAGATTGCCGTCGCCGCGCTGCTCGGCGGCGCGACCTTCTTCGCCTTCGTCGCGGCCGTCGGCGTGCTTCGCCTGCCGGATCTCTACACGCGGGCGCACGCCGCCTCCAAGAGCGACACACTCGGCGCGGTGCTTGGTCTCGCGGCCGTCGCGGCCGTCTACGGTGCCGGAATTCCGACGGTGAAGGCGGTGTTCCTGCTCGTCTTCATGTTCGTGACGAACCCGACGGCGGCGCACGCCATCGCGCGCGCGGCCTACGACCAGGATATCCGCCCGTGGACGGTGGGAGACGCGGACCGGCCCGATCGCGGAAGCGATGTCGACCGGTCGCCCGAGGACGCCGACGGCTCCGAGTCGCTGGCGACCGACGGCGGCCCCACGTCGGAGACCGACCGCAGCGCGGCGGCCGCCGAGCGCGACGCCGAAGAGGGAGGTGACAGATGACGTTTACCCCCATCGAAGCGGTGACGCTCGTCTTCGTCATCGGCTGTGCGCTCACGGCCGCACTGCTTCGGGACGTGCTCGCGGCCATCATCGCGTCGGCCGCCTACAGCCTCGGTATCGCCGTCCTCTGGGTCGTCCTGCAGGCGCCCGACGTGGCGCTCACCGAGGCGGCCGTCGGCGCGGGCGTGATGACGCTCCTGCTCCTCCTGACTATCGCCAAGACGGTCAACCCCGACCGGGAGAGCCGGCTCGAGCGCGTCCGACTCCGGTCGCTCGTCGTCCTCGTCGCGTTCGCCGGCGTGTTGCTTGCGACGGTGCCGGCGCTGCCGGCCATCGGCGCGGCGGACTCGCCCGTCGTCGGCGGCGAGGTCACACAGTACTACCTCGACAACGCCTACGAGGAGACCGAGGTCGGAAACGCCGTGACCGCCGTGTTGGCCGCCTACCGTGGGTTCGACACCCTCGGCGAGGCGGTGGTGGTGTTCACCGCCGGCGTCGCGGTTCTGCTGGTGCTGCGCCGGGAGGTGTTCGTATGAGCGGCGACGACGCCCCCAGCGCCGCCTCGAACGGCGGGACCGCCGGCAACCGCATCACGCACAACGACGACCAGGTGCCGTACGTCGAGAGCACCATCATCATGACCACCGTCCGGACCGTCGCCCCGTTCATCCTGACGCTCGGCCTGTTCGTGATGTTCCACGGTGCGTCCTCGGCCGGCGGCGGCTTCCAGGGCGGTGCCATCGCCGGCACTGTCGTGCTGCTGCTCGCGTTCGCGTTCGGTATCGGTCCGGTCCGCGACTGGCTGAACCCGGCTGTCATCCTCGGCCTCATCGCCGTCGGCGTCGGGACGTTCCTCGCCATCGCATTCGGATCGTTGTTGTTCCCGAACGGCGCGTTCCTACAGTACTCCGCGTACCCCATCTCGCACGCGAGCGCCTACGGCATCGAACTGGTCGAACTCGGTATCGGCGCGGTCGTCGCCGGTATCATCGTCGGCCTGTTCTTCCTCATCGCCGCCGGGTTCGAGTTGGGTGAACCGATGGAGGACGAACAATGATCGCAGAGATTCTACTCACACGCTACAACTACGTCGTCGTCGCGCTGCTGCTGCCTATCGGTGCGTACATGATGGTCGAGAACCGGAACCTCGTCAAGAAGGTAATCGGCATGAACATCTTCCAGTCGGGCATCTTCCTGTTCTTCATCACGTCGGCGTACCGCGAGGGCGCGAGCCCGCCCATTGTCGGCAGCGGTGCCGAAGGAGCGACGTACGTCAGTCCGCTGCCGCACGTGCTCATCCTGACGGCCATCGTCGTCGGGGTGAGCCTGACGGCGGTAGCGCTGGCGCTCGTCGTCCGCATCTACACCGAGTACGGCACGCTCGACGAAGTGAACCTCCGGGAGGTGCGCGCAGATGAGTGACCTGCTTGCGCTTCTGGTCGCCGTTCCGATTCTGGGCGCGCTGCTCGCGCTCGTCGTCGGCTACAAGTTCGAACGGGTCGGATGGGGCGTGACGCTCGTCACCTCGCTGGTGCACACCGCGTTGGCGGGAACCGTCGCCGCACGGGTGTACACCGGCGGTTCTCCGCTGGACTACACCGTCGGCGGCTTCCAGCCACCGTTCGGTATCGAACTCGTCGTCGACGGTCTCAACGCCGCCGTCGTCGTCTTGGTCGCGGCCGTCGCCCTCGGCGTGCTCGCCTACGCGCGCCGCGCCGGTCCCCACTCGCCGGCGTTCTACACCGGCTACCTGCTGTTGGTCGCCGGGCTCTCGGGGATGAGCATCACCGGAGACATGTTCAACCTCTACGTCTTCCTCGAAATCACCGGTCTCGCCGCCTACGCGCTGGTGGCGACCGGCGACGACGGGCGCTCGGCCGTCGGCGCGCTGAAGTACCTCCTCGTGGGGACCGTCGGCGCGTCGCTGTTCCTCGTCGGCATCGGCTACGCCTTCGTCGCCACGGGGACGCTCAACATGGCCGACCTCGCCGAGAAAATCGCCGGCGTCGGCTACGGGTCGACGCTCGTCCGGGCCTCGTTCGCGTTCGTCGTGACCGGCCTGGCCGTCAAGACGGCTTTGTACCCGCTGCACTCCTGGCAACCGGAGGCGTACGCGAGCGCCCCCGACAGCATCAGCGCGCTCATCTCGGCGCTCGTTTCGACGGTGTCGGCGTACGCGCTCGCGCGAGTGATTTACAGCGTCTACACCGTCGACTTCCTCGCCTCCGTCGCCTACGCCCGCGAGTTCGTCCTCGCGTTGGCCGGCGTCAGCATCGTCGCCGGGAGCGTCCTCGCGGTGATGCAGAGCGAGCTCAAGCGGATGCTCGCGTACTCGTCGGTGTCGCAGTTCGGCCTTGTCGTCGCCGCCTTCGCCATCGCCAACGAGGCGGCGGTGACGGGCGGTCTCGTCCACCTCGTCGGCCACGCCGTGATGAAAGGCGGCCTGTTCCTCGCGGTGGGTGCCATCGCGGCGCGGACGGGCGTGCGATACGTCGAACAGTTCGACGGCCTCGCCGCCCGTGCGCCGCTTCTCAGCGCCGCGTTCGCGGTGCTGTCGCTGTCGATGGTGGGCGTGCCGCCCGCGGTCGGTTTCGTCGGCAAGTGGTACATCGCCCTCGGTGCGATTCAAGCGCAGTCGTGGCCCATCGCGGTCGTCATCCTGCTGAGCACGCTGCTGACGCTGGCGTACTTCCTGCGCCTCATCGAGCGGATGTACTTCCGCTCGGCCGCGCCGACGGAGACGCCCGCCGACTCGCCGACCGGAACCGGTGCGGCGGCCGTCGCCGACGGGGGTGAGACGAGCGGTGCGGACGACGACGAACCGCCCACCCTCGGCAGAGGTGACGACGCCGACTTCGTCGGCCCGTCCGTCGGGATGGTCGCCGTCGTGGTCGTCGCGGCGGCGTTGGCCGTCGGACTCGGCCCGCTGGTCTCCGCCTTCGAACCGCTGCTCGACCCGACCCTCGAACTCCTACTCCAGCCATGACTGATATCCCATCACTCAGACCGCTCGCGGCGGTCGCCGTTCCGGCGGTCGCCATCGCCTTCATCTACGCGTCGAACCGCCGGCCGAACGTCCGTGAGGCGTGGACGCTGCTCGCCGCCGCCTCGACGTTCGTCATCGTGGCGAGCATGGTGCCGCGCACGCTCGCGGGCGACACCTACGTGACCAATCTCGGGGCGTTCGTCCCGATCGGCGACGAGACCGTCGCGTTCGCCCTGCAGGCGGACGCGCTCGGGATGCTGTTCGGCCTGCTGGCGAGTCTGTTGTGGCTCGTCACCAGTTTCTACAGCATCGGCTACATGCGCGGCCTGCACGAACACGCCCAGACCCGGTACTTCGCGGCGTTCGCCGCCAGCGTGGCCAGCGCCGTCGGCGTCGCGTTCGCCGCGAACCTGCTCGTGTTGTTCGTCTTCTACGAACTGCTGACGGTGGCGACCTACCCGCTCGTCGGCCACGACGAGACGGCCGAGTCGCGCGCGGCCGGTCGGAAGTATCTGGCCTACACCTTCGGCGGCGGCGTCGCCGTCCTCGCCGGGACTGTTCTCGTCTACGTGCTCGCCGGGAGCGTGACGTTCACACCCGGCGGCATCGAGGGCCTCGCCTCCGCAGACCCGACGCTCGGCCGCGCGGCGTTCGCACTGCTCACGCTCGGCTTCGGCGTCAAGGCGGCGCTGATGCCCGTCCACTCGTGGCTGCCGGACGCGATGGTCGCGCCGACGCCCGTCTCGGGTCTCCTACACGCGGTGGCCGTCGTCAAATCCGGCGTGTTCGGTATCGCCCGCCTCGTCCTCGAGGTGTTCGGTCCCGAGACGGTCGGGAGCCTCGGCGTCGGCGTTCCGCTGGCGGCGGTCGCCGCCTTCACGCTGCTGACGGCGAGCGTCATCGCGCTCCGACAGGACAACCTCAAGCGCCGCCTCGCGTACTCGACGGTGAGCCAGCTGTCGTACATCGTCCTCGGCCTCGGTATCGGCGCGTCACTCGGCGGCGATCCCGCGAGGTACGCGCTCATCGGGGGTCTGCTGCACATCCCCGCCCACGCGTTCATGAAGCTCACGCTGTTTTTCTGTGCGGGTATCATCCACGTCGAGACCCACACCGACGACATCAGCGACATGGCCGGCATCGGCAGGCGGATGCCGCTGACGATGACCGCCTTCGGCGTCGCCGCCGCCGGGATGGCGGGCATCCCGCTCGTCGCCGGCTTCGTCAGCAAGTTCTACCTGCTCGTCGGCACCGCCTCCGGCGGTGAAGTCGCCTTCACCGTCGCGCTGCTGGTCTCCGGCGTGCTGAACATCGCGTACTTCTGGCCGGTCGTCTACCAGGCGTTCTTCGAGAGCGAGACGCCCGGCGGCCACGACCGGAAACCGCTCGTCGAACACCGCTACGGCGGTCGGGCGGACATCGCCGCCGACGGGGGGAAACGCCACGGCGACGAGAGCGCGGACGTCGGCGACGGCTCCGCGCTGGCCGGCGACGCCAGCGCCGGGGCCCGCGCGAACGAGATCCAGAAACCCGCGGACCCGACCGGCGAGTACGCCGTCGACCGCAATCCGAGCGACCACACGAAACAGGGCGGCGAACTCGGCGACGGGGCCGAGGAGATGGCCGACCGCGACGCGCAGGGCGAAGCGGACCACGACCACCACCACCAAGGCGGCCCGCCGACCGGCGGCTGGGAGCGCCGTAGCTGGCTCGGCGGCGAGAGCACGTGGTTCATGCTCGGTCCGATTCTGACGGCCGCGACCGGGTCCGTCGTACTCGGCCTCGTGCCGGGTCGGGCGGTGTTCCTGCAGATCGTCGAACAGGTGGTCACGGCGGCGACGACTGCGACCGCCGCCGCGACGATGGGGGTGTTGTTCTGATGGAGGCGTTGACGGCGATACCGCCGTTCGTCTACGTGCTCGTCGCCGCGCTGCTGTTGCCGGTCGTCCCCCGACGGGTCGGCCACGCGCTCGGCGTCGTGGCGACGGGCGTCGTCGTCCCCATCGCGCTCCTGACGCCGGAGGGGACGTACTGGGTGACCCAGCTGTTCGGCTTCGAGGTCGCGCTGTTCAACGTCGACGAGTTCTCCCGGCTGATGGGCATCATCTTCGGCTTCATCGGCGCGATTGCAGTGCTGTACTCGTACGCCAGCGACGCCTCGAACAAGCAGACCGCTTACGCGCTGTCGTACGCCGGTACCAGCATCGGTGCGGTGTTCGCCGGCGACTGGCTCACGCTCGTGTTCTTCTGGGAGCTGATGGCCGTGACGAGCACGCTCCTCGTCTGGGACTACGGCGGGAAGGCCGTCCGGGCGGGTTTCCGATACGCCGTGCTGCACGGCATCGGCGGCAGTCTCGTCCTCGCGGCCATCGTCTGGCACTACGCCGAAGTGGGCTCGTTCCTCTTCGGCGCCTCGACAGGTATCGTCGGCGGTGGACCTGCGGTGCTGGCGCTCGCGGCCGTCGGTATCGGCGTCAACGTCGGCTTCGTCGGCCTGCACGCGTGGCTGCCCGACACTTACCCGCGGCCGCACGTCGCCGCCAGCGTCTTCCTCTGCGTCTACACGACGAAGACCGGCGTCTACGCGATGTACCGCGCGTTCCCGGAGGGTCACCTCTGGCTCGCCTACATGGGCGCGGCGATGGCCGTCTTCGGCGCGACGATGGCGGTGCTGCAGAAGGATATGCGCCGTCTCCTCTCGTACCACATCCAGTCGCAGGTCGGCTACATGATTGCGGGCGTCGGTATCGGAACGACGCTGGCGACGGCGGGCGCGTTCGGCCACGTGTTCAACCACATCCTCTACAAGAGCCTGCTGTTCATGACCGTCGGCGTCGTCATCTACCGGACCGGCGAGGAGAGTCTGAAGTACGTCGGCGGCCTCGCCCGGAAGATGCCC
This sequence comes from Haloprofundus salinisoli, assembly GCF_020097815.1. Classification (NCBI taxonomy): domain Archaea; kingdom Methanobacteriati; phylum Methanobacteriota; class Halobacteria; order Halobacteriales; family Haloferacaceae; genus Haloprofundus; species Haloprofundus salinisoli. The sequence goes on from NZ_CP083663.1 coordinate 429,673, forward strand.
GTCACGACGGCGACGTTCGTCATCGCGGCGCTCTCCATCGCGGGCTTCCCCGGCTTCAACGGCTTCGTCAGCAAGGGGATGATCATCGCCGAGGCGCACTACAAGCATCTCGACCTCGTCTGGTATCTGCTGCTGGCGGGGGGCGTCGGCACGTTCCTCTCGTTCATCAAACTCGGCTACTACGCCTTCTACGAGGGGAGCTACGACGGTCCGGTCCACGACGCGAACCGACTCCAGATGGTCGGGATGGTGAGCGTCGCCGCGCTCTGCGTCGTCTACGGTCTCTTCCCGGACGCGCTGTTCGCCATCCTCCCCGGCAACGAGGGCGGGTTCGACTACACGACGTACACGGTCGGCCACATCCAGGAGGGACTGATTCTGGCCGCGCTCGGCGTTGTCGGCTTCGCCATCCTCAAGAAACCGCTCGACCGTCTCGGTCAGGTGCCGGACATCGACGCCGTCTACAACCCGCTCGCGTTCTACGGGACGCGCGGACTGGTCCGCGGCGTCACCGAGACGTACGCGGCCGTCGACCGCGCGGCCGTCGCCGCCGCCTCGGGCGTCACCTGGGCGGTCAGCGATCCGAAGGACGCGCTCAGACGCGCGTCGGGACGGACCGCCACCGACGAGAGCGGCAACCCGTCGTGGCCCGTCTCGCTTCGCGCGGGTATCGGGACGAGCATCCTCCTCCTGACCGCCGTCGTGACGGTCGGTGTCGGACTGCTCATCGCCGCCTGAGCGAGCGGCGCTGAGACCGCCATCTTCGACGGGTTCGGTCGAATCCGACCCGTGCCACCGACCCCCGAACGACCGCCGAACCACCAGCATTTATCCCGGCCCGCGGAAACTGTCGGCATGGACCAGTTGCGGCAGTCGCTGTGCGACGCGCCCATCATCGAGAAAGGCGAGTACGAGTACTTCGTCCACCCCATCAGCGACGGCGTCCCGATGCTCGAACCGAGTCTGCTGCGCGAGATCGTCATCAAGATCATCCGCAAGGCGGAACTGGAGAACGTCGACAAGATCGTGACGCCCGCGGCGATGGGCATCCACATCTCGACGGCCGTCTCGTTGATGACCGACATCCCGCTCGTCGTCATTCGCAAGCGCCAGTACGGCCTCGACGGCGAGGTACCGCTGTTTCAGGAGACGGGCTATTCCGAGAGCGAGATGTACATCAACGACGTCGAGGCTGGCGACCGGGTGCTCGTTCTCGACGACGTGCTCTCGACCGGCGGCACGATGAAAGCGATTCTCGACGCGCTCACGAACGACGTCCGCGCGAACGTCGTCGACGTGGTCGCGGTCATCAAGAAGGCCGGCCCGAACGAGCTCGACGACACCGACTACGACGTGAAGACGCTCATCAACGTCACCGTCGAGGACGGCGAGGTCGTCATCGTCGACGAACACGGCGACGGATAGACGACGGACGCCGCCACGCGGCGCTCGACCGCGGCGAGGTGAGCGGTCGAAGACTGCTTTTTTATCCAATCGGTTGCGAGTGGCGGTATGGCGCACGCGAACCCGCGGAATCTCATCAGTACGGTCCTCCTCGTCACCGGAGCGCTCGTCTTCGGCGAGGCGCTCCATCAGTCGGTCGTCACGGGGGAAGCGTCGCTGTTCTCACAGCCGATTCTGCTCGCGCTGGGACTCGGGACGGTGCTCATCGTCCTCGGCTACTGGGTTCGCGTCCCGGCGGAGGAGCTGACGAGCGACGTGTCGTCGCCGACGCGACCGGACGCCGACGACAGTTCCGCGGGCAAGCCAACCCCGGACGCAGACTCCGAGTACGACCCGCGACTGAGTCCGCTGGGCAACACTCCCTCCGACACCCGCGACCGACCGCTCGCCGACGACCAGCAGGCCGCCGACACCGACGGCGGACGGTCCGAAGACGGCGACGCCGCAGCCGACCGCTCCGAGACGAACGGTCGCTCCGAGACGGACGGACGTCCCGAGTAAGCGACGTGACTCGGCGCGCGGGAGACCCGATGAGACCGACGGGCGAGGCGGACTCGCCGTCCGTGTGAACTCATAGCGCGGGATATATATGATATCACCACAATGAACGCACGATTACCATGTCGCTCAAACATCGGGTCCCGCCGAGGCTGCAGCAGCCGGTCGGCCTCGCCTCCCTGGGGCTGACGCTCGTGGGCGCGGTCATCGGATACATCCTCACGATGCTCGGAATCACCCTCTACTTCGGCCTCAACGGCCTCGGTGACGCCATCACCACCGTCGACTCGTTCGCCGTTATCGGAACCGGTCTCGTCTGCCTCGCCGCCGGATACGCCGGCTGGCGCGGCTTCATGACGTTCGCCTACTGAGATGCCCATCGATATCCGCGACCACCCCGACGCGCCGAATCTCGACGCGCTGGGTGATCTAACGCTCGAACCGGTGCCCGCCGAGGAGATCCGTCGTCGTCTCGACGACGGCGACGAACTGTTGGAGGACCAACTCCGCGAACGCGACGACGTCGACGCGTACGTCGAGTTGAATCGCCGGTCGCAGGGCGGCGAGTACGGCGACATCGGCACCGCGCTCTACCGACTCGTCCAACTGTTCGGCACACCGCAGGTCCCCGGATACGAGGCCGGAGGCGACCTCCGCGAGCGGACCGACGAGACGTTCAAGTACCTCTTTCGCGTCGGCACCGACGCCGAGGACCTCCCCGACGAGTGGCTCGTCACCGTCCACGACTGGCACGTCGACCTGGGCGTCTGTCTCGCCGGATGGGCATCCGACAACGTAGAGCCCGCCGAGATGGAGACGGCGGTCGGACTCGTCTCGCTCGCCCTCGTGACGAACGTCGTCACCGAACCCGTCCAGTGCGAGTACAAAGACATCTGGTACTGATGCCGAGCGAGTACGCGTGAGCCTGGAAAAACTGGAGGAACGCGCGTATCGGTGGTACCAAAGCGGCGTCAACCGGACACTTCTCATCTTCGGACTCGCGGTGACGTTGGCCGTCGTCAGTCTCGGGAGCTTCTTCGTCACCGACGACGGCGTCTCGCGCTTCGAGATCTCGCTCGTGCTCGTCTCGACGGGACTGATTATCTACGGGAGCATCGAGAGCGGCTTCGAGTGAGCGTCGACAGCGACGTTCGTCCGGTAGCCTCGGTGCGCGTTCGACGTTCGTCACACCGTCTCGGTGGGGTTCACCGCTCGCCGTTTACCGCCTGTAGTGCATCGCCGCGAACGCGATGCTGATGGCGACGACGAGCAGGCCGCCGAAGACGGGGACGATAGCGCCTTCGCCGTAGTACCCCGCGTAGAACCCGCCGTAGGAGAGCGCGACGAACGTCGGAACCGACAGCAGAAAGAACAGCGAGGAGAGGTAGCTCGCCACCGTCGGATCCTCGTTGTGGCCGGCGTACGTCCCGCGCTCGCGCGTCGAGCGCTCGCGAGTCGGAATGTCCTTCGACATAGCCGTCCGTTCCGGTCGGGTAGTGATAGGTTCGTCGCTCCGGCCGACCGCTACGACCGGAACGTTCCGTCGACGACGACGGCGCTCAGATAGCCGACGAACAGCTGCGGAATCAGACTGGCGAACACCAGTCGCGCGATCTCTTCGCGGAGAATCGACTGAATCAGCAGGTCTCGCGCGACCGGGTCGTACGACAGCAGCCACAGCGGTGCGAGCGCCGCGGCGACGTACAACGCCGTCGAGAAGACGAGTGCGACGAGGAACGCTCTGACGCTCTCGCCGAGGTCACGGCTGAGAACGTGGACGTACGCACCGCCGAGAAGGCCGGCGACGAACGGAACCCACGCCGGAACCGCTGCGACCATCTGCGAGCGGTTGACGCCGTACGCCGCCAGCGCGACGAGGAGACCGGTGGCGATACCGACACCGACGAAACGCAGTTGGTCGGCTGCGGGAGAGACGCGCGCGGAGCGTCGCGCGGCGTCGCCCCGCGCGGCCGACTCGGACGCGGCGTTCGAGTCGCCGCTACCCACCGTTGGTCACCCCGAACGCGATGCGTACGTTCTCGATGTAACCGACGAGTTCGCCGCCCACGCGGAGACGGTCCTCCTCGATGGCCGCTCGCGTCTCCTCGGCTCTGCCGTCGACGAGTTCGACGGTGACGGTGAACGTCGTCGCCTCTCCCGGTGCGAGCACGGCGTCGGAGAGCGACTGCGTGCCGTACTGGGTGAGTTCCCCGTCGCCGCTTCGGCCGACCACCTGAGCGCTCGATAGCGTCAGCGCCTTGCTGGTCGGATTCTCCGCGCGGATCGTGACTTCGAGCAGTTCGCCGTCGTCGTCGACGCCGAGGTCCGTTACCGTGGCGTCGATGGTGTCACTCCGTGCGACCGCTAACTGCGTCTGAAACGTCGCACCGAACAGCGCCGCGGTCAGCGCGAGCACGACGACGAACGAGACGACCGTCGGCGAACGCAGGCGTGAGCGGAGGTGCGAACGGAGGGCTGGTGCCACGAGTTACTCCGCGTGCGGGGTTGCGGGGGTCCGCTCGGCGTCGTCGCCCTCGTAGAGGTGACAGGCGACCCGTCGTCGGTCGAGCGGCCGCGGTCTCGGCACCTCGTTCGCACAGACCGTCGTGAGCGCGTCCAACTCCGTTACGGCACCCACTCTGTCGCCGTCGAGGTAGATGCGCGTCGCCGACCGCAGCGACGATTCGATCTCCGGCGGGAGGTCGAGCTCGTCGACGTCGACGCCCATTCCGGTACCGCGTAGTTCGGAGCTGTGACGGTACTCCTCCGGTACGTCGAGGGCGAGACCCAGACTGAGCATCCGTTCGACGGCGTCGTCGCCGTCGAACTCCTCGCGCTCGAACTCCGCCTCCCGGAGGCGTATCTTGTACTGATACGCGCGGCGGAAAGCGTCCTGGCTCCCGCGCCAGTCGTCCGGCGGGATGATGTGGGCGCACCGCGGGTGGTACCGACATCCCGACGGCGGGTTCCGCGGACTCGGCACCTCGCCGGTGGCGTTGGCACGGCGGCGCTCCTCGGCGATCTCCACGTCGGGAACCGCGTCGAACAACGCCTTCGTGTACGGGTGTTTCGGGTCCTCGACGAGGTCGTCGGTCGGCCCCTGCTCGATGACGTTGCCGAGGTACATGATGGCCGTCCGGTCGCACATGTAGCGGATGAGCGAGAGGTCGTGGCTGATGAAGACGTACGTCAGGTCGTACTTGTTCTGCAGTTCCTTCATCAGGTTCAACACGCCGGCGCGGATGGAGACGTCGAGCATCGACACCGGCTCGTCGGCGACGACGAAGTCGGGGTCGACGACGAGCGCGCGGGCGATGGCGACGCGCTGGCGCTCGCCGCCGGAGAGCTCGTCCGGGAAGGCGTCGAGGTACACCTCGGCGGGCCCGAGACCCACGTCGTTGAGCACCGTCTTCACGCGTTCGCGGCGCTCGTCGTAGGAGTCGGTCATCCCGTTTATCTGCAGCGGCTCCGCGATGGCGTCGAACACCGTCATCCGGGGGTTGAGACTCTCGAAGGGGTCCTGGAAGATCATCTGGACGCGCTGGCGGAACTCGCGTTCCTCCTCGCGGCTCAGATTCGAGATGTTCTTGCCGTCGAAGCGGATCTCGCCGTCGGTCGGCTCGTACAGTTTGACGAGCAGTTTGCCGAGCGTCGTCTTCCCGCACCCTGATTCGCCGGCGATACCGACGATGTCGCCCTTCTGGATGGAGAGGTCGACCCCCTCGACGGCGCGGACCGGTTGCGCTTCGCGCCCGAGGACGGTGTCCAGGATGCCCCGGGTCATGTCGAACCACTTGTGGACGTTCTCGATTTCGACTAGTGACTCTGCGTTGCGGTTTCCTTCCATGTTTCCTCCTTCATCGACTGCGTTCGTATCTCGTCCAGTTCGTCACTGCGGTAACACGCCGACCCGTGACGGCGGTCGTCCATCGACTCCTGCAGTCGCCCGGTCTCCTCGACGGCGGCGATGTCGTACATCGGCGGGTGGCTCCGCTCGCAGTCCTCGACGGCGAACGGACACCGCTTGCGGAACCGACAGCCGGGGTCGGGGTCGCGCAGGTGCGGCGGCGACCCCGGGATGGAGACGAGCTGTTGCTGTTTCTGCGTGATGGTCGGGAACGAGTTCTTCAGCCCGAGCGTGTAGGGGTTCGCCGTCTCGCGGAAGATGTCGTCGCGCGTGCCGCGCTCCATGATCTTCCCGCCGTACATGACGGCCATCCGGTCGCAGATCTCGGCCATGACGCTGATGTCGTGGCTGATGACGAGAATGGAGACGCCGAACTCCTCCTGAATCTTCTCCAGTTCCTCCAGGATGCGGTCCTGGATGATGACGTCGAGCGCCGTCGTCGGTTCGTCGGCGATGAGCAGGCTCGGGTTGCACGCCATCGCCATGGCGATGACCGCGCGCTGTTTCATCCCGCCGGAGAACTCGTGGGCGTAGTCGTCGGCGCGCTCGGGGTCGATGCCGACGCGTTCGAGCAGGTCGCGGGCGCGCTCGTCGGCTTCGCGCTTCGTCGTCTGCGGTTCGTGTCGGAGGATGGCCTCGACGATCTGGTCGCCCACCTTGTAGACGGGGTTGAGCGCGTTCATCGCGCTCTGGGGGATGAGCGCCACGTCGCGCCAGCGGATGTCCCGAATCTGTGAGTCTGTCAGCTGCGCGAGGTCGGTCATCCCGTCGGCGCGGACCGGGTAGCGGTCGTCGTCGATGATCTCCTGTCTGGGACTGCCGTTGCCGTCTTCCCACTGCGGGAGCGTTCCGTCGAACCACATCTCGCCGCTTTCGATGTAGCCGTTCGAGTCCAGGAGGTGGAGGATGCTCTTTGCGAGCGTCGTCTTGCCACAGCCGGACTCGCCGACGAGGCCGTACGTTTCACCCGCGTCGACGGTGAAATTCGCGCCGTCGACGGCGTGGACGTCCGCGTCTTCGACTGCGTATCGTATCGAGAGGTCGTTTACTTCCAGTAGCGTCATTTGATTATCTCTGTGGGTTGGTCACGTCCTCCATCGAGAAGCCGATGAAGTAGAACGCCGTTGCGATGAGCATGATGGCGAGACCGGGCGGAATCAGCCACCACCAGGCGGTGAAGATGTACCCCTCCGACTGGATGTTCTCCAGCATGATACCCCACGACAGCGTCGCGAAGTCCGCCAGTCCGAGGTACGCCAGCGCCGCCTGCGTCAGGATGGCAGCGGCGGCGTCCTGCGCGAGGTAGACGAACGACAGCGGGAGCACGTGCGGCATGATGTGTCGGAAGACGATGCGGAGGTCGCTCGCGCCGGCGACTCTCGCGGACTCGACGTAGGCGCGCGTCCGCAGCGAGAGCGTCTCGCCGCGGATGACGATGCAGTTGTTGAGCCAGGAGGTGACGGCGATGCCGATGATGATGTTTGTCGTCGTCTGGCCGCGGATCGCCACGAGGACGATGAGCAGCGGCAGAAACGGCAGTCCGTACATCACGTCGACGAAGCGCTGGATGGTCTCGTCTATCCAGGTGTCGCCGTAGAAGCCGCTGATGAGGCCGAGCGGCACGCCGACGAGACTCGACAGCAGACCCGCGGCGAGACCGATGTACATCGCCGTCGACGCCGAGTACACGAGCAGCGTCGCGATACCGCGGCCGTAGGAGTCGGTGCCTAACGGCGCGAAGAACGGGTCGCCAAACTGTTCGCCGAACGCGGGCGGGTGCGGCAGCGTCCGCACCTGTTCGCCGGTCAAGCGCGCGTTCTCGTAGCCGATGTAAGCGATCCAGTCGGGGGTGTGCGGTGCGAACCAGCTCGGGACGATGGCCCACAGCGAGAAGATCACCAGGATGACGAGGCCGATGACGCCCATCCGGTGTTCGGTGAAGCGGTCCCAGCCGCGGCGAAGCCGCTCGACGCGCGGTTCCCACTGTCTCTTGTACGATTCGAGTCCTGTCGTTGATTCTCCTTCGGTAGCCATCTAGTTCTCCTCCCCGAATTTGATGCGCGGGTCGAGGTACGTGTACGCGATGTCGGTGATGAGGCGCATGAAGACGACCAGTACGGCGAGCATGAAGAACGCCGCCTGCGTGACGGGATAGTCGTTGTTCAACACCGCCTCGACGAGAATCTGCCCCATCCCCGGCCAGGTGAAGACGGCCTCGGTGATGACCGCGCCGTCGATGAGGAAGGCCAACCCGACGATTGCGCCAGTCGCAACCGGGATAAGCGCGTTCCGCGCCGCGTGTTTGATCATCACTGTGCGTTCGTCGAGTCCCTTCGCACGCGCCAGGAAGACGTACCCTTCGTCGACGACGTTGTTCATCGACGGGCGCATGATGAGCATCGCGCCGACCCAGCCGATACACGAGAGACTGATGAGCGGGAGCGCGATGTGAACGAGCACGTCGGACATCACGGTGACGGCGTTCCACTCGAACTCGGGGAACTGCGTCAGCATGTAGGCGCTCGGGAGCAAGCCCATCTCGTAGTCGAAGAACCAGATGAACAGCCAGCCGAGCCAGAACGCGGGCATGGAGTACACCATGAGCGAGGTGCTGAAGATGGTCTTGTCCTTCTGGCTACCGCGCCACCAGCCGAGATACATCCCGACGAGCGGTCCGACGATGTAAGCGACGATGTACGCCGCGCCGAAGAGGATGAGCGTCCGCGGCATCCGGCGGAGGATGAGGTCCCAGACCGGGACGTTCCACGTCGGCGACCGGCCGAAGTTACCGGTCTGGTAGTTTATCATGAAGTTGAGATACTGTTTCCACAGCGGTTCGTTGAGTCCCCAGACTTCCTGAATGCGCTCGACCTGCTCTCTGGTCATCTCCGGGGAGATCATGCTGTCGATGAACGTCCCGGGGGCGCTGCGGATGAGCGCGAACAGCAGGGTCATGATGAGCAGGAGGGTGAGGTAGGAGACCACAAGCCGCTTTGCGAGGTACTTTCCACTGATTCTGGTCATAGTTTCGAGGTCACGGTTTTCTTAGTACGCGTGCTGTTTGCGTTTCTGTGGCATGATTGGGAAGCGTGGTTATGAATGTGTTGGATTACTACGTTTTCGCGGAAAGAAAAGGCCGAAGCGGGCGCTACAACGGCGGATAAAGAGAGAGAAAGAAACGACGAGTGTCGGCGAAAGTCGCCGTCGACTTAGCTGTCCTTCTGGTGGACCTGCATGATGTTCGTGCCGAGGTAGCTGTCGCCCGGACCCGGGATGTTACCGACGAAACCGGTCCAATCGCCGGAGTTGACCGGCCACTGCACCTGCGTGTACGAAGTGATCATCGTCGGGAAGTCGAGGTAGATCTGCTCGACGGCCTGCTTTGCGAGATTGTTGCGCGTCTCGGTGTCCATCTCGGTGCGGCACTGCGAGATGAGGTCGTCGGCCGTCGCGTCCTCGAAGAGACCGTAGCCCATCGGGTTGTTGAGCAGCGTGTCCGTGTTGGTCTCGCCGTTTTCGTTCTCTTCGCTGTGGTCGTCGGCGTTGTCGCTGTGGAAGAGGCCGTAGAGCGAACTCGCACCGAACGGCGAGAGGCTGCTCCACGACATCGGGTAGATGTCGAAGTCCTCGTTGGCGTAGACGGCGTTCAGCATCGTGTTGAACGTCATCACTTCGCGCTCGATGGGGATCCCGATGGAGCGGAGGTTACCGACGTACCGTTCGACCATCTGGGCGGTCTTCGGCGAGTCCTTCGCCGGGTAGATGAGCATCTGCAGCGGACCGTCGTTGATCTCGGTGATGGTCTCGCCGTTGATGCGAATCTCCTGGTCGGTGTCGGCGTCCTGCAGGACGTCGGATTCGACTTCGCCGAAGGTGTAGTCGTGTTTCGCCTCGCTCTGGCCTGCGGTCACGTCGGTGAGGCTGCCGGGGTAGTCGAGGCCGACGTAGGTGCCGCTCTCGCCGTTGACGACCTGCCCGTCGGTGAGGAACTGGCGGATGCCCTCGACGTCGACTTCGGAGCTGGTCGCGTCGACGCCGCGGAAGGTGAACGCCTGGCTCGCCGCGCCGGTCAGCAGTTCGCCATCGTCGCCCGCGTCCGGACGCACCGCGGAGTAGCCGGGCGGCATGACGAAGTCGCCTTCCTGAACGTAGCCGCGCTGGAGCTGCTGGGTCCAGTAGATGTCGTCGAAGGCGAAGCCGAGCACCTGACGGAACGCGAGGTCGTCGAGCGGCGTCCGGCGGAGGTTGAACGAGTAGTGGCCGTACCCGGTGTCGTGCCCCTGGACGATGCTCATGCCCTCGGTGTTCTCGACCTGCTCGACCTTCGAGGTCTCGATGCTCTGGTAGAGGGTGTCGATTTCGCCGTTGAGGAACGCCTGCGTGAGCGCCGACTGGCTGCCGTAGATTTTGAAGCGAACCGAGTCGATGAACGGACCGCCCGCCAGCAGGTTGTCGTGGTCTTTGATCCACTGGAGGTTCTGCAGCGGCGCTTCGTCACGGAACGTGACTTCGATGGCGGTGTCGGGGCTGTACGTCGTGATTTCGCCGGGGCCCGCACCGATGGGGCCGCCGTTGTCCTGGGGCTGGTACGCCTGGTAGTCGTCGACTTCCTCCCAGATGTGTTTCGGCAGCAGCGGAACCTGGAGCTGCGTCGAGTCGTAGGTGCCGATGGGCTGGGAGAGCTTCATGTGAACGTCCCAGTCGTTGTCGGCCTCCTCGACCGTCTGGACGGGTTCCATCGCCGAGACGTAGCGCCCCGGCTTCTTCTCCATCAGGTAGTTGTACGTGAAGATGACGTCCTCGACGGTCAGGTCCTCGCCGTCGCTGAACGTGAGACCCTCGCGGACGTTGAAGTAGACGTCGGGTTCCGCGTCGTCGCCGTCGGCGTTCTCGACGGTCCACTCCGTGTAGGCGCTCGGATGTACCTCGAAGTTGACTGGGTCGATAGTCGTCCCCCAGCAGTAAACGAAGTCGAGGATGCTCCACGAGTACGCCGAAGAGGTCGAAAGCGGGTTGATCCCTTTCGGCTGCTGGTCCATCCCGACGGTGAACGTTCCGCCGCGCGTCACTTCGTCGGGGTTCGTCGTGTTCTGTTGAGGGGTGTCGTCCTCAGAACTGTCTCCGCTCTGGTCGTCTCCGCTCTGGTCGTCTCCGCTGTTGCCATCGTCACTGCACCCGGCGAGTGTGAGGGCTACAGCGCCTGCACCGGAGGCTTTGAGGAACCGGCGGCGACTACCGTTCATCGAATCGTCAGACATGCAGCACCACGTTGACGTATCCCATACTTATATTTGATGGTATTCTCATCAGAGTTCAGTGTGTAGTTAGCTCACAAGTAACGAAAGAGTCGGTCGAACGCCCCGGATTTAGCGGTCTCTGAGCGTCGAGTGGCCTTCGATGAAGAAGTACATGCTCATCACTACTGCGGATCCTGACATAGCCAGATAGATATCTCCGGGTACCTGCGTGGGGCCGGTCCGCGACAGCGCCATCCCCATGAGGCCCCAGAACGCCGCCAGCGCGAACCCGCCGCCGAGCAGAAAGAACGCCTCGACCTCCCGCCCGCGCCGATAGGAGAACATTCCGGCGAGAAACGCTACGCTGACGAGAATCGCCAGCACGCCACGAGTATCGAGCATATCGAGTCGGTACGGCCGACTCTACATAATACCTCCGTGCTCGCACGCGCGACCCGGCGACGGACGCCTCCGACCGCGTCCCGGTCGCTCGCCGCTTCGTCTCCGGACCGTTGGAGTTTCGGTCCTGACGATTCCACGCTCGCCCCATCGCTTTTGCGGTTCAGGACCGTACGCTTCGAACGATGGTATCCGCACTGTTCATCGTCAGCGAGGAGGGGTACTGGGCCGAGGAGTGCATCGAACCGCTCACCACGCTCTCGGAGGCGGGTGTCGACGTCACCGTCGCCACTCCGAGCGGGTCGCCGCCGGTCGTCGACGAGCGCTCGCTCGACCCCGACACCGTCGGCGAGGAGGAGTCCGAACGGCTCCGAGAGATCCACGAATCAGACGACAGACTGACCGATCCCGAACCGATCGCGACGGTGTCGGCGTCCGGCTACGACGTCGTCGTCTTCCCCGGCGGGCACGGCACCGTCTGGGACATCAACCAGGACAAACACGCGAGAGCGATTCTGCGCGATGCCGTCGCCGGCGACGAAGGGAAGGCGCTCGTCGTCTGTCACGCCGTCGGCATCCTCGGGTTCGCGCACACCGAAGAGGGCAAGTACGTCGTCAACGAGCGCGACGTGACCGGCTTCCCCAACGAGTGGGAAGACGACATCGTCGACGAGAACGACGTGATGCCGGACGGCCGGAAACTGCCGTACTGGGTCGAAGACGAGGTCATGGCCGCGGGCGCGAACTGGGACGCCGAACTCGACGCCGACACCAGCGTCACCGTCGACGGCGACCTCATCACCGCGCGCGGGCCCGAATCCTCGCGCGCGGCGGCGACGACGCTGCTCGACGAGTTGGGTATCGAAGCGAAGAGCACGTAAGCGGCCGCGAACGAGCGCCGGCCCCGCCGGTCTCACTCGATTTTGAACACCGCTTCCTCGATGCTCTCGCTCCGGCAGTCGGGACACCGCGAGGGGTAGTTCACCGGGTCGTCGAAGTTCGAGAAGCCGCAGTTTCGACACTCCGGCGGAGCAACCAGAAATCGCTCGTCGGTGCCGTCGAGCGACTGGGCGACGTGTCGGAGATGGTCGTAGACGACCGACCGAGGCGCGTCCACTCGCGTCGAGAGACCGCTCGCCGTCAGCGGTTCGTCTCTCAGCGCGTCGGCGATTCGCTGTCGGGTGGTCTCGGTTTCGTTCATAGCTTCGAGTACGGCCGAGCGGCCAAATTCTTTTTCAACATCGTCAATTCGGGCAAAACAGTCATCATGGCTGGCATTGATTGTTCGCTCATGAAGGCAGTCGTCCTTGCCGGAGGCTACGCCACACGACTTTGGCCGATTACCAAGCAACGCCCGAAGATGTTCCTCCCGGTGGGGGAGTCGACAGTCATCGACACGATATTCGCCGACCTCGAAGCCGACGACCGAATCTCCGAGGTGTTCGTGAGCACGAACGAGTACTTCGCCGACGAGTTCGAGGCGCACCTCGCCGACTCCGAGTTCGAGAAACCGACGCTGTCGGTCGAGGAGACCAGGGCCGAGGACGAGAAGTTCGGCGTCGTCGGTGCGCTCGCGGAGTTAGTCGAGCGCGAAGGCGTCGAGGAGGACCTGGTCGTCATCGCCGGCGACAACCTCATCAGTTTCGACGTCGCCGAGTTCGTCGACTTCTTCGAGGAGAAGGAGTCGCCGATTCTGGCCGCCTACGACGTCGGGTCGCGCGAGCGCGCGAAGTCGTACGGTCTCGTCCGTCTCGACGGCGACCAGGTCGTCGAGTTCCAGGAGAAGCCCGAAGACCCCAAGAGCACGCTCGTCTCCATCGCCTGCTACGCGTTCCCCGCCGAGACGCTGCCGAAACTCGACGAGTATCTCGAATCCGACAACAACCCCGACGAACCCGGCTGGTTCCTCCAGTGGCTGCAGTCGCGCGACTCCGTCTACGCGTTCAGTTTCGACGAAGCCTGGTACGACATCGGGACGCCCGAGAGCTACCTCGAAGCCGTCGCGTGGAAACTCGGCGGCGAGAACTTCGTTCACGAGGACGCGACGGTCGAGAACAGCGAACTCGGCGAGAACGTGCAGGTGCTGGCCGGAGCCGAGGTCCGCGACTCGGCGCTCGAACGTTCCGTCGTCTTCTCGGACGCGACGGTCCGCGACTCGACGCTACGCGATACGATCACCGACCAGGAGACTCGTATCGAGGGTCTGCAGTTGACCGAGACGCTCGTCGGCGAGCACTCGAAACTGGTCGGCGAGGAGTGACGAGGATCCCGCTCGGGTAGTCTCTTTTTCCTCACCGACTGCCCGTTCACTCGCCCGCAGACGAGCCGCTACCTCTCCCCGAGTCGCGCCTCAGTCACCCGAATCCGTCCTCGGGTCCCCTCCCACTCCGTCTCGTACTCCAACTCGATGGGCCGGGACATGTGCGGTCCGTCGGTCACCAGCGTCTCGAACTCGCCGCCTTCGCCGAGGATGTGCACGCCGTACTCCTCGTTGAGTTCCTCCAACTCCGCGAGCGCGTCGGCGTCGAACGCGCGGCCCACCCACGACTCGTCGAGGCCGTGCGCGGCGACTTGGACGATGGTGATCTCGAAGCCGGCGTCGAGCATCGCGTCGGCGAGTTCGCGCGGATTCTCCTGCCACAGCGGCGCGAACAGATCGATGCCGAGGCGGTCGCACATCTGTTGAATCCGGTTCGTCTGGAACTCGCTTTCCACTGCGCCTGCGGTGACGCCCGCCAAATCGAGTTCGCCCCGTAGCTCGCGCAGTGCGGCTTCCATCGGTTCGAGCTCGGCGTCACCCTGTTCGCCGGAGTCGGTCGCCGAATCGGCCTCGAAGGAGTCGGGTTCGACTTCGACGAGTTCGATGCCGACGCTCTCGGCGGCGAGTCGCGCCAGTCGCGTCTCGGGGACGTGATACATGTACGAGTCGCCCTCGGGGTGGACGGTGAGCAGTCGGCTCACGTTCAGTCCGTCTTCGAGCGCCCGGTAGAGCGCCCACGAGGAGTCTTTGCCGCCCGAAAAGAGGCTCACCCAGTCGTCGGTCATTGGAAACGGTAGTGACGAACGGGGTTTACGCGCTACGATTCGGCGCTCTCGTCGGGTTCTCGAACACCTCCTCCGCGTCAGTACGCGTCGCGCTCCGTTTCGAGCGACTGCCACCAGAGGTGGCCTCGCTCTCGTACCTCCATATGTTCGAGCACACCCGTCTCGGTCAACGCTTCGAGCCGTTCGTACATCGCCCAGAGCGGCACGCCGAACCGCTCTGCGAGGTAGCCCGTGTTGACGACCGGTTGCGGCGCGCACCGAATCACTTCGACGATGTCGCTCGTGGGGATTTCGGCCTCGGAGACGCAGTCGGGTACCGAATCGGGGTCGTCGTTCGCGTCCATAGTCGGTGTACTCGCTTTGGGGTCAAATGGGTATAGCGAGGTGAGGGGGAGAGTGTTCAGAACCAGACTATTCCCGTCGACCGGGGAGTTGGCCCGCCGCCGCGACATCCCGCCTGAGCGAGTCTCACCGGTACTCCTCCCGTGGCGGGGAGAACACGTCGATAACGGTGCCGGATTCGAGAACTCCGTAGCTGTGCTCGACCCCTCCCGGTATCGAGTAGCTGTCGCCGGTTTCGAGAATCTCGTCGCGGTCACCGAACCGAAGACGGTAGCGACCCGAGACGACGTAGCCGCTCTGCTCGCTTTCGTGACTGTGAGGCGGCACGTCGTTTCCCTTCTCGAAATGCATCTTCGTCACCATCGACTCCTCGCCGACCGCGAGTACGTCGAAGTTGACGCCCTGAAACTCGTTTTGTTCGGCATCTGCTGCCTTGACTATCGACCCGTCCATACGTTTAATCTAAACGAATGTTCGTTATATAAGCGTGTCTGCTGGGCCTGCATCCGATTTTCCGTCAGAGATGTCGTTTTGCGCTACTCGACTGAATCTGTCGGTCGAATCGGCCCGAACGGTCGACCACGACGATTCACCTACTGAGCGGACGATCCCACGATCTCAGAGAATAGGAGATAAGGCGGGCCTTTATTCATCGTATACTGAGCGGATGGTTTGAAAATAGCCCGCCCTCTGAAACCGAATTCGGGCGACACGTGATTGCGTATCGCGCGAAAGGGTTTATCGAATCGGGTCGATTCGCCGAGCGCTCACATGTATCCCAGGTCGCGCAACCGGCCCATGATGTTCTCTTTGTCCTGTGCGCGGCCCTCTCGCTCAGTCGTTCCGTCCAAATCCTGCATCCACGCCGGGCGCTCGTCGGACTTCGCAGAGCCCGACTCGGTGCCGAGTGAGCGGAAGCCCTCGAAGTACTTCGGCGAGACGGGGAGGTCCTCGGCGGCCAGGCCCTCGGGCAAATCCTCGCGCGACTCGGGGACGTGTCCGGCCGGGTAGCCCTCGACGGTGTCGGGGACCACGAACTGCCAGAAGGCGTCCCAGACGTCGCCTTCGTCGAACTGAAGGATGGTGTGGATGCGGTCGTGCGGCGGGTACTTCTCGGAGTCGTGCCGCGGGCTGAAGAACGTCTCGTCGGCGCGGGACTCCTGTTCGTCCCAGCGGACGCCCGAGAAGATGCCGTCGAATCCGTACTCGGTGAGCGTCTCGTTCAGCGCGACGGTTTTCAGCAGGTGGTTGCCGACGAACGTGTCGGCGTCGAGGACGAGCGTCTCGTCGTCGTACTCCAGTCGAGTGAGCTCCTTCTGCGTCGCTTCGCTGAGTTCGCTCACGGTGAACTCGTCGCCGGGCTCCGCGCCGAGGCGGGCGAACTCCTCGTTGCGCGCGACGACGAGTTCGAGGTCCCACTCGTCGACCCAGCGGTCGACGAACGCGGTCACTTCGGGGAAGTGCTCGAAGTGGTCGATGAAGACGACCGGCGGTACGTCGCGGCCGTTCTCGCGGGCGACCTCCATCACGACGTAGAGGACGAGCGTCGAGTCCTTCCCGCCGGTCCACATCACCGCCGGGTTGCGGTACTGTTCGAGCGCCGTCGCGGTCAGCTCGGCGGCCTTCTCGACCTTGTCGGCGAGCGACGGGTAGTCGGCGGCGGTCTGGGAGGCTCCGGCGTCGTAATCCACGTCGATGTACTCGGGGAACTGCTCGGTCATCGACCGATACATCCACTGCCGAGACCATCTACCTTTCCGCGGCTACTGGCTGGCATAGAACACGGTCGAGCCGGCGATTTCGTTCGACGCCGCTGTCGCTCGTTCGTCGGCGAAATCGGAAGAAAGCGATGCGTCGGCCGGGCCGTCTCGACACCGAGACGGGTCAGCGGCAGTAACCTGCCGACTTCACATGTAGCCGAGGTCGCGCAGGCGCTCCATCAGGTCCTCTTTGTCCTGGGCGCGGCCCGCGCGCTCGGTCGTGTTGTCGAGGTCCTGCAGCCACGCGGGCGTGGACTCCGTCTTGTCGGTGGAGACCTCGCTACCCAGCGAGCGGAAGCCCTCGAAGTACTTCGGCGACACCGGGATATCCTCGTGAGTGAGACCGTTCGGCAGGTCGTCGTAATCCTGCGGGACGTACCCTTCGTCGGGGAACTCGTCGACGCTTTCGGGCACGACGAAGTGCCAGAACGCCTCCCAGACGTCGGCCTCGTCGAACTGGAGAATCGGTTGAATACGGTCGTGCGGCGGGTAGATCTCCGGGTCGTGACGCGGCGAGAAGAACGTCTCGTCGGCGCGGGCCTCCTGTTCGTCCCAGCGAATGCCGGAGATGATGCCGTCGATGTCCTCGGATTCGAGGGTGTCGTTCAGCGCGACGGTCTTCAGCAGGTGGTTGCCGACGTACGTGTCGAGCAGGAACGGGAACGTGTCCTCTTCGTACTCGAGGATGTTCCGGACGTGGTGCTGGTTGTGTTCGGAGAGCTCCGAGACCGGAATGTCGTCGCCGGGGGTCAGCCCGTGTTCGTCGACGTAGTCGCCGACGTCGGTGTTGCGAGCGTACTTCACGTCGAGGTCCCACTCGTCGGCCCAGCGCTCGACGAAGTCGAACAGGTCGTCGAAATGCTGGTAGTGGTCGATGAACACCGCAGGCGGCTTTTCGAGGTCGTAGCGCTCGGCGACCTCGTTGACGAAGTACAGCGTCAGCGTCGAGTCCTTCCCCCCGGTCCACATCACGGCGGGGTTCTCGTACTCTTCGAGGCCGGTTTTCGTCACCTCGATGGCTTTCTCTATCTTGTGCTGGATGCTCGGATAGTCCTCAGCGGTCTCACCCTCACCGTCGGTGTACTCTACGTCGAGATAGTCTGGGAAGCCTTCGGGCATCTCGTAATGAGATATAATTACTGGAGTAAAGTGTCTTATGGCTCTTCGCAATCTGTGCGTTGGCATGCGTGCGAATCACACGCTCTATCCATCGAACGCGTCGAACGCACCGGACGTGTCGAAGGCCGCGTAACCGCTCGTTCGGATTCGGTCTGCCGGGAGAAACTGTCGCCGTTCAGTTGATGAACTTGTTGTCGCGCCAGTTGATGCCGTTTCCGTTCGAGCTGTTCTGCTGGGGGTTCTCGACGACTTCGACGCTCGCCGGGCGAACGTCGCCTTCGACGATGCGGGTCGCGCGCAGGTCGCCTTCCTCCTCCGTGATTGCGGTGAGCGTTCCTTTCTCGGCGAGCTTCGCGATCTCGCACAACACCTGAAACATCGGGAACTGCAGCGCCGTGTTCTGCAGTACCGTCTCTCGGTCGCCCTTGAAGCAGGCGAACTCGACGAGTTCGGAGGGAATCTCCTCCTCCTCGTCCTGGGCCCACTGCGGGCCGCCGGCGCGCGGTGGTTCCTCTTCGTACACGCGCGTCTCCGTGACGCTCGCCTTGAGCTGTGCCGTCGGCGTGTACTTACTCAGGCTCTCGTCGTCGGAGATGGCTTTGATGATGAGGGTGTTGTTTCGTCGTGTGATGTCGATGTCGGCGACCTCCGCCGGCAGGTCGGGATTCTCGTCGAAGTAATCCTCGACATCTTCGAGTGGCAGTTCGAGCGTCGAATGGAGTCGATATACGCGGCCTGACATTTTCTTGTGCTTCTGATGGGGGTGGGTCGGTACTGCGCGATACTGCGCAAATGCCGGTACGCGTGTCCACTAGGGGCGGTGGACATATAGTGGCTACCCTTCAATTCTCGGGAGAAAACACACGAAGAAATTACGACGAGTCGAGTGTCGCTTCGAGTTCGCCGCGTTCGTCGAGTTCGGCGAGGATGTCGCTTCCGCCCACGAACTCACCGTTCACGTACGTCTGCGGAATCGTCTCCCATCCGCTGTGCTCCGACAGCGCGGCGCGGTACTGGTCGAGTGCGGGGAGCACGTCGACCGTCTCGAACCCCTCGCGGTGCTGACCGATGAGTTCGACCGCTCGCATCGAGTAGCCGCACTGCGGCATCAGGCGGTTCCCCTTCATGAACAGCACGACGTCGTTCTCCGCGATGATCTCGTCGACTCGCTCTTGGACCTCGTCGGCGTCGAGGCCGCTTTCCGGTTGGAACGTCATGCGAAGGGGTATGACACCCCGACAGATAGGGGTTCCGCCCCGCGCGGTGGAACGATCGGTCCCTTCGCAGGTAGCGACGACCTGCCGCTCTCACGAACTACGACTCACGGGCGGTGCGAAGCTTCAACTGCGAACACGGGGCCACCTTCCCGCGTGTCGTGACCACCGACCGCGGGCGGCTCGAGGGTGCGCGGCCACCCGCTCGCGGAGATGAATTCGATACCGGTTCGGCCGCCTGTTCGCCGCGCGAGAGGTCACTGGCCCGTCTGTTACTCGGGGTCGGTGGCGCTGCCGGTCAATCGAGATACGTCGTCTCGGTCTGCGTCAACTCGTCGTCGACGTCGCCGGTGTTTCTCGTCGCCGCCGGTTCGAAGAGCAGAATCTCCGCTTCCGCGTCGGCGACGGGCCGATGTTCGACCCCTGCCGGCACGACGAGCAGTTCGCCCGACTGGAGCGTCACAGCTTCGGCGTCACGGAACTCGATACGGAGTTCCCCCGAGCTGACGAAGAACAGTTCGTCGGCGTCGTCGTGGCTGTGCCAGACGAACTCACCTTCGACTTTGGCGAGTTTCACCGCCTGACCGTTCAGTTCGGCGGCGACGCGCGGAGACCACTGCTCGTCGAACGAGTCGAACGCCTCTGCGAGCGAAACTTTCGCTGGCGGCAGCGCGCTCACTCCTCGCCGACGCGGACGACGTTGATGAGCGAGTACACCGGGACGCCGTCTATCTCCTCGATGCCCTGCTTGTCGACGATGACGACGGCGGCCTCGACGGTCCCGCCGTGGTCGTGGACGGCTTCGATGGTTTGGCGCATCGTCGTGCCGCTCGTGATGGTGTCGTCGACGACGTAGCAGCTGCGGTCGCGAATCTGCGCGAAGTTCCGGGAGAAACTGCCGCCGAGGTCCTCGATGTCGCCCTCCTCCCACTGGTGTTTCGCGGGGGCGAACGTTCCGAGGTCGGTGTCGAGTTCGCGGGCGACCACCGTCGCCAGCGGTGCACCGGCTTTCTCGATACCAATGGTGAGGTCGACGTCATCGCCCTCCTTTCCGAGCAGGTCGGCCATCGCCCACGCCACGTAACTGAGACGAGCGCTGTCGCGGCCGACGGTGTTCCAGTCGACGTGGATGTCGTCGGGCCCGGTGCCGCCGGAGGGAGCGGTGCTCGTCGTCTCGGGTTCGGAACTCGTCGCGCCGCTGCGCTCGACGAGCCAGCTCGCCGTCTCGCGGGAGACGTTCAGTTCGTCGGCGATCTCGCCCTTCGAGAGGCCGCGTTCTGCCAACTCCGCCGCACTGGAGATGAGGTCATCGACGTTCTTCATACGTACTGAATTGAACGGCGGTTTTTATAGTGGTGTCGTCGTCGTCGAACGCCCGCCCGAACTCGTCGAGGCCGTAGATTCCGGTGACGAGCGCGTCCAAGAGCCACTCCGGCATCGACGCCAGCGACTCGGTCGCCGCCTCGAAGTGCTTGACGTGGGAGTTGACGCTGCCGACGAGCGCCTTGTTGTGCAGGACGAGCTCGCTGTGGAACGCGCCTCCGTCGACTTCGAACTCCCAGTCGCTCGGCACGCCCAAGAGCGCCGCGACGCCGTTCGGCGCGAGCGCGTGAACCGACTGGAAGACGTGTTTCGGGAATCCGGTCGCCTCGTAGATGTAGTCCATCGGTTCGTGAACGTCGGGAATCTCGTCGACCGGCGTCTCTCGGGAGTCGACGTACGTCGCCCCCAATTTCTCGATGACGTCGATGGTCGCGTCGGGGCGGTCGCGACGTCCTAGACAGTAGAGGCGGTCGGCGTCGTAGCCGTACTCGATACCGAGCATCGCCAGCGTGAGTAGGCCGAGACTCCCGTTGCCGAGCACGAGCGCCGTCTCGGGGTTCCACTCGAACGCGGAGCGCGAGGCGTAAGCGTGTTCGATGGCCTTCTCGGAGATGGAGACGGGTTCGACGAGGAAGCCGACCGACGCGAGCTCCGCGGGGATGGACACGAGATACTCCTCGGGACTCGTGAAGTACTCCGCCATGAAGCCGTGTGCGCCGTCGATGCCGCGTTCGTGGTACTCGCCCGCCGGGGCCATGTCGGGCTCGCCGCGCTCGAAGTACTCGTTGGGACCGTTCGGCGGCCGGCGAACGGTGGGAACGACGACGTCGCCGCGTTCGAGGCCGGTGCCGTTGGGGTCCTCGACGACGCCGACGGCCTCGTGGCCGAGCACGAGATACTCCTCTCCCTCGGGGAACCCACCGTGGCCCCCACTCAACACCTCGTGGTCGGTGCCGTCGACGCCGACGCGAAGCGTTCGGACGAGCGCTTCCCCCGTCGACGGCTCCGGCTTCGGGACGTCGACGACGCTCGGTTTCCCGTCTCCCTCGTACACCGCTATCGCTTTCATACTCGGGCTAAGATCCTGACCACCAAAACATTTATTCTATACCGAGTAAACACTAGGATCGTCGGTGAGCGCCGTGCGCGACGCTTCAGCCCCGTCGCGTGACTCGCAACCGCGAGCGTCATCCAGCCAGCCACGTGAGCGCTCACCGCCACCCCGTGGCTCTTTCGCGGCTCTTCTTCGGAAGCGAGCGTCCGCAACGGAGTTTATCCGACGCGGTGTCCTACAGTAGAGGGTGTGCACACTAACGCTCGCGTGGCAGGTGTTTCCAGACGCGCCCGTCGTCGTCGCGGCCAACCGCGACGAAGCGTTCGGCCGCCCCTCGGAACCCCCGGCGCGCATCGAGGACGATCCGGCAGTCGTCGCCCCGCGCGACGCCGAGGCGGGCGGCACGTGGGTCGGCTACAACGAGCACGGTCTGTTCGTCGGCATCACGAACCGATGGATAGACGCAGACCCGGCGGCGGACCGCTCCCGCGGACTGCTCGTCCGCGACGCACTCCGTCGGGAGTCCGCCGAAGCCGCCGCCCGGTTCGTCGAACGCGAACTCGACGAGCGGAGCTACGACGGCTTCAACCTCGTCGTCGCCGACGCGAACGCGGCGTTTCTCTTCGAGTGGGACGGCCGTCTCCGCGTCCCGCGGTTCGACCCCGGCGTCCACGTCGTCGTCAACGTCGGTGCCGACGACTCCTTCACCATCCCGTCGTTCCGCGCCGAAGCGGGCGAACGACAGGCCGAGAACGCCCGCCGCCTCCGCGAGGCGCTGCAGCCCGAGCCCGGCGAGTCCTCGGAGGCGTGGCACGACCGGGCGGCGTCGGCGCTCGGAAACCACGAGTACGGCGTGTGCATCCACGGAGACGGTTTTGGGACTCGGTCCTCGTCGCTCGTCGCCATCGGCGAGGAGGGCGCGAGCTATCGGTTCGCCGACGGCCCCCCCTGCGAAACCGACTACGTTCCGGTCGAAAGCCACATTTAAGCGGGTCGCCGGACGTGTATCCAGTATGAATCTGCGCACGCCACAGACGGAGGTGTCCGCGTGAGCGCCACGAACCTCGAAGCGGACCTCACCACCGAGGAACGCCGCGGACTCGAGCTCATCCGCGAGACGCGGGGCATCCACCAGAGCGACTTCTGGAAGCAACTCGACATCGGCTCTCGAAAGGGGAGCCGCATCGCCGAGCGACTCGCCGAGACGGGTCTCATCAAGCGCTCGGAGACCGTCTACGAGGGCCACAACACCTACTTCCTCGAACCGGCGGCCCGCGACCTCGACTTCTCGCTGTTGATGGCCGGCGACATGCTCTCGCCGTACATCGGCGAGGAGGAGATCGATCCCAAGAGCGACGCCTTCTCGCAGTGGCTGATGAACCTCGCGTACGACGAGTACTAACTCCTGTTTCTCGATCCGTGTTCTTTCGCGCTACTCGGTTCTGAGATACATCGCTTTCGACGCCGGTCTGGTCTCCTCGAAGCCGAAGCGCTCGTAGAAGCCGTCCACGTCGGCGACGAGGTTGACGTACGCGTTCGCCGGTGTCTCCTCGTCGAGAAACGCGAGGAGTTCGTCCAGTATCTTCGTCCCCAGGCCTTCGCCCCGATGGTCGGGGAGGACGGCCATATCGACAATCTGGTAGACGGTCCCGCCATCCCCGACGATTCGACCCATCCCGACGGGCGTCTCGTTGGCCTCTCCGTCGCTTTCGCTCGCGCCGTCGACGGCGAACGCGGTCACCGCGTAGAGGCTGTTCGGCAGGCCGCGCTCGGCACCCGCACGAGAGCGCGGACTCATCCCGGCGGCCTCGCGGAGCGACAGATACGTCTCGACCGAGGGTAGCGTCGCTCGAACGTCGTAATGCATACCGGAGAAACGCCGCGGGGGGGAGAGTTCGGTTTCGGTTCGCTGCGGGCGGAGGAGTCGTTTACTCGGCGTCCTCGTCGTCGCTCGACAGCAGGTCGTGTTCGGAGAGATACGACTCGATTTCGTCGGTGGAGCGCTCGGTGTACTGCTCGGACTCCACGTCGATGGTGGCGAGGCCGACGCCCTCCGGTTGGAGACCCTCGTCGTTCGACTCCGCGAGCGCCGAGAGCGCGAGGCCGATACCGCCGTCGAGGTCCGCGTCCTCGGTGTAGTGCTCTTCGAGGTAATCGCGGATATCTGCGCGGTTCGCGCCGATGGAGAGCGCCTGCCACTCGTACGGCGTCCCCGACGGATCCGTCTCGAACAGGCGCGGTTCGCCGTTCTCGATGCCGCCGACGATGAGCGCGACGCCGAAGGGGCGCGCGCCGCCGACCTGCGTGTACTGCTGGATGTGGTCGGTGACCTCCTTCGTCAGCGACTCGATGCCGATGGCCTCGCCGTAGCGGAGGCGGTTGACCTGCGCGCGTTGGCGGGCGAAATCGATGAGTTGGCGCGCGTCGGCGACGTGACCGGCCGAGGCGATGCCGACGTGTTCGTCGGCCTTGTGGAGTTTTTCGACGCTCGAGGGCTCCATCAGCGGTGAGCGACTGCGTTTGTCCGCAGCCAGCACGACGCCGCCGGCGGTTCGGACGCCGACGCTCGCCGTGCCTCGCTTGACTGCCTCGCGTGCGTACTCGACCTGGTACAGTCGGCCGTCGGGCGAGAAGATGGTGATGCCGCGGTCGTACGCCTGCTGTTGCGCTTGTCCCTGCATAGGTATCACTCGAAATCGAGTTCCGTCGCGCCGAGAACGCCCGAGGGGAGGCGGACGAAGCGTACGTCGTCGCGTACGACCGCCGGCCGCTCGGAACCCTCGAACACGACCTGTCTCTTCTCGGAAGATGCGGCCGCGCCGCGTAAATAGCTTTCTTCACAGGCGCGCACGGTTCCGGAGACGCCGCGGACGCGCACCCCGATTTCGGCGTCGCCGACGCTGTTCAGACAGGCGAGCGCGGCGCGGGCGTCGTCGACGCGGCCGCGTCGGACGCGGACGACCGCTTCACCGACGCCATCGCCGAGTTCGAAGCCGTACACCGTGAGGTCGGCGTCGGCGCTCCCGACGTCGCCGAGCAGGTTCTGGGCGGCGTACCAGAGCTCGCGCTGGAACTCACCGCGGCCGAACCCCGCGTCGGGCCACGTTTCGATCCCGACCGCGAGATAGCGCCAGCGCGGTCGGAGATGCTTCGGCAGGTGCTTCATCGGCGGTGGTTACTCGTCGCTTCCGTCGGAGTCGTCGCCCCCGCCGAACCGCTCGGCGACGAGCACGCCCACCTGGTCGTGGACCCGCTCGACGGCCGTCAGCGCGAACCCGGCACCGGTGAGACAGTCGACGAGGTGACCGACCGTCGAGGGGTCGTCGACCTCGGGACTGTAGAACGGCTCTTCGGGGTCGGGTTCGCCGAAGAACATCACGTCGCCGAGGACGAACTTCCGGGGCCGGAGCTCCGCGATGACCTCGATGGCCTCGCGCTTCTGCTCGTCGGAGAGGTGGTGCATGGCGAAGTTCGAGACCACCACGTCGACCTCGCCCTCGTAGTCGGGTTCGCGGAACGACCCGCGGCCGAACTCGACGTTCGCTATCCCCTGTTCCCCGGCTTTCGTTTCCGCCTGTTCCATCATCCCCTCGCTGATGTCGCGGCCGACGACGCGCTTCGCCTTCGGCGCGAGCGCGAGCGCGATGGCGCCGGTGCCGGTGCCCAAGTCGAGCACCACGTCGTCGGGGCCGGGGTCGGCGTGGTCGACGACGAGTGACGCGCAGGCCTTGTACTCGTCGGAGTCCTGGCTCTCGTCGTAGTCGGCGGCGATCTTCGAGAAGCGGGCGGCGTGTTCTTCAACCGTCTTCTTCATACCTGCCTCGTTTGACCCCCGGGGCTATGAACGACTCGGACGTTCGCTCGCGGTTTCGCGCCGCGAGGCGGCCCCACTCGCGGAGGCCGGTCTCCATCTGGTCGGCGGAGAACCCCACGCGTTCGCCGACGGCGACGAGTTCCCGCGGCGCGCGCAGTTGCAGGTGCGAGGTGGGGTTCGCGCTGACGACGAACGGGACGTCGTAGTACTCGACGAGTTCGCGGAGTTTCCGCATCGACTTGAGCGCCTGTACGCGCCGGCCGCCGTCGGCGCGGAGCACCCGTCGAAAGTCGAACTCGACGCGGACGCCGTTTCGTTTCGCGGATTTGGCGAGCACGTGGTTGAAGTCGCCGCCGGCCATCGGCCGCGACAGCACGTCGATTCGCGCCTGCTCGGTGGCGAAGCGGTTCAGTTTGTCGTCGCCGCCGCGGAGAATCAGGAGTGTGGTCTTCGGCCGGAAGTTCCCGACCGACCCGCTTGCTTGCTCGGGGTTCGCGGCGACGACTTCGACGGCGTCGACGACGTCGACTCCGTAGCGGTCGCTCGCGCGCTCGCAGGCGTCGACGTCGGGTGCGCTCTGCGACCGGACGACGACGCCCTCGAAACCGTAGTCGGCCGCGGTGCGGGCGAAGCGCGAGGGGGTGCTGTCGCCGTCGGGGTAGGCGTGGACCGCTTCGTACATCTTGGGCTGTCTGATTTTTGTCGTCGTTGTGGGTGCTTGTCGGTTTCGGGATTTAGCGGGGGCTGTGGTCCGGTCCTGTCACCGTGTTGTGCGTAGCGGTTACACCCTGTCTCCCCTCTGTAGACACACAGACGTGTTGGCTAGTACGTGTAGTAGAGCAGTATCGGTGACCCTGCACCGGGTCCCGCAAGCTGACGGCAGAGATTGTAGATGGTCTCTACTGCGTGTCCGACGACTGCGTTCCGTCCCTGCTCTCGTTTATCCAGAGTCTCGTAGAACGTCGGGAGCTTCGGGAGTACCGGCTCCAACGCACCCGACATCTCACTCAGTTCGTCTCCCTGGAGGAAACCACCGTGGCCGAGGCGGTACTCTGTCCCACCGACGACGAACGGAACCCACTCGCTGTCACCTATTCCTCCGAGCAATTTCTGCCACAGTGCGTGAGCAACGGGTGACTCTTCTTCGAGGAAGTCACAGAATCTCCGGCTGAGAACTCTCCACGACGGTTGCCAGTACGCCATCGAGTAGATGACCGGGCTTCTGAGAGCGGGGTTCCCCTCGACACACAGTGCAAACTCAGCGAAGTCGAAGGGGTTTTTCGCCGGAGGGAGTTCGAGTGTTTCGTACAGTTCTGAGAGGGATTCCGCTGACCGACGAAGCAGTTCGAGGTGTCTAGGAGTTGCGTCGCCGAGAAGATGCTCCATTCCCCAGCGTGTGTAGTAGGCAGTATCGACCGCAGTTGGATGAACTGCATCCATATCTACGGCCAGAAACGCACAGTCGGTACTCATTAGATGAAGTTGCACAGGACAACTTCTTGAATAGATGGGCATTTCGCCGATGTTTCCTAAAGCGGTACCTAACGAGCGAGTCGAACACGGCTGCCGGGCGCACCGAGACGACCGCACCGCCGCCTCAGACCTCCCCAGCCTCGTCGGGCGCATAAACGCGCCCGACTCCCTCGCGCATCTCTCGGGCGGACGGAGCCACCCTCCGGCGCGCGCCGCTGCAACTCTCACCTTCGTCTCGACCCGACCTGCGTCCGTCGCCACCCCGCAACCCGGCGTTTTTCGCTACTCTCGCTCACAGCGAACGGAAAATACATATCGACGAACTGACGACCGGAATCATGGCAACGGACGTACAGGTGTTCGGTGTGCTGCTGCTGTCGTTCGGTCTCCCGAGCGCGGTCTGGCCCTCCCGGGTGGCGAAGTTCGAAGAACGACTCGACTCCATCGGAAGCAAGCGCTCGTGGTCCGAAATCGAACCGGCCGACTGGAAAGTTAGCCTCACGCGCGTCGCCGGAATCGTGATGGTGCTCGTCGGAATCGTCTGGGTGGTCTCCCCGTAGCTCCTCTGCCGACTCCGGTTCGAGGCTGCGCTCGTCTCCTCTACTCGAACCGCCCCGGATTCCTCGTCGCCTCCGCGACCCGAACGGCCGCGACGTTCTCGGGCACGTCGTGGACGCGGACGATGTCCGCGCCGCGTTCAACTGCTAGAGCAGTTCCCGCGATGGTCGCTTCGAGGTTGTCGCCCGCGTTCTGCCCGACGAGTTCGAACATCGATTTGTGCGAGTGGCCGACGAGAGTCGGACAGCCGAGCGCCGCGAACTCGGAGAGTCGAGACAGGAGCTCGAAGTTCTCGGGTTTGGACTTGCCGAAACCGAGGCCGGGGTCGACGATGACGCGCTCTCGCGGGATACCCGCCTTCTCGGCCAGGAGGACGCGCTCGTTCAGTTCCTCGATGACGTCCTCGACCACGTCGTCGTAGTCGATATCCCTGTCCGGCACGACGGGCGCGTCGATGCTGTGCATGACGATGACCGGAACCTCGCGCTCGGCGGCGAGAAACCGCATCTCCGGGTCTTCGAGGCCGGTCACGTCGTTGAGGATGTCCGCGCCGGCGTCGAGCGCCGCCCGGCCGACTGCCGCTCGCCGCGTGTCGACGGAGACGGCCACGTCGAGTTCGGAGATGGCCTCGATGACCGGCACGACCCGCCGAATCTCGTCTTCGACCGACACCGGGTCCGCGCCGGGGCGGGTGCTCTCGCCGCCGACGTCGATGACGTCTGCGCCCGCGTCGACCATCGCCCGCGCTTGCTCGACGGCGTCGTCGGCGTCGAAGAACTCGCCGCCGTCGTGAAAGGAGTCGGGCGTCACGTTCAGAATCCCCATCACGGAGACGCTGTCGGTCCACGGGTACGCCGAGTCAGCGGACTCGCCGCTGCCCCCGGTGTCGCCGAGTTCGAGACGCTCGCGGAGGTCGGCGGCGACCTGCGAGAGGCCGAACGGACCGCCGTCGGACTCGTTCGAGTCGGATGAGGGTTCGTTCGCTCTGCTCACGAACCCGCCGTCGATGCGGGCGAGCAGTCGGTCGAACTGCCCGAGCGTCCCCGAGAGGACGACGTCGTGGAGTTCGCCGTCGCTGTCGAGTCCGGCGGCGACGCACTGCCCGCCGAGACGGGCCATCTCGGTTTCGAGCGCTCGCGCCTGTCGGCTCTCGACCTGCGTCTTCACGACGCGGTGGACGATGTCGTCCTCGGCGGCGGCGACGGCCTCGGGCGCCGCCCCCGCGCGCTCCAGCGTCGTCCGCGCCTCGACCCGAGAGTCGACCGCCTTCGGAACCTCCAATCGCGTCCAACGCCGCCGCGCCTCGGCGACGCAGAACAAGGAACCGGTGAGGAGCACGCAGTCGTCGGGACCGGCTCGGTCGAGGGCGTTCGACAGCGCGTCGGAGACCGAACTGACGCTGTCGACCGATTCGACGCCCGTCCGCTCGAAGACGCGGGCGAGGATCTCGGGGTCTTCGGCTCGGCTGAGATTCGGTCGACACGTCGTCACGGAGTCGGGCGTCGGCAGGGCGGCGGCCATCTCGCGGTGGTCCTTGTCGTGCATCGCGCCGAAGACGAGGTGGAGTTCCTCGTAGTCGAACTCCGAGAGCACGGCCGCGAGAACCTCGAACGCCCCCGGGTTGTGCGCGCCGTCGAGGACGACCATCGGCTCTCGCTGCATCACCTCGAACCGTCCCGGCCAGTGCGCGTTGCGGAGGCCGCGGGCGACTGTCTCCGCGTCGAGGTCGACGCCGACCTCGTCGGCCGCCTGACGGGCCAGCGCGACGGCGACGCCCGCGTTTTTCGCCTGGTACGCGCCGAGCATCGGAATCCGGGCTTCGACCTCGAAGCTCCCCTGCGAGGCGATGACGACGGACTCGGTGTGGTTGACCCGACCCTCGTAGCTCACTCGGAGGTCGGGGTTTTGGGGGGCGTCTGCGTCGCTCGCATCCGAGACGGTAACTACGTCGCCGGCCTGCGCTCGAACGGCAGCCAGTGCCTCGCCCGTCGCGGCGGTGACGAGCGGTCGGTCCGCGGGCGCGACGTGGGCTTTCGTCGTCGCAATCTCCTCGATGGTGTCGCCGAGCACCGCCGTGTGTTCGAGCGTGACGTTCGTGACGGCGCTGGCGACGGGGTCGACGACGCTCGTCGCGTCGAGTTCGCCGCCCATCCCGACCTCCAGCACGGCGACATCGACGTCGCTGCGGCCGAAGTACCAGAGGCCGAGCGCCGTGACCGTCTCGAAGAACGTGAGCGGTTCGCCCGCCGCCGCGCGGTCGACGAGGTACGGCTTCGCCTCCTCGACGAACTCGCAGAGCGCCGACTCGGGCATCTTCCGCCCGTCGACGCGGACGCGTTCGCGGAGGCTGTCGAAATGCGGCGAGGTGTAGAGTCCGACGTTGCACCCCGCCTCTCGGAGCGTCGACTCGACCATCCGCGCGGTGCTTCCCTTCCCGTTCGACCCCGCGACCTGGACGAACCGGACGTGTTCGTGGGGATCTCCGAGGTGGGCCAGCAGCGCCCGAACCGACTCGGTCCCCGGCTTTACCTGAAAGCGGCGGAGGTCGAAGAGAAAGTTCGCCGCCTCGGAGTAGTTCATGCAACGGGTGAGTCTGCGACTCCGCTTAGGCCTATCGGACCACTCAACGGACTCGCCGGTCGGATAGAGAGGTCGTCGCGTCCGGTTCGAACTATCTTGCTTGTAAATACCAGGAACGAACGGAACTACGTGGAACTCCTACTTTCTCTCCCGACTTTCATGAGTGCTGCGCTTTCGACGTCCATCGGAGAAGTGGCGGCGACGTTCGTCGACTGGTCACCGTTCGAACAGACCGTCGCCGTCGCCATCGCATTTCTCGTCGGCTTCGTGCTGATAACCCGTTTGAGACCGGAAGTCGAGGCGAGATACGACAGCGATATCGCGGAGATGGTGACGGTGACGCTGCTGGTCGCCGAGCTCGCGGCGGCGGTGTTGGCGCTTGCGGCCGTCTGGAACCTCGTCGTCGTTTTCGACGTGCTCGCGCAGGCGGTTCTCGTCGACCGGTGGACGGCGGTCAGACAGGTGGTGACCGTCGCGGTGTTGGCTACGGCGTATCTGGTCGTTCGACTGGTCAACCGCTCTATCGACCGCCTGGCGGCGACCGACGCGCTGACCAAACATCAGAGCGAGGTCGCCTACCACGTCACCAACGTCGGTATCTTCGGCTTCGGCGTCACCGTGTTGCTCTACCTGTGGGGTATCCAACTCGGCGACCTGTTCATCGGCGCGGGGGTCGCAAGCGCCGTCATCGGCCTCGCGGCCCGCGAGACGCTCGCAGCGATAATCGCAGGGTTCGTCCTGCTGCTCTCGCGGCCGTTTCGCGCCGGCGACTGGGTCGAAGTCGACGGCCGTTCCGGTATCGTCGAGGATGTGACCATCATCAACACGAAACTGCGGACGTACAGCGACGAACATCTGCTCGTCCCGAACGACCACATCACCAACAACCAGTTGATGAACTACTCGCGCAGCGACCGCCTCCGCATCGAACTGGAGGTCGGCGTCGACTACGAAACGGACCTCGAACACGCACAGGAGGTCGCTGAGGCGGCGATACGCGACGTCGATACGGTCCGCGACGTTCCCTCGCCGCGGGCGATTCCGCAGGAGTTCGGTGAGTCGTCGATACTGCTCGAACTCCGCTTTTGGATCGGCGAACCGACGATGCGACGGTTCTGGAAGGCCAAAGGTGCGGTCATCCGGGAGGTGAAGGCGGCGTACGAGCGCGAAGACATCTCCATTCCGTTCCCGCAGCAGACGCACTCCCGGAGAAACCCCTCCGACTCCGTCGCTACCCAGATACCCGCTCGGGACAACTGACCGGATAAAAACACCCTGAGCGAACAAGCCCACATCGGTTCCCGCTGGCGCGGCGTTATACAGACGAGATGCTCGGTACCGTCACTATCGGTCGGAAGGCGGCGAAGTACGGCTACAAAAAGTACGGCGTCCCGGGTGCTGTCGTCGCCGGAGGCGCCGCGGCCGGCGGCGTCTACGTCGCCAGAAAGACGCTCAAATCGAAGTTCGGCGGCGAGGCGGCGACGTTCGACGAGGCGGCATCGGCGGAGAGTGAGTCCACGGAGGCGTCCGTCGACGACCCGACGGAGGGCGACGGCGACGACCCGTCGGAGACTGAAGCCGCCGACCGCGAGGACGTCGACAGACACGAAGACGTAGACGAGAGCGAAGTCGACGAGTCGCGCGAGGGGAGCGACGATTCGAACGACGAGACGTAAGCGGAGGTGCCACCGGGAGCCGGTGTCGATTCGACCGCCCCAACGAATAATATTCCTGGCGTGGTGTATTTCGTGTGACAGAGTACACGCTACACGAGCCGACGATTCGTGGCGCGACGAAGGACGCCCCGAACCGCTCGCTCTCCGAGAGCGACTTCGCCACGGACGACCTCGCGGACCTCGACGACTACTTCCTGCTGTCGACGTCCGGCATCCCGCCGGAGTCGTTCGAAGACCTCTACCTGCCGGTCGTCCACCTGGACCAGCGACTGAGCCTCCCGCTGCTCAGACAGGCGCTCAACGACGTGGAGACGCTAAACGACCTCGACGCCGAGACGAAACGGGACACGATAGATCTGTTGCACTCGCTCGGCGAGTGCTTCCCGAACGACCACCTTCGCAACGACGAGAGCTAATCGTCACGCGACGACGCCGCCCGCGCCCGTCACTCGGGCCGGAGTCGTTCCCCTTCTCGCCGCACGCTCCGGTCGGTGTCCAGCACCACGCCGAGCGTGAGGAAGACGACGCCCAGTGCGAGCCAGACAGGCGTCGAGCCGGTGTCGCCGCCGACACCCATGTACGCCCCGATGCTGAGAAACACCGCGCCGACGACGAGAAACGCAACGTGCATGGTAACATTTCGCACGGAAGCCTGATAAAACTACCCACGCGAATCTCTCGCTGAGTGACTGGACGTGAAATGGGTCGCTACCGCTCAGTCGTGACTAAAACACCATCGTTGCGCTTTGCTCCACGACGAGCTTCAGGCACTCCTTTCAGTCGTGTCTGAAGCACCGTCGGCCGGTGAACACCATCACCATGTCGTGCTCGTCGGCGGCCGCGACGACGTCGTCGTCGTTGACCGACCCGCCGGGCTGAATCACGGCGTCGATCCCGGCTTCGGCAGCCTCCTCGATGCCGTCGGGGAAGGGGAAGAACGCGTCGGAGGCCATCACCGCGCCGTCGGCGGATTTGCCCTCTGCGTGCTCGTCGGCTTTCATCGCCGCCAGGCGGACGGCGTCGACGCGGCTGACCTGACCCATGCCGACGCCGACTGTCTCCGTTCCGTCGGCGAAGAGGATGCCGTTGGACTTGACGTGCTTGAGCACCTTCCACGCGAACAGCATCGTCTCCAGCTGTTCGTCCGTCGGTTCGCGCTCGGTGACGACTTCGAGGTCGTCGACGGTCGGACTCCACAGGTCGCGCTCCTGGACGAGTCGGCCGCCGACGAGGGGTTTCTCGGTGAAGCGTTCTGAAATCCCGCCGAGTTCGCCGACGTCCAGCACGCGGAGGTTCTTCTTCTCGGTCAGCACCGAGAGCGCGTCGTCG
Organism: Haloprofundus salinisoli; assembly: GCF_020097815.1. NCBI lineage: Archaea > Methanobacteriati > Methanobacteriota > Halobacteria > Halobacteriales > Haloferacaceae > Haloprofundus > Haloprofundus salinisoli. The sequence goes on from NZ_CP083663.1 coordinate 462,465, forward strand.
GTGTAGCCGGGGGCGACGACGACTTCCTTGAAGGAGTCGGCGACGAGTTCGGCCGTCTCGGCGTCGCACTCGCGGTTGAGCGCGACGATGCCGCCGAAGGCGCTCATCGGATCCGTCGAGAGCGCGCGCTCGTACGCCTCCGCGAGCGTCTCGGCGGTCGCACAGCCGGCGGGATTGGTGTGCTTGATGACCGCCGCCGCGGGTTCGTCGAACTCCTTGATGAGGTTGAGCGCGCCGTCGGCGTCGTTGTAGTTGTTGTACGACAGCGCCTTCGCGCCCTCGTTCAACTGCGGGGCGCTCACGACGTTGGCCTCCTCGCAGGCGTCGTCGACGTAGACGGCGGCGTCCTGGTGCGGGTTCTCGCCGTAGCGCAGCGTGTCGCCGCGGCGCTCGGAGACGACGCGGCGCGAGGGGAGGTCGCCGCCCTCGTCGCCCTCGACTGCGACGCGACCCGACTCCGAGTCGACGGTCACGCGGTCCTCGGCGAACCAGCGAACTGCGCGGGGGTAGGCGGCGAACTCGGCGTCGTACAGCACGCGCTCTTTCAGCGACGCCTCGTCGTCGTCCTCGAAGACGGGAACCGCTTCCTGCGTGACGATGGGGCCGGCGTCGACTTCCTCGGTGACGACGTGGACCGTACAGCCGGTCGTCCGGACACCGGCTTCGAGCACCTGCTCGTGGGCGTCGTTGCCGGGGAACGACGGGAGCAGAGAGGGGTGGACGTTCAGCGTCGTCGGCGCGGCGTCGAGGAACTCGCTCGTGAGCACGCGCATGTAGCCGTCGAGGCAGACGAGGTCGAACTCGTAGTCGTCCAATGCGTCGAGGATGCGACGCTCGTGGGACTCGCGGGACTCTCCGTCCTCGCGTTCGACGCTCTCGGTCGGGACGTCGCGCTCGGCGGCCGCGTCCAGCACCGGCGCGTCGGCGCGGTTCGACAGCACGACGCTCAACTCCGCGCCGCCGGGCACCGCGTCCGCGATGTGTCGAAGGTTCCGTCCGCGATTGCTCGCCAGACCCGCGATTCGTAGCATACGAGAGACGCCCACCGCCGCAGGAAAAACAGTTGCGGTCTCGAGACCGAGATTATACAGATACGTGTACACAATCAGCAAAAACACCGCCACTACCTCGACCTAATATGCACAGAAATGGGTTGCACTCATCGACACGCTTTTGCCGCGTCCGCGGGCACACCCGTGCATGACAGACCTCTCTCGGAACGACCCACTGTCGGCCGTCTCGCCGGTCGACGGGCGGTACGCGCGCCGAACCGCGCCGCTGGTTCCGTACGCCAGCGAGTCGGCGCTGATGCGCGCCCGCGTCCGCGTCGAAGCCGAGTACCTCGTCGCGCTCGCGGACCTCGACGCGACGCCGCTCTCGCTCTCGGCCGACGAACGCACCGCCCTCGGCGACTGCTACGAGTCGTTCGACGGCGACGACGCCCGCCTCGTCAAGCGCCTCGAAACCGAAGGCACCGAGGAGTACTCGGCGACGAACCACGACGTGAAAGCCGTCGAGTACTTCCTGCGGGTTCGACTCGGCGAGTCCCCGGACGTCGACGACGCCGAGCGACTCCACCCGTGGATTCACTTCGGCCTCACGAGCGAGGACGTGAACAACCTCGCGCAGCGACTGCTCGTCAAACCCGCCGTCGAGGACGTGTTGCTCCCGGCGCTCGCAGACGTGCGCGACGAACTGACGACGCTGGCGCGGGAGCACCGCGCGACGCCGATGCTCGCGCGAACCCACGGCCAACCCGCGACGCCGACGACGTTCGGCAAGGAGATGGCCGTCGTCGCCGCGCGCCTCGGCCGGCAGATGGGCCGGGTTCGGGACGCGAGCGACGCGCTTTCGGGGAAACTGGCCGGCGCGTCGGGAACGTATGCTGCCCACGTCGCCGCCTACCCGGGCGTCGACTGGCGCGCCTTCTCCGAATCGTTCGTCGAGTCGCTCGGCCTCCGCCACACGGCGCTGACGACGCAGGTGAACCCCTGCGACGACCTTTCTACCCTTTTCGACGCGCTCCGCGGCGCGAACAACGTTCTCCTCGATTTGGACCGCGACGTGTGGCTCTACGTCTCCGACCGCTACCTCGGTCAGCGAACCGTCGAGGGCGAGACGGGGTCGTCGACGATGCCGCACAAGGTCAACCCCATCGACTTCGAGAACAGCGAGGGGAACCTCTCGAAAGCCAACTCCGACCTGACGTTCCTCGCGGACTACGTTACGACCTCGCGCCTTCAGCGCGACCTCTCGGATTCGACGGTGAAGCGAAACATCGGCGCGGCGTTCGCGCACTGTCTCATCGGCTACGGCAAGACCGAGACCGGACTGGGCAAGGTCGTCCCGAACGAGAAAGTGATGCGTGAGGAACTGGAGGCGACGCCCGAAATCATCGGCGAGGCGGTCCAGACCATCCTCCGGCGCGAGGGCGACACCGAGGCGTACGAACGGGTGAAGGAGCTCACTCGCGGCCGCGACGTGACCATCGAGGACTTCCGCACGCTGTTCGACGACCTCGACGTCTCGCTCGACGTGCGCGAGGAGCTGCGCTCGCTCTCGCCCACCGGCTACACGGGCGTCGCCAACGGCCTCGTCGACGAACTCGACGGGAACTGAGCGGAGTCGAGTCGTCACCACGAGAGTCGAGACGTCGAGAAGATATTTATCGTGTCAGCACAGATGACAGATATGGTCTCCGACCACAGCCCATCCAGCGCACAGACCCGCGGCGGGTGCGAGAAATGCGGTCACGACGAAGCGATGACGGACTCGATCTCGACGACCGGCAGCGGCCTCTCGAAGTTCTTCGACATTCAGACGAGACAGTTCACCGTCGTCTCGTGTACGAACTGCGGCTACTCGGAGCTGTATCGAGGAACTTCGAGCGGTGACGTCGTCGATATCTTCCTCGGGTGAGCGAGTCGCTCGCTCAGACGCGGACGCCAACTTTCGATTTCGAGGATATCGAGCTCGCCGCTGCGTAACGGCGTCAGGGGGAGTTCCCCTTGACTTGAACCGCTACGAACGAGTCGTTTCCGCACACGCGGCACGTCTCCGGCGCCTGATACCGGGCGTACGCGATAGAGCAGTCCTCGCACGCGTAGAGCGGCCGGCCGAGTTGATTGTACCGGTCCGACATGAGGTGGGATACGGTCCTGTCGTCCAAAAGCGCCCCCTTCGATACGCCAGCGAACGCTTATCCGTCCCCGCCGTCTCTACGGAGAGAACTCATGGGAATTTTCAACGAGCTGGGACGCCAAGCCGAGCAGTTCAAACGGACTGTACAGACGACGGCCGAGGAAAACGCAGCGTACCGGTGTCGGGAGTGCGATGCGCGGTTTCACACGCATCTCGACCAGTGTCCGGAGTGCAAGTCGACGAGAGTCGGACCGGCGACGACCGAGGAGTAAGTAGCTGCGACCGCGACCGCTCGTTACCCGCCCTCGCCCACCAGCGACCGCAACGTCTCGGTCACCGCGTCGGCAAACCCGACGAGACGGACGGGAACGAAAATATTTAGCTCCGCGTCGAGACTTCCCCGCCCGTGAGCCCTCGATACGGGACCGACGAGCGAATCGTCGTGACGGACGGCGGAACGAGTACGACCGGCGGGTGCGGGAAATGCGGCGGCGACGACGCCGCCGTGGGGAAGGTCGCGACCACGTCGCCCGGGTCGTCCACCCTCCTCGGCGTCGAAGACCAGACGTACCACGTCGTCACCTGCACCAACTGCGGTTACTCCGAGTTTTATGATGCGTTCGTCCAACCCGACGACGAAGCGTCTCTCGTCGACCAGTTCTTCGAGTGAGACTGAGCGGTCAGACGAGTACGACACCGCACCGGGAGAAAACCTCTCCGAACACCGATTACGTGCCGAGTAGCGACCCAAGCGCCTCCGTCACCGCATCTGCGGCCGCTCGAACCTCACTGACCCGCACGTACTCGCGGTCGGCGTGCGCCACCGGTCCCTCGCCGTCGGCGAGGACACCGGGGCCGAACACGACCGTCGGTGCGGGCGAGAAGTACGACGCCTCCGTCGCGGCGGTAAACGGACGAACGCCCCGCCCGGCGGCGTCGGCGAGCGTCCGGACGAGTTCGTGGTCGGGGTCGGTCGAGAAGGCCTCCAAGAAGGGCGTCTCGCGCTCGGTGAGCGCGAACGCGACGCCCACGTCCTCGGGGACGTGCGCTCGGACGTGCGCTTCGAGCGCTTCTCGAAATTCCTCCGCCGTCTCCGGCGGGACGCTCCGGCGGTCGACGGTAATCGAACACTCGTCCGGCAGTTGGTTCGTCGCTTCACCGCCGGAGATGACCGTCGGCGTCAAAGAGGGCGCGCCGAGTTGGTCGTGCGTCGGCGGCGCGGCGTCGACGGTTTCGTCGTAAGTCCGAACCGCTTCGAGCGCGCCTTCCGCGGCGGCGACGGCGTTGATTCCCGACGCCGATTCGGCGGCGTGAGCGTTCTCGCCGGAGAGTTCGAGAGTTCCCTCGAATCGACCTTTCGCCGCGGTACACACGTCCAAGCCGGTCGGTTCGCCGACGACGTACAGGTCGCCGTCGAGGTCGAGCGCGTGCGCGCCCGTCGATAGCGTTTCCTCGTCGGGCGTGACCGCGAGCGTCACTTTGCCGCCACCATCGCCGCTATCGCCACCAGTACCGACGTCGACAGCGAAGAACCCCGCGAGCAGCGCCGCGAGCGGCCCCTTCGCGTCGCACGACCCGCGGCCGCGAATCACTTCGTCGTCGCCGCTGCCCTCGCGCTCGTACTCGACGTGCGGCGAGACAGTGTCGATGTGCGTGTTCAGCACGATATGGGGTACGCCCTCACCGCGGGAGGCGAGCGTGTTCCCGGCGTCGTCGACCGTCGCGTCGACGCCCCGTGTCTCGATGGTCTCGACGAGCAGCTCGCGCATCGCCGTCACGTCCTCGTGGGACTCGACGCGGACCGCCCGGTCGAGGAACTCGACGGGGTCGAACGCCTGTGTCTCGGAGTCGTCGCTCACCGTTCCGGCATGGCGGCGAGTCGGCCCTCGTACTCCGCCTCGACGGGACCGCGGAGCGTCGCGCTGCCGCGGTCGGGCACCGTGATTTCGAGGTCGCCGCCCGGCGGCGAGACGCGAACCGGGTCGTCGCCCTCGACGTAACCGAGGCGCTTGGCCGCGGCGACGATGGCGACCGCACCCGTCCCGCAGGAGCGCGTCTCGCCCTCGACGCCGCGCTCGAAGGTGCGCTGGCTGAAGCCGCCGTCGTCGTCGCGGGAAGCGAGCGTCACGTTCGCCCCGGCGGGGAACGCGTCGGCGTGACGGACCGCGGGCGCGACGGCTTCGAGGTCGACGTCCGCTACGCCGCCGGACTCTGTCCGGCGTGCTCCCGACTCGCGCAGCTCGTCGGGAACGTCGTCGACGAACGCGACGGCGTGGGGAACGCCCGTGTTGACCGCGGTGACTTCGAGTCCTTCGACCTCCTCGGCGACGAGTTCGCCGTCGCGGTCGGCCGCGAGCGGAACGTCTCGCGGTTCGAACGTCGGATGTCCCATCTCGACGGTGATGTCGGCCGGGTCGTCGCCACCCGGGTTGCCGCGGACGACGGCGCGCTTGGTCCCCGACTGGGTGTCGATCATGAACTCCGAGGCGTCGGTCCGGGCGGCCGCCCACGCCGCGGCGCAGCGCGCGCCGTTGCCGCACATCGCGGCGACCGAGCCGTCGGGCTGGACGAGCGTCATCACGATGCGCGGGGGGTGGAAGCGGTCTTCGAGCGCCAGAAAGAGGACGCCGTCGGCACCGCGTCGGTCGTGTGCGCCGCTCCCGTCGGTGACGCCCGTCCCGCGGTCGCAGTACGCCTCGGCGAACCTGCCGCGGTACGGGACCGAGTCGGCCGCGTCGACGACGACGAAGTCGTTGCCGGTTCCGTGGTACTTCTCGAACGATACGCTGTGGTTGAGTGCTGGGCTCATCGTGATTCTACCTCCGTGAGGTCCGTCAGGGTCTCGCGCCGCCGGACCAACGCGGCGTCTCCGTCCTCCAAGGCGACCTCCGCGGGTCGCGGTCGGGAGTTGTACGTGCTCGCCATCTCGTAGCCGTACGCCCCCGCGTTGCCGACGGCGAGCAGGTCGTCCCGTTCGGGACGCGACAGGGGGCGGTTCTCGCAGAACACGTCCGAGCTCTCGCAGATGGGGCCGACGACGGTCGCGCCGACCGTCTCACGGGCGTCGCCCGCACCGTCGCCACTCTCGGACGTGAGATTCCGAATCGCGTGGTACGCGTCGTACATCGCGGGCCGAAGCAGCGTCGTCATCCCGGCGTCGACGCCGGTGACGACCGTCTCGGGCGTCTCCTTGACGGTGTTGACCCGCGTGAGGAGCACGCCAGCGTCGGCGACGACGTAGCGCCCGGGTTCGACCGCGAGCGTCGCGTCGATGCCGCCGATTGCCTCGCGCGTCGCCTCGGCGACGGCCGGCAGGTCGAGCGCCGGTTCGTCTTCCTCGTACGGAACGCCGAAGCCGCCGCCCACGTCAACGAATTCGAGGTCGACGCCCGCGGCCGAAATCTCGCGGGCGAGGTCGCCCATCCGGCGGACGAGCTCGCGGTGGTTCGCCAGGTCGTCGCCGGAGATGCCGCTGCCGGCGTGGGCGTGGACGCCGACCACGTCGAACTGTTCGCTCGCCGATTCGACGAGGTCGGCGGCGCGGTCGTACGGGACACCGAACTTCGCGTTCGCGCCGGTCCGGACCTTCTCGTGGTGGCCCGCGCCGACGCCGGGGTTGACGCGGACGCAGAGGCGACCGTCGAAGCCTCGCTCTCGGAGTCTGTCGACGGTGTCGGCCGCGCCGACCGTGATCGTCAGGTCGGGGTGCTCGCGCCAGGCGTCGACGACGTAGTCGAGGTCCCCGGCGGGCGGGTGAACGGCGGTGTACTGGACTTCGGCACCCGAGAAGCCCGCGCCGAGCGCCCGGTGGACCTCGCCCGCCGACGCGCACTCGGCGGGAAGGCCGGCGTCACGGACGGTTTCGAGCACCGCCCGACCGGTGTGGGCCTTCGCCGCGTAGCGGACTTCGGCGTCGGGGAACGCCTCACGCAGGCGAGCGCAGTTCTCCCGAACCCGACCGAGGTCGGTCACGTACAGCGGCGTGCCGTACTCGCCGGCGAGGTCGGCGAGTCGGGCGGCGTCCCAGTCGGCGAGTCGCCGGACCGCCGGATTGTCGCGACGGGAGTCGCCGCGGTGTTCTCCGCGCGATACCCCCTCGGATGAGTCGCTCATTCCCGGAGCGCCTCCTCCCGACGGGTCGCGTCGAGGGTGTCGTCTTCGACGTCGAGGGCGACGACGGCGGGCTTGAACGCGCCGCCGGCGAACAGGTCGTGGTCGCCGAGAGAGGATTCGACGAAGCGCGTGAAGGCGCGGCGCTCCGGCGGCAGGTGACCGTACACCACCTCCTCCTCGACGAGGTCGTAGACGGGAATCCGCGGCGTCAGCAGCGTGTTCTCGCCGACGATGCTGTTCTCGCCGACGACGAAGCCGGAGGTGACCCGGCAGCCAGCGCCGAGCGAGACGCCGTCTTCGACGACCACAGGAGCATCCTCGACGGGTTCGAGGACGCCGCCGATGAGCGTGTTCGCGCCGAGTTTGACGTTCGCGCCGATCTGGGCGCACGAGCCGACGGTGTCGCAGGAGTCGACGAGCGTGCCGTCGCCGACGTGCGCGCCGACGTTGAGAAACGCCGGGCTCATGACGATGCAGTCGTCGCCGAGGTGCGCGCCGCGGCGCAGGACGGTGCCGTCGGGTGTGTTCCGCGTGCCTCGCTCGGCCAGGTCGGTCGTATCCCGCAGCGGCAGCACGTCGTGATAGGTCACGCCGCCGTACTCGCGGGGTCGGGTCTCGCGCAGGCCGAAGTTGAGGAGAATGCCCCGCTTGACCCACTCGTTGGCCTCCCACGAGTCGAGCGAGGAACCGGTCTTCTCGGCCGCCCGAACCTCGCCGGCTTCGAGCGTGTCGAGGAACACGTCGAGCGTGTCCAGTTCGTCGCCGCCGGCCGTCTCGGCGTCTATCTCGTCGTCGTCGTAGCGCTGCCACAGGTCGTCGATGTCGGATTCGAGTGTCGTCATTGTGAACCTCCGATTACGTCAGAAAAGTCGTACCGACCGGCCTCGCGGCCGGCGAGCCACACCGCCGCGTCGAGCGCTCCCGCGGCGAAAACGCCGCGAGAGCCGGCGCGGTGAGTGAGCGAAAGCACCTCGTGGTTGCCGGCGAGCAGTACCTCGTGTTCGCCGGTCACGTCGCCGGCGCGGCGCGCGTGGACGCCGATTTCGCCGGCTTCTCTCGGTTGGTCGCCCTCGCGGCCGTGGACGCGCCCCGTCGTCTCGCGTTCGGCCTCGATGTCGTCGAGGAGGGTGTTGGCCGTCCCGCTCGGGGCGTCGCGCTTGCCGTTGTGGTGGGTCTCCGTCACCTCGATATCGTAGCCCGGAAGCGCGGAGACCGCCTCGCGGACGGCGCGGCGAAGTCCCGCGACGCCGCGCGAGAAGTTCGCCGCCTTCAGGAGCGGAACCGACTCGCTCGCGTCCTCGAGCGCCGACTCCTGTTCCTCGGAGAAGCCGGTCGTGCCGACGACGACGGGGACGTCGGCTTCGACGCAGGCGGCGACGTACTCGACGCTCGACTCGGGGCCGGTGAAGTCGACGAGCGCGTCCGGGTCGCGTTCTGCGAGCAGCGGCGGCAGGTCGGCCGCGCCTTCGACCGCGTCGTCCGCGTCCGCGCCGCTGCGCGCGACGGCGAGCACGAGGTCGACGTCGTCGCGGTCGGCGGCCAACTCGCGCAGTTCGCCGCCCATCCGACCCGTCGCGCCGGTGATGGCGACGCGGACCGGTCGGTCTCGTCCTCCGTCGCCGCCCGCGCTCATCTGCTCGTCGCCTCCGCTTCCCGCGCTTGGAGGCCGTCGAGCAGTTCTCGCAGGCGGTCGCGGTGCTCCTCGGAGAGCCGCGTCAGCGGCGCGCGCAGGTCGGCGGGACCGTAGCCGCGCATCTCCATCGCCTCCTTCACCGGGATGGGGTTCGTCTCGACGAACAGCTGCCGGGTGAGTTCGCCAAGTTCGTGGTGAATCTCGCGGGCGCGGGCGTAGTCGTCGTCGAGCGCCGCCGAGACGAGTTCGACGGTCCGCTCGGGTTCGACGTTGGCGACGACGCTGATGGTTCCGGTGCCGCCGACCGAGAGGACGGGCAGGGTGAGTCCGTCGTCGCCCGACAGCACCGAGAACGCCTCGTCTCGGGTGCGCTCGACGAGTTCGGAGATCTGATTCAGGTCGCCGCTGGCGGCCTTGTAGGCGGCGACGTTCTCGTGGCGAGCGAGTTCGGCGACGGTGTCGACGGTCATGTTTCGGCCGGTTCGGGAGGGGACGTTGTAGACGATCTGCGGCACGTCCACCTCGTCGGCGATGGTGCGGTAGTGCTCCAGCATCCCGGCGGGTTCCGGCTTGTTGTAGTACGGCGAGATGAGAAGAAGCGCGTCCGCGCCGGCGTCCGCGGAGCGCCGCGAGAGTTCGAGCGCCTCGCGCGTCGAGTTCGAGCCGGAGCCGGCGATAACTGGTACGTCGACGGCGTCGACGACGGCCTCGACCACTTCGACGTGTTCGTCGTGGGTGAGCGTCGCGCTCTCGCCCGTCGAGCCGACGGGGACGAGCCCCGCGACCCCGGCGGCTTCGAGGCGTCGGGCGTCGGTCTGCAGTTGTTCGAAGTCGATGCGTCCTTCCGAGGTGAACGGCGTGGTCATCGCCGGGTACACCCCGCGGAACTGGTCGGTTGTCATTGGTGCTGTGTGGTGTCGAGAGAGACGGTAGTGTATCGGTGCGCGTCGAGGCTCACCCGGGACGGGGTCGCCACCCCCGCCGCGAGCAATCAGTACGCGCGTTTTTTCAGAAGAGTCGGCGGCGTCGCTGTCGCGGGGCGCGTCCCGAACGCGACGACCGAGTGGGTCACGTTCCCACCAAGGGTGTCTGCGAGATTTATACCTTACGTCGTGTGCTAATCCTGCCGTTCGCCGCCGTTCGGGGGTCGATTCGGATGCGTCGGCGACGGAGTTCCGCGACACCGCCGAGAACGAGGGATTAAATCGGGGCCGTCCGAGTATGGAGTCATGACCGAGATTCACCCGAACCAGCGTGTCGCCGTCTTGGTCGACGCGCAGAACCTCTACCACACGGCACAGAGTCTCTACTCTCGAAACATCGACTACTCCTCCCTTCTCGAAAAGAGCGTGCAGGATCGAGAACTCACCCGCGCCATCTCCTACGTCATCCGCGCGGACGCCCCCGACGAGGAACGCTTCTTCGAGGCGCTCGTCGACATCGGCTTCGAGACGAAGATAAAGGACATCAAGACGTTCGGCGACGGGTCGAAGAAGGCCGACTGGGACGTCGGAATGAGCCTCGACGCCGTGACGCTGGCGAGCCACGTCGACACCATCGTCCTCTGCACCGGCGACGGCGACTTCTCTCGTCTCTGCTCGCACCTGCGCCACGAGGGCGTCCGCGCGGAAGTGATGGCGTTCAAACAGTCGACGGCCGAAGAGCTCATCGAGGCCGCAGACTCGTTCGTGGACCTCTCGGAGCGAGAGGACACGTTCCTACTCTAAGCGGCGGACGACCCCACCGCTTCGGCGCTCGCGGCGTTCCCCCGCACGTCGAGGAAAAACGCCGTCGCGAACGTCTGCTGGAACGCGAACACGACCACCGTCGAGAGGAACGCAAGACCGATGAGCGCACCGAGAACCGCCGCGGGCGGTTCGGCGACCGCCCCGGAGGCCGTCAGCGCGTCGACGGCCGAGAGCGCGAACGTCGGCAGTTGGACGGCGACGCCGATGACGACTGCCAACAGCGTGTAACCGAAGACGCTCAGCAGGTTCGACCGGACGAGGCCGTAGCTTCGCTTGAACCCGTCGACGACGCCTGCCCCCTCGACGACGATGGCGACGGTGTAGAACTGGAAGAAGAACTGAAAGAGAAACGCGACGAGGAAGACGAGCGCGAGCAAGCCGAAGAAGACGACGCCGACGCCGAGTCCGAGACCCGCTGTCGGGTCCGGCGCGAACACTCCCACGAGCGCGAACACCGCGAGAGCGGCGACCCCGAAGACGAGAAAGCCGACGAACACCAGCGCGAACTGCAGCACGTTCGCCAGCAGCAGCGTCACGTAGTTCTTCTTCCCCTCGGCGGTGAACGTCGACAGCGACGCGCGGCCGCCGAGCGCGTCCCGCGCCATGCCGACGATACCGCCGACGAAGAAGGGTGCGGCGAGGACGAGTAACAGCGACCCGACGGACCCGACGAGCGGGGCACCCAGTAGCGGCAACACGACCGCCGGAAGGGCCAGTAGCGCGTAGACGACCGCCGGGGCGAACAGCGCTGGCTGTTTCAGGACGGTTCGGAGGGACTGTGTAAACGATTGGATTACCGACACAAACCGACGTTGGATGCAGGGTGTGATAAAGATACGTGCCCGTCCGGACTCGGAAGTCGAAGCGTTTTCGCCGCCCGGCGGTCAGACCCGAGTATGAGCGATGCTGCGGACGTGGCGGATTTGCGCGTCGTCGCCGACTACCAGTTCGGCGCGGGTGCCGGCGCGGCGCTGTTTCCCGACACCGGCGACTTCGAACTCCGGCGGACGAAGAGCGGCCGTCCCCGACAGGTGTACGACGGCGACGACAGAGTCGTCTCCTACGGCGTCGACGGCCGGTTCCGCCTCGGTATCGCGGGCGGTCGTCGCCTCGTCGAGACGCTCGACGCGCCCGCCTGCCGGGTCGTCGTCGGCGACGAGAGCGAACCGTTCGTCCGCGACGGCAAGAACGTCTTCGCCAAGTTCGTCCAGGCGGTCGGCGGCGAGATTCGACAGGGCGACGAGGTGGCCGTCGTCCACGAGCGCGGAGACGTGCTGGCCGTCGGCCGCGCGGAACTGTCGGCGTCGGCGATGCTCGACTTCGAGTCGGGGATGGCCGTGAAGGTCCGAGACGGCGCGGGCGAGACGTGACTCAGAGGTACGGCGCGATGCCGAGCGCCTGCACCAGCGAGACGCCCGCGAGCAGCGACCCGAGGAGGTAACCCCCGATGGCCCCGCCGTTAAGAAGCGGCAGCCCGGCGTGGGCGCGACCTTTCGCGACGGCCCACATCAGCACGCCCAGACCCAGGAACGTGCCGACCATCGCCGAAAGCGCCGGGAGGTTGAGCGCGGGGATCGCGCCGACACCGAGCGCCGCCGCGGGCGAGAAGAAGGCCGCGCTGGCGACGAGCACCGTCGGCATCACCGCGTCGCCGAGACCGATGAAGAACGCGTCGCGTCCGGCGTCGTCGGGGGCGCTCTCCTCGGATTCCGCACCATCGCCGTCGGCGACGGGCGTCGGCTCCTCGCCGTTCTCGCGCTCGCCGTCGCCGCCCTCGTCCTCCTCGTTCTCGTGAACGTCGCTCGCGCCCGAGAAGTCGTCGTCGAGAAGCGAGTACGAAAGCGAGAGCGGAATCACCAGCACGACCGGAACTCGCAAATCCATCACGCCCTCGGCGAGACTGAGCATGTGTTTGGTGCCGTAGACGCTGATGGCGTCGTAGACGGCCAACACGGCGAGAAGGACGATAGCCGGGAGGACGCCGAAGCTGATGCCGAACAGGCCGGCCGCACCCGCGCCCATCACCACTCCCGCGGTGTCGACAACGTACCACTCGGGATAGAAATACAACGCCAGCGAGACGCCGGCGGCGAGCGCCAGCGAGAGGAGTTCGACGTAGCCCCAACCGGTTTCGACGACGAAGACGGGCGGGACGATGGCGCTGAACACGTACCACGAGAGCAGGCCGCTGCTGAACAGCACGACGGCGCGAACCGTCCACGCGGCGTCGTAGCGGAAGGCCAGAAGCATCGCGGCGGTGGCGACCAGAATCGCGCCGATGTAGACGAAACTGTTCGTCGGGTCGGAGGGGTTCTCCACGGCCTGATAGCCGGCCGCTTCGAACGTCGGGACGAGCGCGAGCGCTCCGAGTTGGACGAGGAGGAAGATGAGCGCGGCCAGGGCGGTGCCGCGGAACATGCGAGGGTCCATCGACGACCGGTTCGCACGCGGATGGTTTGGTGGTTCCGCTTGGCGGCGAGAGAGCGACCGGTCGAGAAGTGAGCGGCGGGTGACCGGTCGAGAGACGAGACGGAACGAGGCTATCGCGCGTAGAGCTTCGTGCCGACCATCGACGGGAGCTTCGCGCGGTCCTTCGGCGTCACCGCGACGTACGGGGCGTCGACGGGGCCGAACACGTCGACGATGCGGCCCGCCGACGAGAGGCTCTCGTCGACGACGCTGGTGCCGATTCGCGGGTCCTCGTCGCCCTCCCAGCGGACGATCGCGAGTCCCTGTGCCGTCCGGGAGACGGTGCCGACGCGCCGCATCAGTCGCGGAGGATGCCGACGTAGGCGGCGACGGCTTGCACGAGGTCGTTCTTGGTGGCGTCGTCGGCACCCTGCACGAGGACGCAGCCGCGGGTCTCGTACTCCCGGGAGTACGTCTTGTCGCGCTCGATGACGGCGTCGTAGCCGACCTGCTGGACGGCTTTTGCGATCTCGTCGACAGTCGGATTCTCGACGGCGGCCTTCAGCGGGACGCGTCGCCCCTTCGAGCGGGTCTTCTCGGCGTCGAGATAGGCGGGCCAGATGACGTTTTCGACCATAATCGGAGTGGACGCGCCGGCGAAAAGACGGTTGTGGTCGCCGGTCGCGGTCTGACGGTCGGGAGTCGGTCCGGTTAGCGACGCCGCATCGACAGCGCGACGGCGACTAAGGCGGCGACGGCGACGGTCACGCCGAAGCCGGGTCCGGTGGTGTCGGTCGAGTCGGCGTCGGTCGACTCGGTGTCCGTCTCACCGCCGTCGGTGACGGCGGGCGCTTCGGTTTCGGTTTCCTCATCGGTCTGCGTCGTCTCGGTCGATGCCGAGGAGTCGTCGTCGCTCTCATTGGCGGTCGTACTCGCGTTCGCCCGGAACTCCGCGCGAGAGACGAACGCCGCGTCGGCGTCGGGGTGGAAGCCTTCGGTCATGTTCTGCACCGCGTAGACGACGCTCCGCGGCGCGGGTTGGTTGAGGTAGTTCTGGTCGACGACGACGTACCGCTGGTTCTCACCGGCGGCCGTGCTGGCGTACGGTTCCGTCGTCACGTACTGCTGGCCGGCGGCCTCCGTCTGGACGAGCAGTATCTCGGGGTTCGCCTCGACGACGACCTCGTCGCTCACTTGCGGGTAGCCGCTCAGTCCTCGCTCGGCGGCGACGTTCGACCCGCCGGAGGCGTTAATCATCGCGCTGATGAACGTGTTGCCGCCGGCGACGTAGCCGCCGCCGAGCGGGTAGAGCACGGAGGGTCGTTCGGCGTCGGTCGTCGCGTTCTCGGCGGCGTCGACGTTCTGGGTCATCCACGCGTTCGCCTCGGCCGCGCCCTCGCAGTTCCCGGTGAGTTGGCCGATGAGCGTCGTCTTCTCGCGGATGTCCTCGACGGTCGTCGCCTCGGACATGTAGAACACCGTCTGCCCGGAGTTGCGAAGCGCCTCGACGGTCTCGACGGGCGTCGCGTTCGGCGCGAGCACGAGGTCGGGGTTCGTGCCGACGACCTTCTCGTTGTTCACGCCGAAGCCGGCGGCGGAGACGTTCGTCCGACTCTCCGCGCCGTCGAGGTAGAACGCGAACTGCGAGACGCCGACGACCTGGTCCTCGCCGCCGATCTCCCACATCGTCTGGGCGGCGCTGGGGTTGAGCGTCGTCACGCGCTCGGGTCGTTCTTCTATCGTTACTTCGGTTCCCGTCGCGTCGGTCGCGGTGAAGGGGAACGCGCAGTCGGCTTGCACCGCCGGAGAGACGCCGTGGTGAGTGTCTGCGGTGCCGACGCCCGTCAAAGGTGTCGCCGCCGCGGGTGCGACGAGCGAGAGGACGACGAGCGTCGTGAGAATCGCGGATACTGTCTGTCGCATCGTACGGAGGACGAACCACTAATCCAATAAGTATTTGTCTAATGCAACCAGGCTTTCGTAACAGATGCGTACTGCGACACGCGCGGGCCTCTGGTCCGGCGCTCTCTCCTGTGTTCTGGTGGTCGTCGTCCTCGTGAGCGCCGGTATCGGCCCGGTCGCGATCACGCCGGCGACGGTCACAAAAGCGACGCTCAACGCCGTCGCCGTTCCCGCGTCGCTCTCGTTCGAGCAGTCGACGGTCGCCGGCGTCGCCGTTCCGACGCCCGCCGTCGGCTATGCTCATCCCTTCTCGTTTCCCGTCGAGGGCCCCCACCAGGTCATCGTGACGACGATTCGACTCCCGCGCATCCTGCTCGGGGCCGTCGTCGGCTTCGCGCTGGCGACGGCGGGCGTCGTCATGCAGGGTTTTTTCCGGAATCCGATGGCCGACCCCTCTATCATCGGCGTCTCCTCGGGTGCGGCCGTCGGTGCCGTCGCGTTTCTCGTCGCGCCGTTCGCGCTCCCGTTCGGCATCGGCCTGCAGGGGGCGGCGTTTCTCGGCGCGCTTCTCACGGCGTTCGGCGTCTACCTCATCGCCAGCGAAAACGGGAAGACACCCGTCGCCACCCTTCTTCTCGCGGGCGTCGCAGTCCAGACGTTTCTCGGCGCGGTCATCTCGTTCATGCTCCTGCACAGCGGCGAGAGCCTCCGACAGGTCGTCTACTGGCTGATGGGCCACCTCGACAACGCCTCGTGGGGTGACGTCGGCGTCGCGGCGCTCGTCGTTCCGCCGCTGTTTCTCCTGCTGCTCGCCTACGGTCGAGACCTGAACGTTCTCCTCCTCGGCGAGGAGGACGCCCACAGCCTCGGTATCGAAGTCGAGCGGACCAAACGCGTCCTCCTGGCGGTGTCGAGTCTCGTCACCGCGGCGGCCGTCGCCGTCTCCGGGGTTATCGGCTTCGTCGGCCTCATCGTCCCGCACGTGATGCGCCTCGTCGTCGGCCCGGACCACCGGGTTCTGTTGCCGACGAGCGCGCTCGCGGGCGCGGCGTTTCTCGTCGCTACCGATACGCTCGCCCGGTCGGGAACCGCAGAATTGCCGGTCGGCGTCGTCACCGCGGCGCTGGGCGCGCCCTTCTTCCTCTATCTGCTGCGGACGCAGGAGGTGCGCTCGCTGTGAGCGACCGAAACGGTGAGGAGAAGGCGACTGCCATCCGCGTCGACGACCTCGCGGTCGAACTCGGCGGCGTCTCCGTCCTCGACGGGGTGGACGCGACGGTCGAACGCGGCACGTTCGTCGGTCTCGTGGGGCCGAACGGCGCGGGGAAGACGACGCTGCTTCGCTCGCTGTCGGGGCTGATTCGACCCGACCGGGGGGCGGTCACCGTCGACGGCGTCCCCATCGCGGGTCGGTCGTCGAAGGAGGTCAGTCGACTCGTGGCGACGGTTCCCCAGGACACCTCGCTGTCGTTCGACTTCGACGTGCGCGAGACGGTCGCCATGGGTCGCTCGCCGCATCTCGGCCGGTTCGAGCGCTTCGGCCCCGAGGACGAACGCGCCGTCGACGACGCGATGGCCCGCACGGCGGTCACGGAGTTCGCCGACCGGTCGGTGACCGCGGTCAGCGGCGGCGAACGTCAGCGGGTGCTCCTCGCGCGGGCGCTGGCGCAGGACGCACCCGTGCTCCTGCTCGACGAACCGACCGCGAGCCTCGACATCAACCACCAGGTGCGGACGCTCGAACTCGTCCGCGACCTCGTGGCGAGCGGGAAGACGGTCGTCGCGGCCATCCACGACCTCAACCTCGCGGCGCACTACTGCGACGAACTCCTGCTTCTGGGCGACGGCCGGGTGCTGGCCGCCGGCGACCCCGAGGCGGTGCTCACCGAAGCGAACTTGGAGACCGCCTTCAGGGCCAACGCCGTCGTCTCCCGGCATCCGGTGACGGGCTCTGTGTACGTGACGGCGCTGCCCGACGACCCCCGCCGCGACCGCGGCGACGAGGGCCGCGTCCACGTCGTCGGCGGCGGCGGGAGCGCCGCCCGTCTCCTCTATCTCCTCGACGCCGCGGGCTACGAGGTGTCGGTCGGCGCGCTCAACGAAGGTGACTCCGACACCGAAACGGCCCACAGTCTCGGACTGGACGCGGTGACGGTGCGACCCTTCGCGGCCGTCGACGGCGAGGCGCGCGCGGAAGTCGAATCTCGCATCCGCGAGGCCGACGTGACCGTCGTCGCCGACGTGGAAGTCGGCGAGGGTAACCGGGCGAACCTCGAAGCGGTTCGCGCCGCGTCGTCGGTCGTCCTCGTCGAGGAGCGACCGTTCGAAGAGCGGAACTACTCAGGGACCGACGCCGCCGAGACGTACGCCGAACTCCGAGAGCGGGCGACGGTGGTCTCGCCGAGTCGCGTCGTCGGTGCGGTCGCCGCCGCGGTCGACGAGGGGCGGGAGGCGACGGACGCCACCCGGTCCGCTCAGTCCTCGTCGCCGTCTCGCTCCTCCGACCAGCGGTCGTAGAGCGCGTCGCCGACGACGGAACCGACGATGCCGGGGAGCAGAAACAGCGACCCGAGGAAGACGGCGGCGATACTCAGCCAACGCGAGTACGGCTCCGTCGGCGGCCACAGCAGCGGCATCCACCGGACGACGAACTCCCAGAAGACGGCGATGAGCAGAAACGAGAGCACGGTCGTACAGCCGAGACGGACGGCGAGGCGTCTCGCGGACGGTCCCGGCTGGGGTTCGGGGAACTCGAAATCGTCGGCCACAGTCGCAGTTCGTGTGCGACCGATATAACCGACACGCGAAGCGTCAGCCTTACTCGCCGCCGGAGCGACGCTCTCGACAGACATGACGGTGCCCTGCGTACGCGTGCCCGCCTCCGCGGGCGAGGAGACCCGACAGGCGCTCGTCGAGGCGGGGGTTGTCGACCACGGTCACGACATCGTCGCCGACGACGGCGTCCTCTTCATCCCCGTGACCGACCCGACGGGCGTCCCGGCGGAGTACGAGGTGGTCGACCGCGACGTCCCCACCCGACGACAGCAGCGAACGCCCGCGGATATCCTGGGCTTCGAACCCTCCTACGAGCGACTCGGCGACATCGTCATCCTCGACGAGGACGACCCCGAACGCGCCCGCGAGATCGCCGACGCGGTGAGGGACTCCGACGTACGCGCGAAGACGGTGGTCAACCGCGCCTCGAAGATTCGGGGCGAACTCCGCGTCCGCGACTGGGACGTTCTCTCCGGGAGCGTCCCCGACGGACCCTCGGGAGGCAGCGAGACGGAGTCTCGCCCGCGAACCGAGACGGTCCACCGCGAGTACGGCTACGAGTTCCTCCTCGACATTTCGACGGTGTACTTCTCGCCGCGACTGGCGACCGAACGCCACCGCGTCGTCGAACAGGTCGAACCGGGCGAACGCGTGTTCGACATGTTCGCCGGAGTGGGGCCGTTCGCAGTTCCGTTCGCCGACGCGGGCGCAGACGTCGTCGCCGCCGACCTGAACGAAGCGGCCGTCGAGTATCTCCGCGAGAACGCGAGCCGAAACGGGGTTTCGGAGCGCCTCACGGCGATTCAGGGAGACGTCCGCGAGGTCGGACGCGAGTACGAAAACTGGGCCGACCGCATCGTGATGAATCTCCCGCACAGCGCCGGCGAGTTCCTCGACACCGCCGTCGCCGTCGCGGGCGACGACTGCGTCATCCACTACTACGATATCCAGCACGAGGACGACCCCTTCGGTCCCGGCGAGCGGGCGATTCGCGCCGCCGCCGCGCCCGAGTACGAGGTGACCGTGCTGAACGAGCGCGTCGTCCGCTCGTACGCGCCCCACGAGTACAACGTCTGTCTGGACGTTCGGCTCTCCCGCTAATCGCTCGCGGTGACTGCGCTTCTGTCTGGCACGCGGCGTCTCGTTTCGGAACCCTTATTGGCCCGATGGCGGTACGTTGAGGTGCGCGATACCGCGCCGGTGTAGCTCAGCTGGCAGAGCGATTCCTTCGTAAGGAATAGGCCGAGGGTTCAAATCCCTCCACCGGCTCTTTCTGCGACGAACTTCGTGAGGAGCGAAGCGACCCGCGAGGGATTCGAATCATGGAGCGGCTTCGCTCCGACCGTGGTTCAACTCCTTCCGCCGGTCTGCGCTGCGCGTACAGTTACACTGAGAACCGTAGTGTCTCTGTATATCGCTTCTTCTCCGGAGAACCCCCGTGTAGTTGAGTTTCGCCATGATATTGCCGCCACCAGGTAATGGCGACCGTCAAAAGAAGTCTGCCCGTGTGCCTAATACGGGGCAGACCCCTTTCTCGGAGTCGCCACCTATGAGACAATAGCCAGACTATAAGCACTCATCGGATAATCTAAAAATCAATCTATAATTCGGTGAGAACGGCGTGTCTCTCCCGAGGTCAAAGCGGTTCGAGACACTTTCGGGTCTCGTCACCGAGCGAATCAGCGATTCGCGAGGTTTGCGAACGCGGTTCGCCCGATCACCGACGAACTTCCGTCTTCCAAACGACCCCAAAGACACTCGCCTTGCTTCTCTGTAGATGGCCGCGTTCGGTGAGAACTGCAGTGAGTTTGAGACTGAAAACGCCCAGTCGGTGAATGGCCCCCTGTTCACCCCCGATCGCGGTTGGCATGTTTGTAGCTAACGTGGCCACCAGGCAATTTATCATGCCCACGATCATACAATCTTATGTGCCTACTACGGGTAAAATTCCACAAAAAATCACGTCGCCCGGCGTCAGCGTCCCGACATACGCGATAGACATAACAGAAACGATGGCCGATCAGGACACTTCCACGGCTATCATCATGTCAATCGCGGCCATCGAAGGACGCGACCCGCTCGACCTCGACCCGATGTTCGGTGATATCGAGACCGATTCGCTGAACATGCTGTTCAACTCCCCATCGAACAATCTGTACGTCGAATTCACCACGAACGGATGGAACGTGCAACTACACGGCTCGGGTGAGGCCATTTTCGAGCGTCAGATCTCTCTGTCTGAGGCTTCCGAGTTGAACTCCGAGAAATCGACTGCGTAGCAACACCGCTGACGAAGTTATTTTGGTATTTCGGTGGAACAACTCTCGGTTCGGAAAATAGTTACTAGGTCGACTACTGTTGCGATTTGCGGTCTCTTCGTCGGGCATCGACTAACCGCTGGAGCCACGCGATCTGTTCGCCGCTGATTCCGTCTTCGACTCTGGTTTGTGGGGGTTTCCCGAGTTTGAGTTCTTCACTCGGTCGTCGAGGGTGTCTTTTTGTGCGGCTTGGTTCTCGACGAGGTGCAGTCTCCCTCATGCATGTCTTTTCTCTTCATTTCTAGAAAATAAAGATTACCCAGACGAGAATAGATGAGTACGCCAGTGGCTGCTCTGTATTCCGCTGGCACGTGACGTTCTCCGAACGGCGAGCTCGTCGCCCAGGATGTGAGAGCGGTCGGGGGATGGTGACCCCGGACGTAGACACACAACGCACGGGGGAGACAGATTGCGCGTCGAGTCCCGCCAAGTCCTACAGGAACCTATCGCGTGGCGGGTACTCCTCGTTCACTACCTCAGGTACCGACATCGAAATGGTGGGTGTAGTTCGCTGCAGACGGGGCGAGAAGCTACCTTTAGACCCGTTTTCCCCAGCTCTTGCGGAGGTGCGAGTTCCGGTTTCGACCGCGCTGGCCGGCGATTTCGGTGGTACAACTCCGTCTACCGAGCGGACTTCGGCGGCCGTCCACGGTTCGCGGGCCGACGTAACTCCCCCGGCTCCGCGGCGGTACAGACTGTCCGGACGAGAGACGCACCGTGCGCTCTCCGCGCACCGTCGTGCTCCTGTCGGGTCGAGTCTTCAAATTCCCGTCGTCAGGGCCACCCGGTCGGGAGTTCGTCTCGGTGTTCGTCGAGGAGTTCGAGAAGTGGTGTCACCTCGTCGAACCGGGGACCGCGTCGTATCGTCTGATGCTCCTGGTCCCAGTCGACGAACTCCACCTCGTCGAGTCGCGGCAGGTGGACGTGGTAGAAGTCCTCGGTGGCGACGTTCATCTCGGCCACCTCGGCGGCGAGCCGTTCCAGTTCGATGCCTTCGTCGGCGACGCCCTCCCGCACCAGAAAGACGAGGATGCGTCGGCGCGATTGGTGGCCCAGCGCACGGAAGAGTCGGTCCAGTGTCGCCGCGCACTGGTCGTGCTCGCTCACCGGACGATGCCTCCGAACTGTCTCAGTTGGTTCTGCGAGACTGTCATCTGCGTACGAACTACCACACACGGGGCAATCAACTACGACCTACATTGATACAGTACTTTTTACCGCCCGATATATCGGCCGCACCCGAGTTTACGCCCTCGACTGTCTCTCCGAACTTCGCGTTCGACCATCTCGACTGCCTGTCCGCTCCACCGCTTCACCGCCCGTCCGCCGATGGGGCGATGTCGTCACGCTGCCCGACGTACCATCTCGAACGCCGATTCAGTGTCGCCGCCCCGAGTTATCCGCCTATCCGTGCGCCGACCCGATGCAGACGGTTTATGCGCGCGTGTCGCCGACTCCGACTACACGATGCTCACGTTCATCGGACTCGGTCTCTACGACGAGCGGTCGATAACCGTCGAGGGACGGGAGGCGCTTCGAAGCGCCGACCGCGCGTTCGCGGAGTTCTACACCAGCAAACTCATCGGAACGACCGTCGAGGAACTCGCCGACCACCACGACGTCGACATCGACGTCAGGGACCGCGCGGGCGTCGAACAAGACGCGGAAGCGATTCTCGACGCCGCGGACGACGGCGACGCGGCGTTTCTCACCGCCGGGGACACGATGATTTCGACGACGCACGTCGACCTTCGGCTGCGAGCGCACGAACGCGGCATCGAGACGCGCATCGTCCACGGCGTCACCGCGCAGTCGGCGGCGAGCGGTCTCACCGGCCTGCAGAACTACAGATTCGGAAAGGCGACGACGCTCCCGTTCCCGTACGCCCACGGTGCCGACGGAACTCCAAAGAGCGTCGTCGACACCATCGGGGACAACCGCGAGCGCGGGCTCCACACGCTCGTCTACCTCGACATCAAAGTCGGCTACGAGCGCGCGGGCGTCGACGCCGACGACGAGTACATGACCGGCGAGTTCGCCGCGGGCGAGTTCGCCCGCGACTGGGACGGCGACGCGCTGGGCGTCGTCGTCGCCCGCGCGGGCAGTCCCGAACCCGTCGTCGCCGCCGACCGGCTCTCGGCGCTCGCGGAGCGCGAGTTCGGCGACCCGCTGCACATGCTGATCGTTCCCGCGTCGCTGCACGATCTGGAAGCGGAGGCGCTTTCGGCGTTCGGCGATGCGCCGTCGGACCTCATCGACGAGAACACCGTTTAGGCAGCAGTCGACGAGAAACCGACGAGGAGACGACGTTAGTCGCCGTCGTCGCCGCCACGTTCTGCTTCAGCACCGCTCTCGACACCGACGTGTCCGCCGTCGGGTCGCATCTGTCCGCGACTACCGGTTTGCGGGACATCGAGCGCGCTGTGGAGGTCGTACTCCTCGCGGGTCAGCATGAACAGCACGTCCTCGATGACGGTGAGCAGCTCCGGCAGCTCGCGGACGACGAGGTAGGTGATGCCGATGAGCGCGACGACGGCGAGCAGTTGGCTGATGACGCGGTCCGAGAGGAAAAACGACACCATGTACGGGTCCGAGGAGCCGAACAGCAACAGCACCTCGTCGACGAACCACTGCATGTACTGTTTCCCGAAGACGATGCCGATGAACGTCGTCCGCAGGAGGTTCAACGCGTAGATGATGGGGATGGCGATGGCGAGCGCGCGGAGTTTCCGACCCAGCGGCGCGCGGACCGCGGCGATGAGCCCCGCGAAGATCGCCATGCTCCCGATACCGGTGCACGCGAGGACGACCGAGAACACCAGAGTGTGTCCGTCGGTGTGGACGAATCGGAACGTGTTGTCGTACCCCTCCGAGCCGACGATGGGCGTCGGGTGGTAGCCGAGCAGGTTGATGAGGTAGCCGGTCTGGGCGGCGACGAGTTCGACCAACACCTCTCGGGGCGAGGGTATCGTCGTCGCGCCGACCGTTATCGCGGGTATCGTCTCGAACGGGAGATAGACGATGCCCATCACGGCGACGGCGCGCGAGAGCACGAACAGGGTGTCGCGGCCGCGGTACAGCAACAGCCCCGCGTAGAGACAGAGCGGGACCGCCGCGAGGCTGAGGATACCCTCGATGTAGGATTTGTGCTCGAAGGCGAAGTGCGGGAACAGATTGAGCCAAAAGAGCGCGAAGGAGATCCACGCGCTCACCATCACGTACCGGGCGGCGCGGCGGTTCGCGCGCTCGAACAGCGCACCGCCGGCGAACAACGCGATGGCGACCCACGCGAGGGGGTCGGAGGGGACGACGCCGGGCATATCGCTATGCTTCGCGTGCGGGGCTAAATCCCTTGTCGTCTGCGGTGGTGCGGACGCACGAGTGGTCACGAGAGCCGACTAGCTCGAACGCCGACCGACATGGCCGTCGCTCGTCGGCGTGGGTTCGATAAAGGAAGAAGGGCCGGGAACGGTCCCGGTGGTTCTGCGTTAGCGCTCGAAAGCAGACTCAGGAGAGTCTACTTAGTTGTCGCGGCGGACCGCGAGGAGCGCAGCGGCGAGGAGCGCGACGAGAGCGACGATGACACCGAAGCCGGGCGAGTCCGTCTCGGTCTGCTGGGTACCGTCGCCACCCGTGGTGGTTTCCTCGGGGGTCTCCTCAGGGGTGCTGGTCTCGGTCGGCGTCGTGTCGTCGGTCGCCGTCTCAGTCGTGTTGTTCGTGCCAGTCTCAGTGGTGGTGACGTTACCGTCGTCGCCACCCTGCGTGCCGTTCACGATGGTCGCGTCGTAGACGATGGTCTCCTCGTCGGAGCCGAAGCCAGGTCCGTCCTGGTCGTTGAGCGTGAGCGTGAAGTTCGTGCCCTGCTCAAGGTCCGAGAAGTCGAACGATGCGTTGAACGTACCGTTCTGACCGACCGTCACAGTCTGCGTTTCGACGAACGTGTTGGATGCACCGGACTCACTCTGCGCGCGGACGCGGATCTCGGAGCCAGGCGCGATCGAGGATTCGCCCTCAACCGAGCTGTTCTCGGAGGCGACAACCTCGACGACGTCGTCGTCGTTCACGTTGTTGAGCGAAGCATCACGGTCGACAACCTCGAACGTCGAGGAAACGGAGTCCTCGGGGAGTTCGCTGTCGGCACCGTCAGTACCCTGACCAACGTCGAGCGTGACGTTGAACTGGTCACCGCTCTCGAATGCGAGACCGGTCTCACCATCTCGTTCAAGGTTCGAGTCGGAGGTATCGATGATGAGGAACAGGTTGTTGTTCTCGTCATCGACGACGTAGTCGACGTTGCTGGGTGCAAGCGTCTTTGCTTCGCGGTTCGCGGAGGGGTTCTCCTGCTCAACGGTCAGGTCGAGGTTGGTTTCGTCGAAGACGTACTCCTGAACGGTTTCTCCCTCTGCACCATTCTCTGCGAAGTCTTCCTCAGCGGATGCAATGTAGCCAGCGAGACCAGAGGATTCGACCTGCACAACTGCGAGGTCACCCTCTGCGACGTCGCTACCCTGCGTGATGGTGCCGTCCTCGATGGCTTCGACAACATCGTCCTCGGTGGAAATGTCAGAGTCAGCGTTGACCGGAGCGGTCCACGTCTGCGCACCGTTGACGGACGCGTCCGTCACGGCGAGCGTCGAGATGTCGCTGGAGCCAGCGCCATTCTCCGTGTACCAGTTCTCAGGACCAACTTCGATGTCGTAGTTCGCGGTGTCGAGGATACCGGTCACACCAATGTTGTCGTTACCTTCGGTGGTATCGACATCGACTTCCGTATCATCGTCACCCGCTGTGACACCGTAGTTGTTGTCAACGTTCGGGTTGTACGTGTTGACCGTGACGTTTGCCACGCCGTCTCCGTCCGTGTCGGTGACGGTAGCGGTGACTTGGTAGCCATCAGATTCGCTACCGATGACGATGTCTGCCGTGTCAGAGTCTTCCATGTTGACAGGGAAGGTCACGGTGTCACCAGCTTCGACGTTGATGTTGTTCGGGAGACTGTAGGATTCGTCCGTCTCCTCAACGTCGATAGAGGTCGTCGCTTCGGCCGTGGTGTCTTCAACGCTGAAGGTGAAGTTGTAGGTACCTGCGTCGCTGAAGCTCATGTCGAACTCATCCTTGTTGTTCGTCTGGACGCCACTGATGATGACATCGCCGTCATCCGTGGTGACTTCCTCGTTGACGAACGCACTCTGAAGCTCAGTTGCCGAGAGCTCGTCCGAGGAGACGCGGAGGTCGAACGTGCTACCACGGTTCGAGTCGACCGACAGAGTGGTCGTCTGACCCGTGTTGACGCTGTCCGAGTCGAACTCGGCGCTGAGGCTCTGCTCAGCAATTTCGAACTGGTTGTTAGACGAGGCGATGTTGACCTCGTTGCCATCTGTATCGGTCAGCAGGTACTGACCGGCGTCGAGGTTCGACGTATCGATCTCGTAGTATTCCTCACCGCTGTCGTCCGTGGACGGGTTGATCGTCGTCTCGAAGGACGTCGATTCACCGTCGACACTGCGGAGCGTCAGCGTTTCGCCACTCTCAACAGGCGCTTCGCTTTCGCCTTCGCCTGCGGTCAATTCTGCTGCATCCAGGAAGAGTACACTCCCCTGGAAGTACGGACCGGCGCTGTCGAGCTGCTCGTCAGCGTCGGTTTCGTCAAAGTTAGCCGCAGCAGCCGTACCTGCAAACGCAACAGTGCCCGCGAAAACGGAGAACACCATCAGCGCAGCAAGGAAAACTGCACGGAACTTCTGAGTTGTTTGTGTCATGGTTTTGTACTGTGGTCGGCGACAGCCACTTTCGCCCGTGCCTGGATACCGAAACGCCCAACGCAATGTCGGACTTGGCGGGGGATACTCGTCGGTGCCACCATGGGTAGGGGTACGCTCAAAAGCTTAGCCTCTCATTATAAATGCTTTGTGGTAGGTAGTGCGATTTGATACTCATCCACATACCCGAATTCAGGGGGGAGAAGCGCTCTCCTGCTGATACAGAGTTAAGTACTTTGTGTCTGACTACTCCAGTCCCTGATAACTGAAATCTGAGGTTTTCACCGTCTGACGTTCGGAAATCAGGCGTTTGCGCAACGCGATACCGGAATATAATGAATGGTATTTCGTGTCTCTGTGAATAATCGATAAAACAGATGTTCGTCTCAGTAAATGTCTGAATCAGCCACGAAGAGAGACATTTGGAACACTTCGTCTCGCCCATGCGCGCGTAGAGGAGCCTTATTCGAGAACCGAACTCGTTCTTTACGAGCGACTACTCGGACAGCACCGCGAAAAATCGGAAATCGGGAGGTCAGTCGTGTACGTGACCGTCAGCGCTTACGCCGGGAACAGCGAGTCGGCGTCGAAGTTGCGCTCTATGATCTCGATCTCGTGACCGTCGGGGTCCGTCGTGAACGCGTACTTCTCGTCGCACGAGGCGGGGTCGCGGTAGTCGTCGGCCTCGCGCTCCATCAGCGTCTCCCAGTACTCCGAGAGGTCGTCGGCGCGGACGGCGAGGTGGCCCCACGCGTCGCCCAGCTCGTAGCTCCGGCCGTCGTAGTTGTAGGTGAGCTCGACCGCCATCGCTTCCTCCGCGCTTCCCTCAGGCTTGACGAAGTAGTTGGCGAAGCTGTCCGACTCCCAGCGGCCGGTGTGCTGGTACTCGAACTTCCGCGTCCAGAAGCCGAGCGCCTCGTCGGCGTCCTCGACGCGGATCATCGTGTGGTCGAGGCTCCAGCGCGCGCCGAGCTCCGGGTCGCGCTTGACGATCTCGATCTCGTGGCCGTCGGGGTCCTTGACGAAGGCGTAGCGCCCGCCGCAGGACTCGGGGTCTCGATAATCCTCGACGCCGTTGTCCATCAGCTCCTGGTACGCCGCTTCGAGTTCACCCTCGGGCACGCGGACGGCGATGTGCCCCCACGCGTCGCCGACGTCGTACTCGTCGGTGTCGTGGTTCTCGGTCAGTTCGAGCATCGCGCCCTCTTCGTGCATCTCCTCGGGGCCGATGTAGACGTTGGTGAAGGTGTCGGCCTCCCAGCGGTCCTTCTCCTCGTAGTCGAGATTCGTCTTGTACCACTCCAGCGACTCCTCCAGGTCGCCGACGCGAATCATCGTGTGGTCGAGTACTCCGGACATATGCGAGTCATGGGTCGGCGCGTCGAAAAGAATACCGGAGGCGGAACCGCCCCGCGGTCACTCGTCGACCCATTGTCGTCGTCCCGTATCGTCGGTCCGTAGTCGTCAACCCGGAGTCGACCCGGAGTCGACCCGGAGTCGTCAGACTATCAGTCGTCGGCGACGTCGCGCTCCTGCCGGGGTTGCCGCGACGCCTTCGGGGTGAGACCCTTCCGACGCGCGTCGAACTCCGAGAGGCCGTACACCAGCGCGACTAACAACCCGATCCCTAGGGGGAGCAACACCAGCGGCGTCACTCCGGTCATGCCGTAGACGAGAAGCAGCACCGCCGCGACGCACACGACGGTGACCGCGTAGTACAGTTGCGTGCGCACGTGGTCGATGTGGTCTGCGCCCGTGAACGTCGACGAGAGGATGGTCGTGTCGGAGATTGGCGAGGTGTGGTCGCCGAATATCGCGCCGCTGAACACCGTCCCGACGGCGACGGGGATGAGCTCCGGCGACTGCCCGCCGATCCCCCACGCCATCGGCACCGCGACAGGCGTGACGATGGCCATCGTCCCCCACGAGGTGCCCGTCGAGAAGGCGATGAACGCGGATGCGAACAGGATGACGAGCGGGAGCAGCGTCGGCGTGACGACTCCCTGGGCGATGCCGGTGACGTAGTCGCCGGTGCCGAGCGCGCTCGTCGCGAGGCTGATGGACCACGCGAGCACGAGGATGGTGACGGCCGTCAGCATGATAGAGAAGCCGTCGACGAGCGAGTCCATGCACTCGTCGAGCGTGAGGACGCCCGAGACGCGCGCGAGCAGCATCGCCGCGACGACCATGAAGAACGACCCCCAGACGAGCGCCGAGGCGAAGTCGGCCTCGCCCGCGATCTGGAGTATCGACCGGTCGGGCGCATAGCCGGTCCACACCGCGCCGGCGACGGCAACGACGATGAGCACGAGAACGGGGACGACGAACATTCGCAACTGCGGGTTCTCGCCGTTTGGTTCGCCGAGGTTCTCCTCGATGCTCTGCAGCGGCACCGCGTCCTCGCGGAGCACGTTGCCCGTCTCCCACGAGCGGTGTTCGGCGTCGAGCATCTCGCCGAAGTCGCGTCCGGTGACGACGACGATGAACACCATCGCGATCGCGAACAGGCAGTACATGTTGAACGGGATGCTCTGCAGGAAGGCGACGAACGCCGTCGGCACCTCCTCGCCGCCGGTGACGCCGATCTGCGAGTACCCCTCCTGTACCATGCTGATCTGGTAGGCGACCCAGCTGGAGATGCCGAACGTGGCGACGGGCGCGGCCGTCGAGTCGACGATGTAGGAGAGCTTCTCGCGGGAGATGCGGAGTTCGTCGGTGATGTCGCGCATCGAACTGCCGACGACGGCGGTGTTGGCGTAGTCGTCGAAGAACCAGACGAGACCGAGTATCCACGCCATCAACCCGGCCTTTCGCTGACTGTCGAGGCGTTTCGTCGCAAAGCGGGTGATCGCCAACGACCCGCCGGTTCGCCAGATGAACGTCACGCCCGCGCCGAGCAACAGCGTGAAGATGAGAATCTGGGCGTGGAACACGTCGTTGCCGATCGACTCGGCGACCCAGGTGAACGTCTGGACGACGCCCAACCCGCCCGAGTGGATGACGCCGCCGGACCAGACGCCGAGAAACAGCGCCAGTATCGGTTTCCGGGTGACGATGGCGAGCACGATGGCTAACAACGGTGGTACGAGTGACAGTGCGCCGAACTCCGACACCATAATCTGAATTATCATTACAGATTGGCAAAGGTGTTGTGTCGCGCTTGCAAGCATAGATTACGTCGTGACACTTCGACGACCTCTGGAGGTCGACGACCGATGGACGGAGACTACCGATAGCTGAGCCACGCGACGACCCACAGCGCGAGAGCACCGACGGGTAACGCCACGCGTCCGGGCTGCTGAGCGAACCCCCACGCGAGCGATAACTGCCCGAGGCCGGCCAAAACCAGCAGGATAGCGGTTACTCGCGGGTCCTCCCGACCGACCAGCACGCCGCCGGCCGCGCTCGCCGTCGCCAGGAGAAACGCGACGACGCTCGTGGGCCACGCGCGGAGATATGCCGGTAGCGACCCGAATCCGCCCGTGAACTCGAACAGGTAGCTGTACAACGAGACGAGACGTCCGGAACTGGGGTCGAACAGCCCCCACGGAAAGACGAGCGTCGCCGGGCGTCCGTCGACCAAGAGCACGCACCACGGCAGCAACCACAGCGAGAGGAGAATCAGGAGCGTCCGCGACGTCGAGGTGCGAGTGGGTTCGCGTCCGTCCGAGGTGACCGCCATCCGGTGTTACTTCCGGGCGACGATGCGGAGCACGTCCTCGTCTGCGAGTTCGTGGTCCTTGCCGACCTGCTGTTCGTCGTGTTTGGCGCTCGGCCCGGAGACGCGGGCGAACTTGAACCGGTCTTCGAGGTTCGCGCCGAGTTTCCGGCAGGCGTCGCCGACGGTCATCCCGCGGCGGATGACGAGCGGTTCCTCGTAGTCGGTGCCGCGTCCCGGCTTGTCCATGTAGACGCGGATGAGGCCGAGCGCCTCCCAGATCTCGTCCTTGAGGCCGTCGAGGCCCTTCTCCATCTCGGCACTGATGAACGTCACCTCCTCGGGGTCGAGTCCGATTTCCTCGAGATTCTCGTACACCGTCGGCAGGTAGTCGCGGTCGATGAGGTCGGCTTTGTTCACCGAGACGATGGAGGGGAGATACACCCGGTTGTCCATGATGCCGTCGATGAGCTCGTCGATGGAGGGGTTTCCTCGGACGGTGACCTCGGCGTTGACGTAGCCGTACTCGCGGAGCACGTCCTTGATGGTCTGCTCGTCGAGTTCGACGGAGTCGCTCTTGGTGACGTTGATACCGCCTTTGATCTGCTTGGTGATGGTGAGACTCGGCGGTTCGGTGTCGAGGCGAATCTTGTTGTAGTACAGTTCCTGGCTGAGTCGCTCGTACTGGTCGACCTCGAACACCGAGAGGACGAACACGACGAGGTCGGCCGTCCGGACGACGGAGAGCACTTCCCGGCCGCCGCCGCGTCCGCCCGCCGCGCCCTCGATGAGCCCTGGCACGTCGAGCACCTGGATGTTCGCGCCGCGGTACTGCAGCATGCCGGGGTTGACGTCGAGCGTCGTGAACTCGTAGGCACCCGTCTCGCTCTCGGCGTTGGTGAGCGCGTTGATGAGCGTCGACTTGCCGACGCTCGGGAAGCCGACGAGCGCGATGGTGGCGTCGCCCGTCTTCTCGACGGCGTAGCCCTGACCGCCGCCCGCGGAGGACTGGTTTTCGAGTTTCTCCTTCTTCTCCGAGAGCTTCGCCTTCAGCCGACCGATATGTGCCTCAGTCGACTTGTTGTACGGAGTGTTGGCGATCTCCTCTTCGATCGCGTCGATCTCCTCCTCCAGTCCCATCGTCGTAGCTTCCGCCGCGTATGTCGAAAAACCCTTTCCTTCGACGCCGACCGCGGCGGTCGGACGTCCCTTGGGGACCTCGCTGTCGAACCCGTGGATGCGTCCGCCGCGCGTGTGCGCGTGAGACTGATATCGGGGGAGTCCGGTCGAGATCAGAGCCGCCGGCGAGTGTCTGAGTCGTCACGGTATCGCGCTGCCGTAGCGTCCGTACAGCCATCGAAGCGCTTCTTACGGTCGGGGCGTAAGAACCGCCATGGACGAAAATCCGGGGCTCTCCGAACAGTACCGGACGGCCAGTCCGTGGCCGTTCTTCATCGCGCTCAGCATCCCACTGGCCGAGGCCGGCATCCTGTTCAATCTCTTCGCCGTCGCCGTCGGCGGATTGCTGTTGTTCTTCGGTTGCTGTGCCGGGATGCTTCAGGAAACGGGCTACGTCGACCGACCGTGGCGGGCGCTCGTCGGGTCGGCGATACTCGTCTTCGCGCTCGGCGGCCTCTTGCTGTACGCGGATACGCAGGTCGCAAACGAGGCCGTACAGCTCGCAGAGCGCGGCTACGCCGTCCTCGTCGCGGGCGTCATCCTCTTCGTCGGCGGCCTCCTCGGCGAGGTGTTCGTCGAGGACGAGGAGTTCGCGGTCTGACCGGGCGGAACCAACAATCTATTTGACCGGCGTCCGTAACAGGTCACCATGGCGAACACGAACTCGAACAAAATCTTCGACAGGGAGACGATGCTCGACCTGACGGTGAACATCATCCCGCTGTTCATCATCCTGTTTTTCGTCGTGCTCTTTCTGCTCATCCAGCCGTGGGGCGGCGACCTCTTCCCGACGGCCATCATGATTGGCCTCCACGTGGTCCCGTTCGTCGGCCTCGTAATCTTGACGTACTTCTCGGGTAAGGCCATCGCCGGCGCGGAGAAGTCCTCGACGGTGTACTACCCCGGACAGGCCGGAATGTCGGGCGCGGAGGTCACCCACGGCGAGTCCGACGACCACGAGGAGACGCAGGCGCTCGAATCGGGCGCAGACCACGACGGCGAACTGACTGACGACGCGAGCGACGAGAGTACCGACGCCGCGGCCGAGAACGACGACGCGGAAACGGTCGACGACACCGCCGCCGAGACGGCCGAAGACGACGAATCGTAATCCGGCGGAACGGGTGGACAGAACGACAGCAAGCGAGACGACGGACGCCACCCGAACCTTTCTTTACCCTGCAATTCCGAGCAGTTCCCATGCAGTTGAACGGACAGTTAGCGCTGACGGTTCTCATGGGGCTCTTCCTCGTGGGTGTCTTCGCCTGGCTGACGCGGGTGGAAAACTGGAGCGGCTACACCCCACTCAGCAGCGGCGGCGCAGTCGGCCAAGAATCCGGGTACGTCTCCGAGGAGAAACCCGCAGGAATCGCCCGGTGGTTGACGACAGTCGACCACAAAGATATCGGCCTGATGTACGGTGCCTACGGCATCTTCGCGTTCGTCGTCGGCGGCCTGATGGTCGTCTTGATGCGAACCGAACTGGCGACGCCGGAGACGGTCATCGTCCAACCGGGCTTCTACAACTCGTTGCTCACGAGTCACGGAATCACGATGCTGTTCCTCTTCGGGACGCCCATCATCGCGGCGTTCTCGAACTACTTCATCCCGCTCATCATCGGCGCGGACGACATGGCGTTCCCGCGCATCAACGCCATCGCCTTCTGGTTGCTGCCGCCGGCAGCACTGCTCATCTGGGCCGGGTTCTTCCCGATTCCGAACCTCATCCCCGCGCAGACGGGGTGGACGATGTACACCCCGCTGTCGGCGGGTGTCGGACAGGGCAACCAGACGAACGCCGGCGTCGACCTGATGATGCTGGGTCTGCATCTCTCGGGTGTCTCGGCGACGATGGGCGCGATCAACTTCATCGCGACCATCTTCACCGAGCGCTCCGAGGAGGTGACATGGGCGAACCTCGACATCTTCTCGTGGACCATCCTCACGCAGTCGGGGCTCATCCTCTTCGCGTTCCCGCTTCTGGGTAGCGCGCTGCTGATGCTCATCGCCGACCGAAACCTCGCGACGACGTTCTTCGCCGTCGGCGAAGGTGGCGGGTCGATCCTCTGGCAGCACCTCTTTTGGTTCTTCGGCCACCCCGAGGTGTACATCCTCGTGCTCCCGCCGATGGGACTGGTCAGCTACATCCTCCCGCGCTTCGCGGGTCGCCGGCTGTTCGGCTTCAAGTTCGTCGTCTACTCGACGCTGGCGATCGGCGTGCTCTCGTTCGGCGTCTGGGCGCACCACATGTTCGCCACCGGGATGGACCCGCGCCTCCGCGCCTCGTTCATGGCCGTCTCGATGGCTATCGCCATCCCCAGCGCGGTCAAGACGTTCAACTGGATCACGACGATGTGGAACGGCAACATCAGGCTCACAGCCCCGATGCTGTACTGCATCGGCTTCGTCTCCAACTTCATCATCGGCGGCGTGACGGGCGTGTTCCTCGCCTCCATCCCCGTCGACCTCGTGCTCCACGACACCTACTACGTCGTCGGTCACTTCCACTACATCGTGATGGGCGCAATCACCTTCGCGGGGATGGCGGGCATCTACTACTGGTTCCCGCTCGTCACGGGACGGATGTACCAGCGGAGCCTCGCAAAGTGGCACTTCTGGCTGTGGATGATCGGGACGAACATCACGTTCCTCGCGATGATTCTGCTCGGCTACGGCGGCATGCCGCGTCGCTACGCGACCTACCTCCCGCAGTTCGCCTCGCTGCACCAGATCGCGACGCTCGGCGCGTACATGCTGCTGCTCGGCGGCATCATCTTCGTGTGGAACATGGTCCAGTCGTACTTCGAGGGCCCGGTCGTCGAGGACGGCGACCCGTGGAACCTCGAGGAGTCGAACCTCCGCACCGTCGAGTGGGACTGGTTCGACCGCAAACTGCAGACGAAGATCGCCGACGGTGGTGTCGAGAGCGAATCGAGCGACACCTCGTCGCAAACGGAGTGAAGCGACGGTGGTTCCGTCGAGGAAGGCGAGACGGAACCGCGTCACGAACGCGAGTGAAGTGACGCTGGCGAAGAAGAGGCAGTGACGGTCGGCGGCGTCGTCGAAGGCGAGTCCGCGGACGAACTCGACGCCGACGAATAACACGGCCACCCTCTTTCGTTTTTCACCCGGCGAGCGGACGCTTCGACGGGTCGATTTGCGCCCGAACACCGACGTGCCTTTGTCGTTCGCCCTCCGAGCGGTAGGTATGTCCGACAAAGACCTCCTCGGCATCATCCTCGGGGCCGTCGCACTGATGATGTTTGCGACCGGTATCATCCTCGTCATCTGACTCGGGCGTCGGCCGCGCGGTCGTCGAAAGCGCTAATCGCCTCGCGTTCGAGATTCGAGCCGTGAGCGTGACACGACTCGAGGGTCCGCGGTTCGTCCTCATCCTCTACGTACTGCTCGTTGCGATTTCGGGCCTCGCCGGGTTTCTGACGGCGACGTTCGTCTCCGGACTCCGATCGCCGAAATTCCTCTTTCTGATTCCGTTTCCGCCGACGCAACTCGGCTTCGCGGCGTACGGCACGCTGACCGTCGCGTTGGTGCTCGGCGTCCCGCTGTTGCTCGTGGTGTACGTCTCCAGATACGTCGA
Source organism: Haloprofundus salinisoli (assembly GCF_020097815.1). Lineage (NCBI taxonomy): Archaea > Methanobacteriati > Methanobacteriota > Halobacteria > Halobacteriales > Haloferacaceae > Haloprofundus > Haloprofundus salinisoli. The sequence goes on from NZ_CP083663.1 coordinate 496,698, forward strand.
CGACGCCGCCGCCCAGAACTGATAAGCGCACGCCGCCGTATCTCTCGGTATGTACCACGTGCTCGTTGGCGTCGACGACAACGTAGAGCGTGCCCGAACGTGCGCACGTGAAGTTGCCAATCTTCCCGGAAGTACCGGCGAGATGACGGTCACGCTTTTGCACACGTTCGACGAGGACCCAGGCGGCGCATCGGCCGCAGACGTCGAATCGGTTCGCGCCGCCGCCGACTACCTCGGCGACACCGGCGTGAGCTACGAACTGCTCGAATCCGGCGGCGACCCCGCGCAGTCGATTCTCGACGCCGCCAAGCGAGAAGACGCCGACCTCATCGTCGTCGCCGGCCGCAAGCGCTCGCCGGCCGGGAAAGCCATCTTCGGCAGCGTCAGTCAGTCGGTCATCCTGAGTTCGAGCCGACCGGTGCTGGTCGCCGGCGTCGCCGAGGCGTAACGCCGCGCCTCAGAAGACGTCCTCGACGACGGCCGCGAACGCCGACGGCGAGAGGTATCCCTCGCGCGTCTCGACGTGGTCGCCGTCGGCGAAGAAGACGACCGCCGGTGCGGTGTTGACCGCGTGTCGAAGCCGAAAGCCTGAGGCCGAGGCACCGTCGAGGCCGCCGACGGCGACGCGCTCCGGCACTGCGTCGAGCAGCGCCGGGAGGTCGGCTTTGAGCCGTTTGCACGGGTCGCAGTCGTGTTTCCAGACGGTCACGACGGCGTCCGGATGGTCGTCGAGAAACGCCTCGTAGGAGTCGTCGTCGAGCGAGGCGACCGCCCGGGGAACCGGCGACGGCGGCGACACCTCACAGACCAGGTGCGCCATCACGGCCGTCGTCTCCGGCGTCGGCGACGTGTCGAGAAACGACTCCACGGCGAGGTAGGCCGCCAGCTGCGCGCGCGTCACGCCGTTGGCGTCTATCTCTCTCGCTGCGGTCTCGGGAGCGAGTTCGAACGCCCCGGCGACGGCGTCGACGAACGTCTCGCGGTCGGCAGTTCGATACTGTCGGCTGTACTCCGCTCGCGTCGCCTCGAACGCTTCGGTGGTCGTGAGCGACCCGTCGTCGCCTTCGCGGACGACGCCGCCGTCGGTGAGACGGGCCAGCACGTCGCCGATCTCCGGCTCGTCCGTCATCGACGTCTCCCCGGGGGACGTCGGGGGCCTCTCTCTCGGTCGGTGCGGTTCATCGTCTCGATGTACGGGCGGAGACAGTTGATAGCCGTTGCGCCTCGGACGGCCGCCGCTCGGAGGCCGTCCGGTCGCCGCGGGTGAGTGTACGGAGCGTCGACAAAAACCCCCCGACGGGAGGCGTTTCTGTGTGTGCGAGTGGCCGGGACTGTTTTGTGGTGGTACGGCGTAGCACAGTGTATGGACCTTCGAGACGCCGAACCCACAGACGCGGAAGGGATTCGAACCGTCGCTCGCGAGTCGCTTCTGGCCTCGTACAGCCCCGAGCTCTCCGAGGACGTCATCGACACCGCGGTGGGGAACTGGTACGACGACGACGAAGTCGGGTCGAACCTCGAAGACCCGCAGGCGGTGTGGAGCGTCGCCGTCGACGGTGACGACGTCGTCGCCGTCGTTCAGAGCTACCTCGTCGAGGCCGACGAGACGGTCGGTCATATCGACTGGCTCCACGTCGACCCCGACTCGCGGGGGGAGGGCCTCGGAAAGCAACTGCTCAAGCGCGTCGAGACGGAACTGATGGACCGCGGTGCCTCACGGCTCGAAGGAAAAGTGTTGACGGTCAACGAAGGCGGTGCGAGGTTCTACGAGAACGCCGGCTACGAGGCCGGTGAGACCCAAGAGGTCGAAATCAGCGGCGAGCAGTTCACCGAACGCGCCTTCGTGAAGACCGCCTCGGAGTCCGCCGAGGAGCTCGTCCCCGTCGAGGAACGGACGGGGCCGGAGGGAGAGACGCTGTTCATCGCCTACGACGAGAGCCAACGCGCCAAGAAGGGTCCGTTCTACGTCACCTACACCGACGAGGACCGAACCGAGCGTTACGGCTACTTCTGCGGCAACTGCGAGAGCATTGCGACCGCGATGGACTCGATGGACCGCATCCAGTGTAACGAGTGCGGTAACCAGAGCAAGTCGGGGCGCTGGGACGCGGCGTACCTGTAGTCTGAAGCGCGTCTCTCGCCGTTCGAGAAGATGTCGGTTGGTTCTCGACTCTAAGTCGTACATCGGTTACTGCGATACGAAACCTCGCGTCGCGGGCGTCACGTTCTCGGAGGACGGCTACAGTGGGAACAGCTCCTATGCTATCTATCGATGGCATGGAATCAGTGTCTTCAGCTATTGTCGTGTGAATTTCGTCGGTCGTGCCGTACCCTCACAAGCTCTCTTAGCCGCCGTCACTGCTCGCCGACAGTCCGCAAAGCCAACTCTTGTCGCTGTACTTCGGGGGCGACGCTACTTCCCCAGGATATATTATCCACGAATACCACTGAGTTGTTAGTGGCAAAAACCCAGCTCCAGCGGGCCCAATCAGATGAGATTACCCCCGCCATGAAACGCGTGGCTGAGCGCGAAAACTGCGACCCGGCTTTCGTTCGACGGCAGGTTGCCGACGGGCAAGCGGTCATCCCGAACAACCGTGCCCACGACTCGCTCGACCCGATGATCATCGGGCGTGAATTCGCTACGAAGGTCAACGCCAACATCGGTAACAGCGACACGACCAGCGATATCGAGGGAGAGCTCCAAAAGCTCCACACTGCGGTTCATTACGGCGCGGACACCGTCATGGACCTTTCGACGGGGACGGAGCTCGATGCGATTCGCACGACCAACGTTCGACATTCTCCCGTTCCGGTCGGCACCGTCCCGATTTATGAGGCCGTCAAGCGCGCCGACAGTCCAGCCGACATCACTCACGAACTCTTGCTCGACGTTATCGAGAAACAGGCCGAGCAGGGGGTCGATTACATGACCATTCACGCGGGCGTGCTGATGGAACATCTGCCGCTGACCGACGGTCGAAAAACCGGCATCGTCTCGCGGGGTGGTTCGATTTTGGCCCAGTGGATGGAAGAAAACGGGATGCAGAACCCGCTGTATACGACGTTCGAGCAGATTTGCGAAATATTCGCTGAACACGACGTCACCTTCTCGCTGGGCGACGGACTTCGCCCGGGTTGTCTCGCCGACGCGAGCGACGACGCGCAGTTCGCTGAACTCGATACCCTCGGCGAACTTACACGCGCTGCCTGGGACCACGGCGTTCAGGTGATGGTCGAAGGACCAGGTCACGTCCCGATGGACGAGATCGCCGACAACGTCGAACGACAACAGGACGTCTGTGGCGGTGCACCGTTCTACGTTCTCGGTCCGCTGGTTACCGATATCGCGCCGGGCTACGACCATATCACGAGCGCAATCGGTGCGACCGAGGCCGCCCGCGCAGGGGCGGCAATGTTGTGCTACGTGACGCCAAAGGAGCACCTCGGTCTTCCCGGCGAGGAGGACGTCAGAGACGGACTCGCAGCCTATCGAATCGCGGCCCATGCTGCTGATGTCGCGAACGACCATCCCGGCGCACGCGACTGGGATGACGCTCTCTCGGAGGCGCGCTACGACTTCGACTGGCGCAGGCAGTTCGAGTTTGCACTGGACCCCGAGCGTGCTCGGGAGTACCACGACCAGACGTTACCCGGCGACAACTACAAGGAGGCCCGCTTTTGTTCGATGTGCGGCGTCGAGTTCTGCTCGATGCGGATCGACCAAGATGCGCGGGACGCCGACGGAGAGATGACCTCGATCGACGACGAGACGGACCTGGGCGCTTCGCGAGCGGCGGAGGTGAATCTCCCACCCGCTGGAACGCACGATACCAGCCGTGTTCCCGACGAAGTCGAGATCGACGGCGTCACGTTCACCCCCGACGAATCACACGCAGACGATTAGCCGCAGCATCCGACGCGGTATCGCCTGGTTTGATGGCCGGCCCGCCGACGCGCGGTGAGGGAAGAGCCCCTCACACCTCGTCGCGGTCGGTGAACGTGTACCGCCGGGCGATTTCGCCGTTCTCGAACTCGTGGAAGTCGGCAAAGCCGAACTCGACGGCGTCGCCGCTCTGCAGGCCGCTGAACGACCCGCGGACGGCGGCGGTGTCGCCGTCGACGACGACGTCGTGTACCTCGTGGCTGCCGTCTTCGAGCGGACGGCCCTCCTCGTAGAACGCGAGCAGCGCGTCGCGTCCCTCGATGGCGTTCTGTCCGGGGCGTTCGTAGCGAACGTCCTCACTGAAGAGCGCGACGAGGTCGTCGTAGCGATCGGCGTCGACGAGGTCGTAGTACTCGCGGACGACTGATTCGGGGTCTGTGTTGGTCATGGGTGCGCTACGGACTGCAGCAAGTAGTAGCTCCCTTCCGTGGCAAAACGGGCTGACTCTCGCTCCGTCGGGAGCGCCGGCGCGGCGACGTCCTCGGCTACCCCTCGCCGACCAGCCGGTCTTCGTCTGCCCACTCCCGCTCGCGGAGCTCGTACTTCTGAATCTTGCCGGTCGCCGTCGTCGGCAACTCGGCGACGAACTCGATTTCGCCGGGCAGTTTGTACGTCGCGATTCGCTCGCGCAGGAACGCTATCACCTCGTCGCTCGTCGTCTCCGGGTTCGCCGGGTCGCCGTTGGCGGGGACGACGAACGCCTTCGGCGTCTCGCCCCACTCCTCGCTCGGCGCCGGGATGACCGCCACGTCGGCGACGGCGTCGTGGTCGAACAGCGCGTCTTCCAGTTCAATGCTGGAGATGTTCTCGCCGCCGGAGATGATGATGTCTTTTTTCCGATCTTGGATACTCACGAACCCGTTCTCGTCGACCGTCGCGAGGTCGCCCATGTGGTAGTAGCCCTCGACGCGGTCGCTGAACGCCTCTTCCGTCGCTTCGGGGTTCTCCCAGTAACCGTCCATCACCTGATTGCCGCGGACGACGATTTCGCCGATGGTGTTCCCGTCTCGCGGCACGTCCTCGCCGTCTTCGTCGACGACGCGGACCTCCGTCCCGAGGTAGCCGATACCCTGCGCCTTCTTGACGGCAAATCGCTCGGAGGAGTCCTGGTCGAAGAACCGCCTGGCGTCGGAGGTGGTGATGAGCGGACCGGTCTCCGTCGCGCCGTAGACGTGTTTGAGGTACCAGCCGAACTCGTCTTCGACCGTTCGGATGGTCGCCTCCGGCGGTGCGGCCCCCGCCGTCGCCACCCGAACCGGTCGCCCGGCGGTCGTCTCCGGTTCGTGTTCGGCGTAGTACTCTTGGAGCATGTTCAGCACCGTCGGTGCGGCGCAGAAGTACGAGACGCCCTCCCCCTGGATCGCGTCGAAGATGTCGCCGGCGTCGACGCCGCGCGTGCAGACGTGTTTCGCGCCCATCCCCGTCACCGAGAAGATGTGGCCCCACCCGTTGACGTGGAACATCGGCAGCGTCCACAGGTAGACGTCGTCGTCGCGGAGCTCCTGGTGAATCGAGACGAGGTACGCGTGCAGCGTCTCGGTTCGGTGGGTGCGGCAGACGCCCTTCGGGTCGCCCGTCGTCCCGGAGGTGTAGTTGATGGTGACGATATCCGACTCGTCCATCTCGGGGCGGTCGTAGTCGGTCGATTCGCCGACGATGTCGTCGAACGACTCCCAGTCACCTCCCTGCACCGCGTCGGGGTCGTCGGTCACGAACAGCTCCGTCGGCACCGAGTCGCGGACGGCTTCGATCCGCTCGGCGTACGCGTGGTCGGCGAAGACCGCTTTCACCCCCGCGTCGTTCAGAATGTACTCGAAGTCCGCGGGGACGAGTCGGTAGTTCAGCGGCGTGTGAATCGCACCGAGTTGCATCGACCCGTAGGCCGCCGCCAGATGGTAGTGGGTGTTCGGGTCCAGCACCGCCACCCGGTCGCCCTTCTCGACGCCTCTCGACTGCAACGCCGCCGCCCAGCCGTCTGCGAGGTCGCCGAGTTCGGCGTACGTGTATCTGTCACCCGTCGTCGCCACGACGGCCTCCTCGTCGCCGTAGTGTCGCCGGGCGCGGTCTAGAAAGTCCGTCGCCAGCAGTGGTTTCTCCATGCGTTCCAAATTTCGTGAACAATTATGATATACATTACGGGCGCGGAAACGTTCGCCGCCCGCGCAGTCAGGCGATTTGACGGTGGACGATCCTCGCTCTAGAGTGTTCTCGTGACCGGACTGTCGACTTTGGGCGGATAAATATCACGCTATAGCTCTACCCACAAAAGTGGTTTATCGGTGGGTGGCTTGCTCTCGACAATGACGCTCTCGAAGTACACCGGTCGCCATCCGCGGGATGCGAACGACGGGGTCCGAATCGGTCGCGCCGTCCAACACCACCACTGGCACCCGAACGGAACGCGCTCGGAACCATGTGCCAACTGCGAGTCGACGCTGTCGCTACACGAACGTCACGTGCTCGTCACGCTCGTCGAAGACAACCTCGGCGACGCCGCTCGGCGGTATCTCTGCAACGAGACCTGTCTCAGCGAGTGGGTCGACGAAACGTGAGAAGCGAACGGAGACGGCGGTCTCTGCGCTACGGTTCCTCTTTTGCGGCTTCCAGCGACCAGAAGAAGCCGTAGTAGGCGAGCACGCCGCTGAGCATGGCGAGGTAGTACGCCCATTGCGGTGCCTGCAGGAAGTCGAACAGAAGCGTGACGGCCGTCACCCACGCCATCGCGAACACGAGGTCGACGAACATGCCGCGGCGGTGCTCTTGGACGTGCTCGCCGATGGCTTCGAGCCGGCTCATCGGCGGCGCTCCCCGGGCGCGGTCGTCGCCGCTTTCGGCGGGTGTGCACGCGTCACGGCTTCACTCCGTGCCCTGGCTGTCGACGACGAGCACGGGAACGTGCGACGACCGCAGCACCCGCTCGGTGACGCTGCCGAGCAGGGCGCGACTGACGCCCGCACGTCCGTGGCTGCCCATCACGACGAGGTCGACGTCCTCCTTCTCGGCGTAGTTGGCGACGACCGTGTGGGGTCGGCCGACGCGAATCTCTTCGACCACGTCGATACCGCGGTCACGGGCGGCGTCGGCGACGACGCCGGTCGCGTCGTTCGCTTTCGCTTCGAGTTCCTCCATCTCCCCGAGGTGGCCCTGTCGGATGCGGTCGACCTGTTCGGTTCCGAGACCGAGGTTCACCGCGTCGATGTCGACGACGTACAGCGCGTGTAGCTCGGCACCGTAGCGCTCGGCGAGGTCGACCGCGTGGCTCACCGCCACCTCGGCGACGGCGCTTCCGTCGGTCGGCACGAGGATGCGTTCGTACATGGTCAGTCGTCGGAGACGGGTTCACCGCCGTCGGTTGCCGCGACCTCCTCGGCGGACTGCATGCGCGACATCGGTTCGGGGCTGTGACACTGCCGGACCATCCGTTTGGTCGCCAGGTCCGGTTCGTCGGTCGCGAGCGAGACGCCGATGGTGACGGCGAACACGATGGGGACGGCGATGAGCGCCGACCCGATGGCGGGCACCGCCGTCGCCAGCGCGGCAGAGTACGGCTCGCCGTTGCCGATGTACGACGGCAGCACCTCGTTTATCATCGGAACCGTCCAGATGACGAGACCGGTCGTCATTCCGGCGAGCGCGCCCTGTCGGTTCGTGTTCTCCCACCAGAGCCCGAGGAAGAACATCGGGAACAGCACCGCGCCCGCCAGCGAGAACGCGTACGAGACCAGCGCGGCGATGGGTGCCGCCGGGTCCAGCGCGGCGAGCGTCGTGATGATGCCGAGCGCGACGATGCTCAGTCGGCCGACGAGCACCTGCTGGCGCTGACTCGCGTCCTCGTTGATGATGTTCGCGTAGATGTCGTGCGAGATCGCGGACGACCCGGCGATGAACAGGCCGGCCACCGTCGCGATGGCCGCCGCGATACCGCCCGCCGCGACCAGTCCGACGAACCACTGCGGCAAGTTCGCCAACTGGGTCGCCAGCACGACGATGACGTCACCGGCCGCACTCGTCATACCGGGGTCGCCGTACACCGGGCCGATGTTCTGCGAGTAGAGGTCGGTCCCGAACGCCGCGAACGCCGGTGCCGAGAGGTAGAGCAGGCAGATGAAGAACAGTCCCCACACCGTCGACCAGCGGGCGGTCCGCTCGTTTTCGACCGTGTAGAACCGGACGAGCACGTGCGGCAGTCCGCAGGTCCCGACGACCAGCGAGAACGCCGTCGCGATCCAGATGTAGTAGCTCTCGTTGACGAACGGTTCGCTGAACTCGGAGCTCAGTTGGCCGATCATCTGCCCGTACTCTATCTGCGGCAGTACCGTCGAGTACCCCTGCGTGAACCCGACCGTGTACAGCCCCGCGAGGAACGCGACGATGAGGATGACGTACTGGACGGCCATGTTCTTCGTCGCGCCGAGCATCCCCGAGAGCGTCAGATAGCCGACGGTGATAGCCATCATCAGCACGACCATCGACTGGTAGCCGCTCAGTCCGGGAAGGCCGATGTCGCCGAAGATGTAGAGGCCGACGAGTCCCATCCCGCGGGCCTGTCCGATGGCGTAGACGAAGCCGATGAGGAACGTCGTCACCGCCGCGATGGCGCGCGCGCTGTCGGAGTTGAACCGGTCACCGACGAAGTCGGGCGCGGTGTACTTCCCGAACCGGCGCATCTGCGCGGCCAGGAAGATGAGTAGGATGAAGTATCCGGTCGACCAGCCGACGACGAACGCGAGTCCGTAGAAGCCCGACAGCGCGATGAGCGCCGCCATCCCGAGATACGACGCGGCCGACATCCAGTTCGCGCCGATTGCCATCCCGTTTTCGACGTTCCCGATGGAGCGACCGGCGACCCACATTCCCTCGGTGTCGGCAACGCGGAACGCGTACCCGATTCCCAAGAACAGCGCCAGCATCGCCACGACCATGATGGCCGGGACGAGTTTGAACGAGACGTTCAGCCCCTCCGGGAGCAGTCCGCTCTGGAGCGCGAGTTCCGAAATCATTCGGCCGTCCCTCCGTCTACGGCGACGGCGGCGTCGCCGTCGTCGGTCTCTACGACGGAGTGGTCGATACCGTACTTCCTGTCGAGCGCGTCACGCTTTCGCGCGTACCAGAACGACAGCAGCAACGCTCCGCCCGGTGCCCCGATGGCGACGAGGAAGTAGTGCAGCGGGAAGCCGATGACCGGCAGCTGCGTGGTCATCACTCCCGGCGCGACGTACGTCAGCGTAACCGGGCCGAAGACGATGAGCGCCCAGACGACGAAACCGGTCCAGACGACGCGCAGATGCTCGCGCATGAACGGCGTACTCGGCCGCAGGAGGTTCACCTCCCGATCGAGATAGTTCGTCTCTCGGTGGCTCCGCGCGGCTTGTGTGAGCGCGCCACCATCCGTCTCGACAGGTGACTCTTGCGTGTCTCTCTCTACCATCGAATATTCTGTCGTCATCATTAGTTATAGTTGCTTTGTCTCGCGAAGTCGTTGCCACGAATCGTTCGACGAGAGAGACGGAGGGGTCGAGAGAATCGATTACAGTCGTTTTCGCCGCGTGTACAGAAGCGAGACGGTCGCAGCGTCGCCGTAGCGACCGCGAAACCCGGTCGAGCGGCGGTCGAGCGCCGGTCGAACCGTCGCTCGCGTCCGCTCAGTCGCCGCCGACCTTCGCTTCGATATCGTTGACGACCTCGGGGTTACGCAGCGTCGACGTGTCGCCGAGCTCCTCGCCGTTGGCAATGTTCTCGAGCAGGCGACGCATAATCTTTCCAGAGCGCGTCTTCGGCAGCTCCGGCGTGAAGACGACCTGTTCGGGTCGCGCGATGGGACCGATGGCGTCCTCGACGCCCTCGACGATTCGGTCTCTGAGTTCGTCGTCGCCCTCGTAGCCGTCCTCGACGATGACGTAGGCGTAGACGGCCTCGCCTTTCACGTCGTGGGCTCCGCCGACGACGGCGGACTCGGCGACGCCCTCGACGCCGACGATGGCCGACTCGATCTCCATCGTCCCGAGGCGGTGCCCGGAGACGTTGAGGACGTCGTCGACGCGGCCGAGCACGGTGATGTAGCCGTCCTCGTCTATCTTCGCCCCGTCCTCCGGGAAGTAGACCCAGTGGTCCTCGTCGGGGTCGGAGTACGCCTCCCAGTACTCGCTGACGAACCGGTCGTCGTTGTTGTACAGCGTCCGGAGCATCCCCGGCCACGGTTTCTGGACCGTGAGGTAGCCCGCGTTACCGGCGTCGACCTCGTCGCCCTCGGCGTCGACGATGCGCACGTCGACGCCCGGCAGCGCCGGTCCCGCGGAGCCGGGTTTCATCTTGTTGACGCCGGGCAGCGTCGTCACCATCATGCCGCCCGTCTCTGTCTGCCACCACGTGTCGACGACGGGGCACTCCTCACCGCCGATGTGCTTGTAGTACCACTTCCACGCGCGCGGGTTGATGGGTTCGCCCACCGTCCCGAGCAGGCGCAGCGACGAGAGGTCGCGTTTCTCGGGGAACTGCTTACCCCACTTCATGAACGCGCGAATCGCCGTCGGCGCGGTGTACAGCTGGTCGCACTCGTACTCCTCGATGATCTCCCAGAGACGGTCGCGCTCGGGGTAGTCGGGCGTCCCCTCGTACATGAGCGAGGTGGTGCCGAGCGCGAGCGGCCCGTAGACGATGTAGGAGTGGCCCGTGATCCAGCCGATGTCTGCGGAACAGAAGTACGTGTCTTCGGGTTTGATGTCGAGCACCGCCTGCGAGGTCCACGCCGCCCACGCGAGATAGCCGCCGGTCGTGTGCTTGACGCCTTTCGGCTGACCCGTCGTGCCGGAGGTGTACATCAAGAAGAGCATGTCCTCGGCGTCGCGCTGGACGGGTTCGACCTCCGCGCCCTCCTGCTCGCTCACGAGGTCGGCGTAGGAGTGCTGGTTCTCGTCGAGGTCGTGACCGAAACCGTCGCCGTCGCGGAGTCGCTCGACGACGACCGTCGTGGTGTCGTGGTCGACGCCCGCCAGTCCCTCGTTGGCTTTGCCGAGGTGGTCCAGCGGGTCGCCGCGGCGGTAGTAGCCGTCACAGGTGACGAGATACTCGGAGTCGGCGGCGTTCATCCGCGTCGCCAGCGCGTCCGCGGAGAAACCCGCGAAGACGACCGAGTGCGGCGCGCCGATGCGAGCGCAGGCCAGCATGGCGATTGGCGACTCCGGAATCATCGGCATGTAGATGGTGACGACGTCGTCCTCGCCGACGCCCTGCTCGCGCAGCGCCGCCGCGAACTCGTTGACCTCCGTCTGGAGCTCCTCGTAGGTGTACGTCCGGTTCTCCTCGTCGGTCGGTTCGCCGACCCACTCGATAGCGACCTCGTCGCCGCGGCCATCTTCGATATGGCGGTCCACGCAGTTGTAGGAGGCGTTGAGCTTCCCGTTCGTGAACCAGTTGTAGAAGGGTCCGTCCGAGTCGTCGAGCACCTGGTCGTACCCCTCGTACCAGTCGAGGAGGTCGGCAGCGCCCTCCCAGCACTCCGGCCAGTTCTCCTCGAACTCCTCGTAGATCCCTTCGTCCGAGACGTTCGCCTGTTCGACGAACGACTCCGGCGGCTCGAACTCCTCCTGCTCTGCGAGACGCGCTTCGAGTTCTACATTGTCTTCTGTCATAGTCCACTGTCATCATCCCGCACCATCGGCATAAGAGTTACCACCGAATGCATTCTGTGAGGTTGCCGACCGCTGGCGGTTTTCCTCGTTTCGAGGCGGGCGTGACAACGTAAAAAGAACCTTCGACGACGCGGAGACGGCGCGTTCGGGCGTCGCTCCCGGCAGCCTCGCGCTGCCGCCTCGTGACCGAGCGTTGCACCCTCTCGCGTCGCCTCATCACGTCAGCCCGACTTTCTCCTGATAGCTGCCGTGCTTCGCCTCGAACACCTGCATGATTTCGCCCATCGTCACGTACGTCTTCACCGCATCGACGAGGACGGGCATCACGTTCTCGCCCTCCTCGATGGCGCGTTCGAGGTCCGCCAACGCCGCCTCGACGGCGTCGTCGTCGCGTTCGGCTTTCACCTCCTCCAACCGGCTGAGTTGGCGCTTCTGCACCTCCTCGGAGACGTGCAGCAGTTCGAGCGTCGTATCCTCCTCCATCGAGTACTTGTTGACGCCGACGACGATCTCCTCGCCCTCCTCGACGCGCGACTGGTACTCGTAGGAGGCGTCCTGAATCTCGCGGTGGAAGTATCCCTCGTCGATGCCGCGGAGCACGCCGTCGCGGACGGAGCCGTCGCCCATCTCCCGAATCTCCTCTATGTACGTCATCGCCTTCTCCTCGACTTCCTCGGTGAGCGCTTCGACCATGAAACTCCCCGCCAGCGGGTCGATGCTGTCGGCCGCGCCCGACTCCTCGGCGATAATCTGCTGGGTGCGGAGTGCGACCCTGACGGCCTCCTCGGAGGGCAGCGCCAGCGCCTCGTCGAAACTGTTGGTGTGGAGGCTCTGCGTCCCGCCCATGACGCCCGCGAGCGCCTGAATCGTCACGCGGACGATGTTGTTCAGCGGCTGTTGGGCGGTGAGCGACTGTCCGGCGGTCTGGGTGTGGAACTTCAACTGCTTGGACTTCTCGTCCTCGGCGTCGTACCACTCCTCCATCACGCGGGCGTAGATGCGGCGGGCGGCGCGGAACTTCGCCACCTCCTCGAAGATGGAGTTGTGCGAGTTGAAGAAGAAGGAGAGTTGCGGCGCGAACTCGTCGACGTCGAGACCGCGTTCGACCGCCGCCTCGACGTAGGCGAAGCCGTCGGCGAGCGTGAACGCCAGTTCCTGGACGGCCGTCGAGCCGGCCTCGCGGATGTGGTAGCCCGAGATGGAGATGGGACGGATTCGCGGCGTCTCGGCGGCGGCGAACTCGACGGTGTCGGTGACGAGCTTCAACGAGGGCTCGGGCGGGATGACCCACTCCTTCTGCGCGATGAACTCCTTGAGCATGTCGTTCTGGAACGTGCCGCCGATCTGGTTGCGGGAGACGCCGCGCTGGTCGGCGAGGGCGACGTACATCGCGTAGACGACGGGCGCGGAGGGGTTGATGGTGAACGACGTGGTCACCTCACCGATGTCGATGCCGTCGAACAGCACCTCCATGTCGCGCAGAGTGTCGACGGCGACGCCCTCCTTGCCGACTTCGCCGTCGGAGAGCGGGTCGTCGGAATCTTTCCCCATCAGCGACGGCATGTCGAACGCCGTCGAGAGCCCTGTCTGGCCGTTCTCGATGAGGTAGTGGAAGCGCTCGTTCGTCTCCTCGGCCGTGCCGAAGCCGGCGAACTGTCGCATCGTCCACGTCCGCCCGCGGTACATCGTCGGGTACACACCGCGAGTATAGGGCTTCTCGCCCGGGAAGCCCAGGTCCTCGGTGTAGTCGAGGTCCGCGACGTCCTCGGGCGTGTAGATGTCGTCGATTTCGAGGTTCGAGACGGTCGCGAACCGGTCTTTGCGCTCGCCGAATCGGTCGACTACGGGGTCGCGGGTCTCGTCGGACCACTCCTCGTGGGCCTCCCGAATCTCGGAGAGCTCGTCCTCGTCGTACATAGCGTGAAATTTGCCGGACTGTTCATTAAGGATTCGGGTCCGAGGTCCAATCGAGAAGACCTATAACCGATTACGCCTCGTCGGCGGACGACGATGCCACCCGCCACGCTGGACATCTCGCTTGGTCTCACGCTCCTCTGTCTGGGAGCGGTGGCCACCGTCGCACCGACTCGTATCGCCTCGCTCCGCGCACTTCTGTTTCCCGCCCGGCACCGCAATCCCGACGCCCCGTCGCTCTCGTCGGACGCGGCGCTCGTGAAAGCCCTCGGCGTCACCGTTGCGAGCGTTGGCGGCGCGTTCGCACTGCTGGCGCTCACCGTCGGTCAGTAACGTTTCGCTCCCCGTCGGTCAGTAACGTTTCGTTCCCCGGTTCGTCACCACGTTCTCGGCGAACCCGACGAGAACCGGTTTGAGGAGGTAGAGGAGGCGGTCAGAATCAGCAGTCGTACGGCTTCTGTGTTACTCGTTGAATCCGGCGGACGCGAGCGCGTAGCTCGCGTCGTCGGTCTCGTGGGTCGGCGTGACCTCTTTGCGCGAGGCGTTGTATTCGAGGAAGTCACGGGCGGCGAGTTTCGGGAGGTGGAGGTGATGCAGCGAGATCGCGATCTGGTCGGGGTGCGTCGTCTCCCCCGCCTCGGCCTCACGCTGATGGATTTCCTCGGCCAGCTCCTCGACCGTGACCGGGCCCGGTTGTGCCGAGAGCGCGTGGATGAGGTGGCGGCGACGCGGGCTCGTCAGCGCGTCGAACAACGCTTTGGTCTCTTCGGTTTCGGGCATCAGGGTGTCTGCCGCAGCTTCTTGCGAACTCATGGTCTGTACTGATGAGTCGGATATATAAAGTACGAGTACCCAAAGAATCAGGTACCGCCGCTAAATGTAACATTATCGAACAGCTTCGAGACGAGTTTCCGCTCTCCCGCTCGGATGTGCTGGTGGAACGTCGCCGACGAGATATCGAGCGAGGTCGCCACATCCTTCCCCGAACTCTCCCGCGGTTGGTCGAAGTAGCCGGCGAGATACGCCGCCTTCAGGACGTTGCGCTGCCGGTTCGTCAGGTCCGACTCGGCGGCGGAGACGAAGTCCTCGTCGGTCAGCGGCCGGCGTTCGATCTGTCGCCGCGAGCGGAGGCCGACGTCGTCGTAGCGCTCGCGGAGCCCGCGCATGCACGTCCCGACGTCGCCGTGCTGCGGCAGCAGTGCGACGGCGGTGGCGCCGTGCTCGTCAACGACTAGCGTATCGACGGTCGTGCCGAGGTCGGTCAACGTTTCGGCGATCGATTCCTCCTCGAAGACCAACTGCACGAGCGCGCCGTCGTCGGTTTCGCGGACGAGTCGCTGTCGGGCGATTGGCTCCGAATCGGCGGCGCGTTCGAGAAACGTCTCGACGTCGCCGTCGGTGACGGTGAAGAACTCGACGGAGGGGTCGGTTCCCGTGACGCCCTCCAACCGGAGTTCGGCGTTCGCTGCGGCGGCTAGTCCGAGCAGTGCGTCGTCGGCGTCGACGATTCGGAGCTCGATCTCCGTCGCTCCGTTCGTCAACAGCAGGCGCTTGCTCTCGACGGCGTTGATGGTGTGGCCGATGGTCTGTCCGAGCTCGTCGAGCACCGACCGCTCCTCCTCGTCGAAGGCGTCGGTCTCGGTGGTGTACACCTCCAACACGCCGTACACCGTATCACGATACCTGATCGGCACGCAGGCGAAGCCTCGGACATCACCGCTGTCGGCCCACTGTCGCCACGTCGAGGAGGTCTCGCCGTAGAACTCCGCGGCGTTTTCGGGGTTCAGTTCGGCCGCGAGCGTCTCCCGGTCGGTAAACGCCCGCCAAGCGGCGGTCGCCTGCGAGCGGTCGCCGTTCGTCGTCGTTTCCGGGTTCGGCGGGTCGTCGAGGTCACCGACTTCCGTGCTGACGGTGAGCGCGTCGCGCGTCGCCCGCGGTTCGCAGATGCGGACGTAACAGTACGGCCCGGCGTTCGAGAGCCGAGTGCAGACGCGTTCTTCGACCTCTTCACGGCTCTTCGCGCCGACCAGCGCGGCGTTGACCTCCCGGATGACGGAGTTGACGCGGTTGAGTCGGTCGAGACGCTCGCGTTGTCTTCCCAGGGAGGCGGACTGCCGTCGCACGCGCAACAACGACTGCAGGCGGCCGCGCAGTTCGGCTTTCGACACCGGCGTCCGAATCAGGTCGTCGACGCCGGGCGGGAACTGCGCGCTGATCTGTCGCCACACGTCGCTGCCGCTCAGGTTCCGCTCGGGGATGACGAGCAGAAACGGCAGGTGAACCGATCCGGCGCGCTCCTTCAGCGCTTCGAACGCGTCGTCTTTTTTCGCCAGCGTCTGCGGGTCGAGGATACAGAGGTCAACCTCCTCGGGCGACACGTCCTCGGGTCGGCCCTCAACGATCTCGTGCTCGGACCCGAGCGTCTCGGCGAGCAGTGACCGGTTCTCGTCACGACTGACCGCGAGGAGAATCCGCGCCCTCTGCGGCCGGGACGCGCCACTCGCGGCCTGTCCGACGAGAAGTCGATCGCTCATGACCTGCTCCGTCCCGTGCGTCTCCGTCGGTGTTGTCGTCTCATGGTTCGAGTTCTTCGTCCGGTTGTCTGGGTCGGCCGCTGAGGATGCCGCGGAGCCCGGTCAGCGGCTCGCCTATCTTCACGCCGTACTCGGTGATGCGGAACTCCCGAAGTTGTCGCTCGAAGTCGCTCGTCCGTTTCTTCAGCACGCCGACGACCTTCCGCATCTCTCCGTTCACTTCGAGGTGCTGAAGGAATAAAATATTGTCCGCCAAATAGCTTAGGCCGCCCTCGTCAGTCACCTGGAAGTCCCCGGTGATGTCCTGCACCTCGTTTATGAGGATGACGGAGATGCCCTTCTTCTTGAGGTATTTACAGAGCGTGTGGAGATTCCGCGTGAGTTTGTCATTCTCGCCGAGCAGGGCGAACTTGTAGCCGATGATGCCGTCTATCATCACGATTTCGGCGCCTTTCTCCTCGACCTCCCGGCGGACCCGCTCGTTGAACTCGTCGACGCTGAGTTCGAGCGACCTCGTCTCGTTTATCGAGAGCGCATCGCGGTTGAGCATCTGCTCGACGGGGATGTTGACCGCGTCGCTTCGCTCCATGAGCGTCCGCTGGTTCTCCTCGAACAGGTAGACGACGGACCGTTCACCGCGACCCGCGGCCTCCTTCATGAACTGGATTCCGGTCGTCGTCTTGCCGACGCCGGTCGCCCCGGTGATGATGGTCACCGTCCCCCGCTCGATGCCACCGTTGAGCATCTGGTCGAGTTCTGGGACGCCCGAGGAGATGGTCTCGGACTCGAACTCGTGGTCGAACGTCTGCGGTAGTTTGTTGAGGTAGATGTCGATTCCGCCGTGGTTGATGGTGAGCGTGTGCGGGCCGCTCCGGAAGTCCGACCCGCGGAACTTCGTCACCGCCAACGTGCGCTTCTCGTCACCCCGTTTCAGGTTGAGCGTCCCATCGCAGATGAACTGTAAGTCGTCGTCCGGCCGCGTCTCCGTCGCCTGTGCCGTGAACAGCACCGTCGAGCCCTGGACGTTGAAAAACTGCATCAGCGAGAGAATCTGCTTTCGGAACTGGTAGTCGTCGGGGGCGAGATACCGCAGCTGCGTCAGCGGGTCGATGAACAGTCGGTCGGGGTTGAGCTCCTCGACGCGGTTCGTTATCTCCTCGGTGACGGACCCGCCCTCGACCTCGTCAGGGCTGAAGATGTCGTAGGAGAGATTTCGCGCGAAATACTCCGAGTCCGGGCTCAGGTCGAGAAAGTCGACGCCGTCCAGGTCCAAGCCGAGCGACGCGGCGTTCTCCGTGACGTTCTTGGTCGACTCTTCGAGATTGATGTACAGTACGTCCTCGCCCGCCTCGAGGCCGGCACGGAGAAAGTGCATCCCGAGGATGCTCTTGCCGGCACCGGGCTCGCCTCGAACCATGTACGTCCGATTCGGGACGAAGCCACCGTACAGTACGTCGTCGAGTCCCTCGATGCCAGTCGAGAGACGCTCCTTTGCGGGCGCGTCTCGGCTAGGGGACTCGTGATTACCCTCTTCCATCGTCCCGACTAGTACACCGCTGCTATTTTGCCGTTACGACGTGACCCGGAGCCGCCTCGACGCGAACCGGGAGGCCGTTTCAGCCGAAGTTCTCGACCTTCGCGTCCGCCGGGTCGGCGTCGACGGCTTCGAGCGCGTCGAGCGCCTCCTGAACGAAGTCGGCGAACCCGTAGACGAACGCCTGCGCGCCGTCGGTGTAGACCTCGGAGACGTGGTCGGCGAGGTCGCCGTCGGTCACGACGACCGTCGCGCCGCGCTCTCGGAGGTCCGCGAGTCGCTCCTCGTGCGCGGGCGCGTCGTCCTTGTAGATGACCGCGACCGACCCGCCGTCGCGGAGCGCGCGCTCACCCAGGCCGACGGCCGCGCCGACGCCCGGCCCGCCCCCGAGGACGACGACGTGGGACTCGTCCTCGTAGTACTCGTTGCCGAACGGCCCGGAGATGTCGAGCTCGTCGCCCGACTCCAACTCGAGGAGGTGCCGGCTGAACGGCCCGGCCTCCTCTGGGTCGACGCCGACGGTTATCTCGAACGTCTCGTGGGCGTCCGGCGACGAGAGCGTGTAGAAGCGCGCGTACTCCTCGCCGTCGACGGCGGCGGATATCTTGACGAACTGTCCAGGGCGTGCGTCGAACCCGTCGGGCGATTCGAGCACGATCGCGACCGTGTTCGGGCCGACCGAACTGACGTCGGTGACGGCGACGGTTGCGTCCATGTCGGGACGATTGGAGGGCCACCACAAAGTCGCTTCCCACTCCGGTCGGCGCGTACGAGAGCGAGTGAGATAAGACGGTTTACAGTTCCGGCGGCGACGATTGGCACTCTGTCACGGAGTCACACCGAAAGTAGGCTCTTTCGGGGACGCTCGGCCGAAAAAACGCCCGAATGCGGGAGGGCGGTACCCCGCTCCTTTCAGAAGGCTTTTGATTCGTCCGAAGGAACCATCGGTTAGCATGCCTGCGGACTTCAACTGGGCCATCGGCGGCGAAGCCGGCGATGGCATCGACTCCACGGGGAAGATTTTCGCCCAGGCACTCTCACGGGCTGGCCGGCACGTGTTCACCTCGAAGGACTTCGCTTCGCGTATCCGCGGCGGATACACGGCGTACAAGGTCCGAACGTCGGTCGACCAGGTACAGAGTGTCGTGGACCGACTCGACGTACTCATCGCGCTCACACCGCGGACCATCGAGGAGAACCTCGACGAACTGCAGGAGGGCAGCGTCATCGTCTACGACGGCGAGCGCACCACGATGCAGGGCGTCGAGATCCCGGAGGGAATGATCGGGCTGGACGTTCCCCTCCAGAGCATCGCCGAGGAGAAAGGCGGGGCCATCATGCGCAACGTCGTCGCGCTCGGCGCGGCGTGCGCCGTCGCCAACTTCCCCATCGAACACCTCGACAGTTCGCTGGAGAAGCGCTTCGGCGGCAAGGGACAGGCCATCGTCGACAACAACCGCAAGGCCGCCCGCGCCGGCCGCGACTACGTCGACGAGAACTTCGACCACGAGTTCGACTACGACCTCGAAACCACCGACAACGACTACGTCCTCCTCAACGGCGACGAGGCCATCGGCATGGGTGCCATCGCCGCCGGGTGCCGGTTCTACGCCGGCTACCCCATCACGCCCGCGACGGACGTGATGGAGTACCTCACCGGTCGCATCGAGCAGTACGGCGGTCACGTCGTACAGGCCGAAGACGAGCTCGCGGCGATCAACCTCGCACTCGGCGGGGCACGAGCCGGCGCACGCGCGATGACCGCGACGTCCGGTCCGGGTATCGACCTGATGACCGAGACGTTCGGCCTCATCGCCACGTCCGAGACGCCGCTGGTCATCGTCGACGTGATGCGCTCGGGTCCCTCGACAGGGATGCCGACCAAGCAGGAGCAGGGCGACCTGAACCAGATGGTGTACGGCGGCCACGGCGAGATTCCGCGCTTCACGCTCGCGCCGACCACCGTCGCCGAGTGTTTCCACAAGACCGTCGAGGCGTTCAACCTCGCAGAGAAGTACCAGACGCCCGTCTACCTCGCCGCCGACCTCGCGATGGCGGTCACCGAGCAGACGTTCGCGCCCGAGGAGTTCGACATGGACGCCGTCGAGATCGACCGCGGGAAGGTCGTCGACGACGACACCATCGGCGAGTGGACCAACGAGAAGGGGCAGTTCAAGGCCCACGCGCTCACCGACGACGGCGTCAGTCCGCGTTCGTTCCCCGGAACGGCCGGCGGCGCGCACATGTCGACCGGTCTCGAACACGACGAACTCGGTCGCCGGACCGAGGACACCGACATGCGCGTCGAGCAGGTCGACAAGCGCAACCGGAAGGTCGAGACGGCGCAGGAACGCGAACCGTGGGAGTACCGCGAGTTCGGCGACGCCGACTCCGGAAACCTCGTCATCTCGTGGGGTTCCAACGAGGGTGCGATGGTCGAAGCCATCGAGTTCCTCGAAGAGGAGGGCATCGACGTCCGCTTCATCTCGATGCCGTACATCTTCCCGCGTCCGGACCTCACGGAGACCATCAACGACGCCGACGACGTCATCGTCGTCGAGTGTAACAACACCGGACAGTTCGCGGACATCCTCGAACACGACGCCCTTACCCGCGTCAAGCGCGTGAACAAGTACAACGGCGTCCGATTCAAGGCCGACGAACTGGCCGAAGAGATCAAAGAGACGCTCTCACAGGAGATTACCGCATGAGCTCAGACGTTCGATTCACCGACTTCAAGTCCGACAAACAGCCGACGTGGTGCCCCGGATGTGGAGACTTCGGCACGATGAACGGCATGATGAAGGCGCTGGCGAACACGGGGAACGACCCCGACAACACGTTCGTCGTCGCCGGCATCGGCTGTTCCGGCAAGATCGGCACATACATGCACAGCTACGCGATGCACGGCGTCCACGGCCGCGCGCTCCCGGTCGGCGCGGGCGTGAAGATGGCCAACCCCGACCTCGAAGTGATGGTCGCGGGCGGCGACGGTGACGGCTACTCCATCGGCGCGGGCCACTTCGTCCACGCCGTCCGCCGCAACGTCGACATGACCTACGTCGTCATGGACAACCGCATCTACGGCCTCACCAAAGGTCAGGCCTCGCCGACCTCGCGCGAGGACTTCGAGACCTCGACGACCCCGGAAGGCCCGAAACAGCCGCCGGTCAACCCGATGGCGCTGGCGCTCGCGGCGGGCGCGACGTTCATCGCGCAGTCGTTCTCCTCGGACGCGATGCGACACGCCGAAATCGTCCAGGAGGCCATCGAACACGACGGATTCGGCTTCGTCAACGTGTTCAGCCCGTGCGTGACGTTCAACGACGTCGACACGTACGACTACTTCCGCGACAACCTCGTCGACCTCGCGGAGGACGACGACTACGACCGCCACGACTACAACGCGGCGAAAGACCGGATTCTCGACGCCTCCAAGGAGTACCAGGGCGTCATCTACCAGAACGAGAACTCGGTGCCGTACGAGAAGCAGCACGGCCTCACCGAGAACATGGCGGAGATTCCGGACGGCGCGCCCGACGACGCGATGGACCTCGTTCGAGAGTTCTACTGACGCACCTTTTTTAACGCGGTCCTCGCGCCACTTCGCGGCGCTCGAACCCCGCCAAAAAATCTGCACCCAATAGGCCGCTCGCTCGGCCTTCGGCCTCGCTCGCGGTACCACTTTTTACTGCGGACCACACCGCCACAGCGACCCTATCGCGACGAGGGTTTATCAGCGAAGGCGGGGCCAGACCCCCTGTGCGTTGACGAGTCGTCGCGGGGTCGGTCAAGGCGGGTGTGCGGCACGCCGTCCCGCGGGTCAGGGAATCCGGTGTGCCGTCTGTTCGCCAACGTTCTGAGCGGCGTGTTTCGCCCGCACGTCGTCCTCCGTTCTTCGCTACTTCGCTCGCCGAATACGTCGTCCCGTTCGGAGTAGCAGCAAGGTAGCGGCCAAGGACGTGGCGGTCACGGGAACGTACGGCCACTGAGTGCCACAACCGAAGCCGCCGTAACCGAGTAGGTCGTCGAAGACGCCTACCAGTAGCAGTCCGAAGAGGAACGCCGCAAAGCAGCACAGCGACGCGACTGTGGTCACGGCGAGCGAGAGAGACGGTTTCCCGAGCCACGGGCCATCTCGATTGCCGAGGCTCCAGACGAGACCGAACCCGAGCAGAAGAACCCCGACCACGGTCTGGGAAACACCGGTACCCGGTGTACAGAGCACCGTCTCGGAGGCGAAGAGCGGGACCATATCCGCCGTGCGCGGCGGGGAGTTGTAGGGTTTCCGTTACGTCTCAGCCCTCGTGTTCGATCCGCTCGAACAGCGACAGCAACGTCTCTTGCTCGTCGAGATCGGCGGGATGCATCGCCAGCGCGACCACGACGTCGTCGCCGTGGCTGACGGTGGCGACGTGGAACCGCACGGGAACCGACTCGTTCGACTGTGCCGCCGACCCGTCGACGGAGAGGTTGTTGGCCTTCACCGTGCCCTCGTAGGTGACGACGGTCGCCTGCTCGCCGAGAATCGTCCGCTCGGTCTCGCCGACGCGGCGGAGTTCGCCGACCGAGTCGCCGCTCACCTGATTCGAGAGACCGAGTAGTCGCTCGACGAGTTCGTCGTTCGTCTCGCCGGCGAGCGGGTTCGCGGAGACGCCGGCGACGCTCGGGTTCGGCGTCGAGAGCAGCACGACGGACGCGCCGCCGTCGGAGCGGGCGTACGAGGAGAGCCATCCGACGAGCGTCACGTTCGCCTCGGTGCCGGCGACGCCGAGTTGCCGTTCGACGACGACGGAGCGACTCTCGCCGGGTTCGTAGTCGGCGTCGGTCAGCGCCGTATCGGGTATCGATGCCGGGGACGACTCCAAGGTCAGTGCGTCGGTACCGACGCATCCGGAGAGGACGACGAGGAGTACGACCGCCGGGACCAGAAACTGTGTGCGACGCATACAGTCTGCAGGACGTAGGTGACTAAATCTCTTGTTGCTGTCGAGCAGCGGCAGTGAGAACAGCCATCGAACGTGAACGGATGCACGCGTTTTTTATGAGGCGGCGGGCAACTACCTGCTTATGCCAGCGGATACGTATGATATCGTCGTAGTGGGGGGAGGTACCGCCGGAGCCTTCGCCGCCGCGACGACGGCCTCTGCGGGCCTCGACACCGTCATCATCGAGCGGAAGTCGGCGGAAGCGGCGGGTCACATCGCCTGCGGTGACGCCATCAAGGGTAAGAGCTCATTCCCGGACATCATCGACCTCGACTATCTGAAAGAGGAGTCGTTTACCAACCAGAGTATCCGACGCGCGGTGTTCGAGAGCCCGGACGGCGAGACGCTCGACATCCCGCTGTCGGAACCGGGTGCGGTGCTCGACCGCAAGCGCTACGGCGAGATAATCCTCGAAGAAGCCGAGCGCACCGGCGCGGAGATTCACTACGACACGGTCGTCCAGGACGTGACACAGGCCGACGACGGAACTGTCACCGGTGTTCGCGCCAAGCGAAAAGGCGAGGCTATCGACTACGAAGCACAGGTGACTATCGACGCTGCGGGTGCGCTCTCGCTGCTGCAGGACAAGACGGACTTCTCGGGGACGACGTTCGACACGAACGTCAACTACTCGCAGTTCTGCTCGGCGTACCGCGAAGTCGTCAACGTTCGAGAACCCGTCGACTGGGACGACGCCATCGTCTTCAAGCCGACCGAGGAACTGGGCTATCTCTGGTACTTCCCGCGCACGGCGACTGAGATCAACGTCGGCCTCGGCTTCCAGATGGACAAAAAACCGATGAAACTCGTCGAGGCGCTGAAGAAGGATCTCCACGGCCGGGCGGAGTTCGCGGGCGCGACGGTCAAAGACAAACTCGGTGCGGCACTGCCGACCCGCCGACCGTACGACTCGGCGGTCGCAAACGGTTTCGTCGCCGTCGGCGACGCGGCGGGCCACGTCAACCCGACCACCGGCGGCGGCATCCCCGGGGCGGCCAAGTCCGCCCACCGGGCGGCCAACCGCGCCATCGCGGCCATCGGCGACGGCGACGTGAGCGAGGAGGCGCTGTGGATGTACAACCACGACGTGATGACCGACTTCGGCAAGCGCTTCGCGGCCATCGACCTCTACAACATCTGGGGCAGCGTCCACGACGTGGACGAACTCGTCGGCATCGTCACGTCGGTGCCCGGCCAGCAACTGGCCGACGCCGTCGGTCGCGGCGGCACCGACTCGATGCATCTCGGACTGAAACTCAAGACGCTCGTAGACACGTTCGGCCACTGGGACACGCTGTTCGAGTTGGCTCGCGTCCGCCGGAAGGCGGGCCAACTGAAGGAACACTACGACCGCTACCCGTCGCGTCCGGGCGGGTTCGAGACGTGGCGCGAGGTGCGCGACGACATCATGGACGACGTGTACGCCATTACCGGCGCGGACCCGAAGTACTGAAAGCGTCGATGAAAAAGGCCGCTCACTCCCCGTCCTCGGTCAGCCACGCGTACGCCGGGTCCGAGTCGTCGAGCCGACGTCGAATCGCCGCTACGTCCCCAGGTGTGACTCCGTCGAAGAACTCACGGTCTTCTTCGCGGAGTCGCCGAATCTCGGATTCGGGAACTCGTCGTAGTTCGGATCCGGGTCGACGGCGTAGTGGGTGTCTATCTCGTAGGCGTCGTCGAAACACTGCTCGAAGATATACCTCGCTCGTCGGAGGTGCATCCGCGAACTGACGACGTACACCGTCTCAGTTTCGGGTGCGTGTTCGTCGACGAGGAGTCGACTGAAGTAGCCGTTTCCGCGGGTGTCGTGCGCCTCGTCTTCGAGCAGGATGTAGTCCGGGTCGAACCCCCGTCGGATGGCGTAGTCGGCCATCACCTCGCACTCCGCCCGCGGCACCTCGGGGTTCGTCCGCGCGCCGGTGCAGAGCAGGTATTCGGCGTCGGTCTCCTCGAACGCTTCGACCCCGACGTCGACGCGTCGCCGGAGGTGCGAGTGAGCAGCGTCTGACCGGAGCCACTCGCCGAGAACGACGATGACCATAGGCGGTGTTGGCCGCGGGGAGTGATATACCGTCGCCTCGGTGAGTCACTCCAAGTCCGCCGCCGACCGTGAGAGCAACACGCTCTGTAACACTGTCTCCGCTCCCCGCCGAACTCGCTCGGAGGCGGCCTGTTGGCTGATTCCCAACTCCTCGGCGATCTCTTTGAGCGAAATCCCTCGGGGGACGCTAAAGTAGCCGTGTTCGACGGCGAGCGTCAGTGCGCTCTGTTGTTCGGGCGTGAGGTCGAAGTTGTACTTCGCGTCCTGTTCCTCGTCGAGCGTGTAGATTCGCTCGACTCGAAAGGCGATCTCGTGGTCGAGACAGTAGTTGTGAAACTCTCTGAGGCCGCGGTGGTCTGCGAACCGGAGACGGAACCGCCACGGGTCGTCGCCGTGCGCCTCCAGAATCGTCGCCTCGTTGCTGACGAGCACTTCGGTGAGATTCGCCGCGCTGTCGGCCCAGACGACGTGGTAGAGCACCCGGTCGTCGACTCGGGCGACGGCAGTCAGTCGCTCGACGACCTCGGCACCTCGGACAGCCGACTCGAACGCCTCGAACGCGCCGTGGTCTGGGCCGCTCGCCCAGAAAAACGGCATCACGCCGTCGTTTCCTGTCGGGACGACGCGCTCCAGTTCGATGTGAATTCCCTCCGTTACCTGCGAAAGACGGCCGAGATCGAACGCGTCGGCGGGAATTTCGAGTTCGGCGACGACGACCATACCCCCGAGAAGAGCCGATACCACTTAACCGTCCGTACTGAACAAGCAGACTACGAATCCCTCCTTGGTAGCAACCTCAATCGAGGACGCCAACTTGACGTACGACGACACGCGGACGCCCGACCCGATTCCGCCGAGAGTCGAACTGAACGCTGTGTTCGTCACATTCGCCAGCGCGACGCGTCGGCGAGTGCTGCTCACCCTCCTCGAAGAGAACCCCCAGGAGGTGCGAACGCTGAGCGGACGGCTCGCTGCGGTGTGGGATGTCGAACGGGCCCGCGTCCAAACGCAACTGCGTCACGTCCACCTCCCGCAACTGGTGGGCGCGGGCTACGTCCAGTGGAACGAGACGACCGGTGAGATCGACCGCGGGCCGGCTCTGGCCGACATCGAGCCGATGCTCCGACTGCTCGACGACCACGCGGAGCGACTCCCCGGTCGGTGGCCCTGAACGCGCCGAGAGACAGTCGGCAGCATCTACGACGGCCGCAACCGCTTTTGGCGTCTGGACCTTTCGTTTCGATATATGTCCAACGGACAGGAACTCACGAGCGAGGACGTACCACTCGCGAACGGGATGCCGATGCTCGGCCTCGGCACTTGGGAGAACACAAACGCCGACGAGTGTCGAAACGCCGTTCAGACGGCCCTGGAGATGGGGTACCGTCACATCGACACCGCTCAGGCGTACGGCAACGAGTCCGAGGTCGGCGAGGGCATCGCCGCCGCCGACGTCCCCCGCGAGGACATCTTTCTGGCGACGAAGGTGTGGATCGACAACCTCGCCTACGACGACGTCATCGAGACGACGAAACAGAGCCTCGACGACCTCGGCGTCGACTACGTCGATCTGCTGTACATCCACTGGCCGGCCCGCGAGTACGACCCCGAGGAGACGCTCGCGGCGTTCGACGAGCTGTACGACGAAGGCCTCGTAAAGCGCATCGGCGTGAGTAACTTCGAACCGGAGCACGTCGACGAGGCCATCGAGCGCTCCGACGCACCCATCTTCGCCAACCAGGTCGAACTTCACCCGCTGCTCCCGCAGGAGGAACTGCGCGAACACTGCGCCGAGCGCGACGTCGAGCTCGTCGCGTACTCGCCGCTGGCCCGCGGCGCAATCGCCGACGACGAGACGATCTCCGCCATCGCCGACAAACACGACGCGAGTCCGTTCCAGGTGAGTCTCGCCTGGGTTCGAGAGAAGGGCGTCACCGCCATCCCGAAGGCGACGAGCGAGGAACACATCCGCGACAACTGGGAGTCGTTGGCGGTCGACCTCGACGACGAGGACGTCACCGAAATCGACGCTATCGACCGAACCGACCGGCGCGTCGACCCGAGTTTCGCTCCTTGGTGAGTCCGAAAACGTCATCCGGCAGTGAGGTTTTCTTTTCGAGGTTGGTGATTCGTGAGCGACGTTTCCGGCGCGTCGCCTCCGGCAATGCGGCCGCGTCGCCGCGAGTGGCGACCCACAAAATTCACATCACCCGGTACGACACTCTCTTTCGATGAAAGCAGCCTCGCAACCGGGGGTGGTCGGTGCGATTCGCATCGACCTCGTCCGGTTACACGAGACGTGGATGGAACTCGTCTTCCCGCGGCAGTTGAACGTCGGTAACTCGGTCATCGGCAAGTGGAAACCCCAGACCGGACCGCAGCGCGCGACCTACTCGGCGTGGAGCGCGCTCGGCGTCCCGCTCGTCGCGTTGACGTATCCGCTGTTGTTGCTGGGTTTTGCGACGCGCTTCTACGCGAAGCGACTCGACAGCGCGGGAACGCGACTCGGTCTCGTCGGCGTGGTGCTCCTCTCGGTGGTCATCTGGGGTGCGCTGTCGGCGTTCGCCCGCTATCAGTTCACGACGAACGGCTTCTTCGCCGTCGTCGCCGCGAGCCTCGTCGCGACGGTATCGGCGGCGCTGGCGGTCGTCTTCTCGCGCGTCGGCGGGCGCGGAACGAGCGTCCTCCTCGCGTACCCGTCGGCGATGACGGCGCTGTTTCTCCCGCCGGTCGTCGCCGCGCTGTACTCGCCGACGCTCTCGGCGGTCGTCTTCCCGAACAGTCAGTCGGTCGCCGTCTGGCTTCTGGACAACGTGCTCACGGTCGGTGGTCTCAGCGAGTTCCTCCGCGAACAGTTCACCCTCGACGGGTTCGCGTACGTGCTGATGTGGTTCGGCGTCGCGGTACCGCTCGGCTGGCTTCTCGGTATCGTCGTCGCCCTCGCCGACGTCGTCCGGCCTCGCCGAAACTGAGAGTCCGTTCCCGACGACTCTCCCGGAGAAACCCTTAATCGCGCTCCGTCCAACGCTCTCACATGCAGTTCGACCTCACGACGACAGTCGCGTTGTTCGCCGTTCCGCTGTTGGTAATCATCGGCGGAACGGTGACGAGTCCGATGCCGACGACGATCAGCGTCGGCGTCAGCGTCGGAATCGCGCTGTTCGGCGTTTTGGCGCTCGTCGTCGGCATCAAACACGGCGAGTACCGCTCGACGCGCTGATTTTCCCGCCCTATCGAACGTCGAGCGTCTCGTCCGTCGCGGTCGACGCGACGGCGACGCCGACGATGCTGACGACCAGTCCCGCGACGATGAACGCCGCGAGTCGGTACGTCGCCGGTAGTTCGCCGGTCAGTCCCGGGACGGAGGCGTGCGGGAGAATCCCCTCGCGTTCGAGATACCACCCGGTGAAGCCGCGAATCACGAGGCCGAGTGCGACGACGCCAAATGGAAGATTCCAGTACGGCGAGCGCACCTCGTCGGTCCGGATGAGTTCGTCGACGAGGCGGCCGGTGCTCGCGGTCAGCGCCGCCAGCGCCAGCCACGGCACGCTGCTGTAGAGGAACTGAATCGCCGGCACGACGACCGCGTCGCCCGTCGAGAGCGCCGAGGCTTCCAGTCCGCCGAGGAAGACCCCGACGAGCGTCAGACCCGCGGCGACGACGTAGGTGACGACCGACACCTGCCCCGAGTAGAGCGCGTCGCGCACTCGTTCGGGGACGTTGGCGAGGCGCTCGTCGATAGCCAGCCCCTTGTACAGAAGCACCGCGCCGAGAAGCGACGCGATGAACGCCCCCGCGAGCGCCGGAGAGTCGAACCGCAACAGCAGAAGCGGCAGGAGCAGCAGTCCGATACCCATCGGGACGAGCACGGTCTGTCTGAGTTCCTCGTCGGCGAGAAACTGCTTGAGGAGGTAGTACGTCGACTCGATGTCGCGGGCCTGCCGGACGACGATTCGGTCGACGGCGTCGACGCGGAGGCGACTCTCGACGACGGGGACCAGACGCTCGTCCTCGGCGCTGTCGACGACGACGACGACGCCCTCGGGGTCGTACAGGTCGACGAGTTCGTCGAGCTGCGCGGCCACCGACCGGTCGGCCCCGACGAGCGAGTCGCTCGTGCCGGAGACGACGGCGACGACGGCCTCCTCGCGTTCGTCGCGGAGGTCGCGGGCGACGCGGAGCGCTTCGAGCAGACAGTTGACACTCGTGTCCTCGGGGTCGGCGAGTCCGATGTCGACGACGAGCGACTGCACCGCCTCCCACCCGGAGACGGGCGTCTGCAAGCCGGTCTTGCGGCCGATGTCGTTCGCGCGGTCGACACAGAGGACCAGCGTAGTCACACGTCAGCGAAACACCCGATAGGGTAAAAACCCTCCCGGTCGGCGGGATTCCGTCGTCCGCGTCGGCTCAGAGTTTGAACTCGACGCCCTCTCCGTCGAAGCGACTCGACAGTCCCGCTCCGAGGGCGTAGGCAACACTCTCGGCCCCCCGACGGAGTCGGACGGTGAGTCCCTGCTTCGGCTCGAACTCCTGGACCACCGCATCGGTGTCGAGCAACTCCGAAACTCTGTCCTCCACGTCGTCGCGGGTCCCGAGCTCGTCGACCAGCCCGAGTTCGTGGGCGTCGGTGCCGATGTAGACGCGGGCCTCCGTCTCCCGAATCGTCTCGGGGTCCATCTCCCGCCCTTCGGCGACGCGCTCGACGAAGTGGTCGTAGAGGCGGTCGACGATGCCCTGGAGATACGCTCGCTCGTCGTCGGAGAGTTCCTTCAGCGCCACGCCCGCGTCCTTGTACTTCCCGGCGGCGAAGCGCTCGTAGGAGACGCCCAGCTGCTCGGCGAGTTCGTGGACGTTCACCGACGACCCGATGACGCCGATGCTGCCGACGATGCTCGCCTCGCGCGCCCAGAGTTCGTCGCACCCGCTGGCGATCCAGTAGCCACCGCTGGCGCAGGTGTCGGTGGCGTAGGCGACGGTCGGCCCGTCGAAGTCGAGGGCGGCGTTTCGGATGTCGTCGCTCGGGACGACTTCGCCGCCCGGCGTGTTCAAGCGCAAGAGAAGCGCCTCCGCGCCCCCCTCGTCGGCGCGCTCGATCTGGTCGACGATGTCGTCGGCGGGAGTGCCGACGTTGCCGGCCGGGAGCGGGCCGCGGCCCCCCCGGGAGATGGGTCCCTCGACGGCGACTTCGGCGACGTTGTACGACGAGACGCGCGACGCGGCGATTCGGGCGGCGACCCGCGCGCCGACGCCGGCGGTTGCGAGCACGAGGACGACGCCGAGGAGGTCTTCGAGCGAGTCCGGGACGTCGTAGAACAGCCACCAGCCGACGAGGGCGGCGACGACTGCGCCGATGGCGACGACGAGGAGGCGCTCGACTGTCGCTATCCGTCTGTTCACGGCGGGATACCTGCCATAGCCGTAGCTGAGGGCGCCATCGGCTTAAAACTGCGAAGAGAAAACGACGCGCTTAGAGAAGACCGGCGCGCTGCAGTTTCATCAGGTCCTCGGTGTCGAGGGTCTCGCCTTCCTGGAACGCCTGGTAGATCTCCTCGGCTTCCTGCTTGGCGGCCTCGCGTTCCTCGGCGCGGGAGTCCTTGCGCTGGCGCTCTTCCTTTTTGTCGAGCTCGCGCAGGCGCTTCTGGACGCGGACGAAGTCCTCGTGGTGGCGGTCCGCCGCTTCCTGGGCCTCGACGAACAGCTCGTGCATCTCGTCTGCACGGTCACGGATGTCGTCGGCCTCGCGGTAGGCCTCGATCATCTGGTTGTGGTGTTCCTGGGCCTCGTCGGCGAGCTCGGTCACCTTCTGGTGGTGCTTCGACGCCTCGGAGCGGACCTCCTCGGCCTCCTCGATGAGCTCTTCGAGTTCGCCGCTGTCCTCGACCTTCTCCTTTCGGTTCTGGTACTCCTCGCGCTTCTTCTCGATCTTCTCGATGAGTTCGCGCTCGTCCTCGGTGGAGAGTACCTCGGTCTGCTGGCGGAATTCGAGCTGCTTGATCTCCTCTTCGAGCTCCTCGAGGTCCTTACCGTCGTCGAGCTCAAGGTCGCTTTTCATCTCCTCGACTTTGTCGAAGAGCTCGTTGGCCTCGGCGTTCAGCTCGTTGCGCGACTTCTTGTGCTCCTGAACCTGCTCGTTGAGCGAGTCGCGCTTTTCGCGGTGTTCCTGGGCCTCGTCGACCTTCTCGCGCGTTTTCGCGTTGAGTTCGTCGCGCTTGGAGGCGCGCTCGGAGGCCATCTGGTTGAGTTCGTTTCGTCGGTCGCGGAGCTGACCGGCGAGTTTGATGAGCTGGCCTTTCGAGCCGCTCTCCAGTTTCTCGTCGGTCAGTTCTACGTTGTTCGATTCGTCCAATGCTTTGATTCCGTATTGTTCCGCTGCCATACTTGATCAATCCTCGATACCATCACCGCTCCGGTCGGATGGCGGTCGCTCTGACGATGTGCGTCTGACCGTGGATAAGAAATTCCTGATCATTCCCCGTGCGATTCCGCCAGATGCCGGAGGCGCTCTGGTACCCTCACGTACTGGCGTTGTACATATAAACACTTCGGTGAGAACATGAGTGAAAACGGCTACCGTGCGTGGCACTGTACCACGATTCGGCCCTGAACGCGCCGGGCGTTGCCAACCGTTGACGTACTTAAACGGCATGTCTGCCGTACGAATCTAACTAGTCCCAAACAAAGAAACTCTCGAAAATCGTACTGGCCGAGCGGATGGTTGACTATCCTGTGCGGTGGCTCCGTTCGGTCGCCTCGCCGCGCGCCGAAACGCCACAGATTTCCGTCGTCCCGCCGCGTTTTCGGTATGAAGGAAATCGTCCGCGCACGCGGGCACGAGAACGTCTCCGCGCGCCACGCGAGCACGTTCGAGGTGACGAGCGACGAGTGGCTCACTCCGGCGGGCGACTGCATCCTCGCCGTCGAGGCAGACCGCACGCCCGCCGACTTCGATCCGGCGTTCGTCGACGCCTGTCGAGACGAGGACGCGCGCATCGTCGCCACGTTCGAGGTCGACGGTCTCACCGAACGCGTCGCGGGCCACGGCCACCCGGACCTGACGTTCGAGGGCGACCGGAGTATGGTCGGCCGGACGAGCGAGCACACCGACGACCGGACCATCATGCTCGGTGCCGAGTTCGCCGCCGAGGGGTTCGACCGCGAGTTAGTCGGCGCCCTCGTCGACGGCGCGGAACTGACGCTGACGCTCCGCGTCGACACCGACGACTGAACGCCGTCCGGATTCCTCGTTCGCTTCTGCCCCCATCGCTTTTGCCGACTTAGCTCTACCTCGGGGTATGGTAGACGAACCGGCGGAGAACATCAGCGGCGGCGTCGGTGACGGCGGCGGCGAGGTGACGTTCGACCCCCGGGAAGCTGAGACCCGCGCCGAAGCCGTCGTCGACGAACTCGGCGAACTGTACTGGCGCAAGGCGTACGGCGGGCAGGACGCCTTCGAGTGTCTCGTCCGGACGATCCTGAGCCAGAACACCAGCGACGTCGCCAGCCAACCGGCGCACGACAGCCTGATGGCCCGCTACGGGTCGACGGACGACGGGACCGACCTCGCTCGGACGCTCGCCGACGCCGAGCAGTCGGAACTGGCCGAAAGTATCCGATCGGCGGGGCTGTACAACCAGAAGTCGGAGATGATAATCGACGCCGCCGCCGAAATCGTCGGCGAATTCGGGAGTAAGCAGGCCTTCGACGCCTACGTGCGCGAGGAGGACCCCCAGACCGTGCGAGAGCGGCTGATGGCGATTCGGGGTGTCGGCCCGAAGACCGCCGACTGCGTGCTGTTGTTCTCGGGCGGTCGAGGCGGAATCTTCCCCGTCGACACGCACGTCCACCGAATCAGTCGGCGGATGGGCCTCGCACCGCCGAGCGCCGACCACGAGGGAGTCCGCGAACACCTCGAACGCGACGTCCCCGCCGAGAAGTGCGGCTTCGGCCACACGGCGATGCTCCAGTTCGGCCGCGAGTACTGCAAAGCGCGCAAACCCGCGTGCCTCGATGGCCCGGAGGCGTGTCCGCTGTACGACTACTGCGACCGAGTCGGCGTCGACGAGGTCGAGGAGTCCGTCGTCGACCCCGCCGAAGTCGTCGCAGACGACTGAGCGCACAGAAAACATCCGGCGCGGATGCCGGAACTACTCGTAATCCTCGAACCCGTTGCCCTCCCGCTCCCGAACGAGTTCGTCCAACACGGCGTCCGCGCTGGCGAGGTTCGTCGCCAGCGGGATGTCGTGGACGTCGCAGATGCGTAGCAGCGCCGTGATGTCTGGTTCGTGCGGTTGCGCGGTCAGCGGGTCGCGCAGGAAGATGACGCCGTCGCAGGTCTCGTCGGCGATCTCGGCACCGATCTGCATATCGCCGCCGAGCGGTCCCGACTGCTTGCGTTCGACGTCGAGCCCCGTCTCGTCGATGAGTTGCTGTCCGGTCGTCCCGGTCGCCATCAGTTCCATCTCCGCGAGGTCGTCGCTTCGGGCGGTGGCGAACTTGATGAGGTCGGCTTTCTTCTCGTCGTGGGCGATGAGCGCGAGACGCATACCCCAACTCGCGGCGTCGACCTCTTGAATCCTCCTGCGAACGTGCTCTCCGACACATTATTTCGCTGACACCGACCCCGAGACTCAAGACTGTCGGCGTGGCACCTCCCGTGTATGTCGATGCAGACCTACACGCTGCGAATCGAGGAGACAGAAACGCACGAGGGCATCTCCGCCGACGTGTACGACGAGGACGACGTCATCGCGGCGTCGACGTACGTCGCCTACGACGACCACGGTCTCGCGGCGAACGGAGACGATCGAAATCCGGAGGCAGCGACGGAGACGGTCACCGCCGACGCCCTCTCGCTCAACGTGCAGGTCGAACGAATCGACGGCCGGTTCGAGTTCCGTCTGCTCGGCGACGGCGAGGAACTGGCCCGCGAGTCGGTGACCGACGACGACTGGCGGCTCGAACGCTCCGAGGGGTAGGAAGCGAACGCGAGAACGGTCCGCTTGGATTACGCCGAAACGTCCGGTTCCGCTTACTTAAACCGGAACGTTTCGAGATTCTTCGGCGCGAACGTTCGCATGTTGAACTCGTGGTACAGCGCCGACGAGAGGTCCTGCACGGAGCGCTCGTCGCCGTGAACGCAGAGCACCTTCTCGGGGCGGGGGTTCATCGTGCGGACGAAGTTCATCAGCCCGTTGCGGTCGGCGTGGCCGGAGAACCCGTCGACGGTTTCGACGTCCATCTTCAGCGTGAGCGTGCTCGACCGCCCGGAGTTGCGGTCGTTGGGTCCGTTGACGGGAATCTCGTCCCAGCCGTTCTGGATGCGACGCCCGAGCGTCCCCTGCGCCTGGTACCCGACGAAGACGAGGTTCGAGTCCGGGTCGGGGCCGAGATGGCGGAGCCACGACATGATGGGGCCGCCGGTGACCATCCCGGAGGTCGAGAGGATGATGCAGGGACCGTCGTCGGCGACCTCCTGTCTCTCCTCTTCGCCGCCGTCGATGTGGTTGAACTGCGGCGCGAGGAACGGGTTCTCGTCCTCGTGGAAGATGCGGTCGCGGAGTTCGTCGCGGAGATACTCGGGGTAGGTCGTGTGGATGGCCGTCGCCTCCCAGATCATCCCGTCGAGGTGGACGGGCATCTCCGGAATCTTGCCGCTGCGCATCGCCTGCTCGAGGACGAGCATGATCTCTTGGGAGCGACCGACGGCGAACGCCGGGATGAGGACTTTACCGCCCTGGTCGGCCGTCTCGTTGATGACGTCGACGAGTTTCTGCTCGGAGTCCTCCTGGTCGGTCTGGTAGTCGTTGCGCCCGCCGTAGGTCGACTCCATCACGAGCGTCTCCACGCGCGGGAAGTCGTTGACCGCGCCGTTGAACAGGCGGGTGTCCTTGTAGTGGATGTCGCCGGAGAACGCGACGTTGTAGAGGCCGTCGCCGATGTGGAAGTGCGTCACCGCCGACCCGAGGATGTGACCCGCGTTGTGGAAGGTGAGCTTCACGTCGGGGGCGATGTCGGTGACGTCGCCGTACTCGAGCGGGATGCAGTGTTTGATGGCCTCGCGGACCATCTCGGACTCGTACGGCGGCGTCCGGCCCTCCTTGGCCGCGACGTCGAGGTAGTCGAGCGTGAGCAGTCCCATTAGGTCGCGCGTCGGTTCGGTACAGTAAATCGGGCCGTCGTAGCCGTATTTGAACAGCAGCGGGAGCAGCGCCGAGTGGTCGAGGTGAGCGTGGGTGAGGATGACCGCGTCGATGGAGTTCGCGCCCGACCCGAGCGCCTCGGGCACCTGGAGATACGGCACCTCGCCCTCGGCACCGGGTTTGTCGCCGCAGTCGATGAGGATGCGCGTGTCGGCCGTCGAGAGGATGAAGGAAGCACGACCGACTTCGCGGCAACAGCCGAGCGTCGAGATGCGAACCCACTGTTCGCGGCTGAGTTGCTCGCGGTGAATCTGACGGCCGACCTTCTCCAGAATGTCGCGTCGCTCCTCGCGTTCTTGTTTCAGGAAGTTACGGACGTTGGAGACGGTAGACGATTCGATAGGCGGTGTGCGGACGACTTCGGGTGTCCAGCCGACCTGTTGGGTTATCTCGCGCAGCGTCGAGCCGTGGCGGCCGATGACCATCCCGGGTTTCGCCGCCTCGATGACGACTTCGCCGGTGTCGGCGTGGAAGTCGAGGTCGGTGACGTTCGCCTCCTCCGGAATCACGTCGAGGACCTGCTCGCGCGCTTTCTTCGGGTCGGTGAGCACGTCGGGGTCCGGTCGAACCGTGATCCGCTTTCGGAGTTTACTGGCGAGCTTACGGATCAGGTCGCCGTTCTGCGCGAACTCCTTGGGATTGCGCGTGTAGACGACGAGTTCCGGTCCCTCGTACTTCACGTCCGAGACCACGATGTCACTCGGAAGTTCGCTGTCGATCTCTGCTTTCAGTTCCTCAAGTTGCTTATCTACTGAGCTCATATGTGTGTTGCCCGTCGGTCCACTCCGGTCGGGCCTCGTACTGCCGCCTCGGGTCCCGTCGGTTCGTCGAGCGCGCGTGAAATCCGAACGCACGTCGTGACCGGCGGTTCCAGAGAGACATACTCAACGGAGTAACTCTGTATGCTATGTGCGGGAAGAGGCAGTGAAAACCCGCTTGTCCGGCAGTATTACCTTCGTATTATAAAAGCCTTCGCAAAAGGAAAGCCCTCGGCGGTTCTCGGTCCCCACATGGAACTCACTCCCGACTCCGTCGCCGCCGAACGCGAGACGCTGAAATCCCGCGCTTCGACCACTGTCGCGCTCATCAACGAGGTTCGGCAGGCGCTCGACGAGCGCTTCGGCGTCGACGTCGCGCCCGTGACCGAGGACCGATACCGCGCCGAAGTCGACGCCGTCTTCGCCGACGGCGACGTGGCGGTCAACGTCGCGGCGTACGCCGGACTCCTCAGAGAGCTGGACGTCGAGGGCGACTATCCCGGTTTCGTCGTCGACGAGATACTGGGTCGAGAGTTGGCGTCGACTATCGCGGGGGGGCAACCGCTCGCGCTGCTCGCGCAGGCGACGTTCCACTTCGCGGATACGATGACCCACACCGGGGACGTCGCCGGCGCGGACGATCTGGACGCGGCGCTGGCGGCGGGCTTTCAGACCAGACTGCCGGGGTGGGAGTGGACGGAGCGAGAGAGTCCGTTCAGCGTCGGCGAGCGACGCGGTTCGAGCGACCGAACGGAGCGGTGAGACGGCGGGAACGCCCCGCTACCCGATGTCACACCGTCTCACAGCTTCGGACGTTTTAAGCCGCGGTGACGCCACCTCCCCACAATGACCGACAACCAGGACCTCGGCATCACCGAGTCCAAGGAGTACAACACCGGCGAGTGGTACGCCGAAGTCGTCCAGAAGGCGGGGCTGGCGAACTACGCCCCCGAGGGGATGAGCGGCTTCATCATCACGCGGCCCCGCGGCTACGCGCTCTGGGAGGCCGTCCAGAGCTACCTCGACGAGAAGTTCAAAGCGACCGAGGTGCAGAACGCGTACTTCCCGCTTTTCATCCCCGAGAGCTACCTCGAACGCGAGAAGGACATCGTCGAAGGGTTCGACCCCGAGGTGGCGTGGGTCACCCACGGCGGCCACGAGGAACTCGAAGAGCGCCTCGCCGTCCGCCCCACCAGCGAGAGCATCATCGCCCCCTACATGAGCCAGTGGGTCCGCAGCCACCGCGACCTGCCGCTTCGCGTCAACCAGTGGGCCTCCGTCGTTCGCTGGGAAGCGACGGACACGAAGCCCTTCTTCCGCACGAAGGAGTTCCTCTGGCAGGAGGGCCACACCGCCCACGCCAGCGACGAGGACGCCTGGGAGGAGACGATGCTCCGACTCGACCAGTACGAGTCCGCGTACGAGGACCTGCTGGCCATCCCCGTGCTCCGCGGGCAGAAACCCGACCATGACAAGTTCCCGGGGGCGGACACGACGACGACCGTCGAGGCGCTGATGCCCGACGGGAAGTCGGTGCAGGGCGCGACCAGCCACCACCTCGGCACGAGTTTCGCCGAGGCGTTCGACATCACCTACTCCGACGAGGACGAGGAAGACCGAAGCGCCCACACCACCTCGTGGGGCTTCTCGTGGCGCTCCATCGGCGCGCTCATCATGACGCACTCCGACGACCAGGGCCTCGTACTGCCCCCGACGGTCGCGCCCACGCAGGTCGTCGTCGTCCCCATCTGGCAGGAGGAGAACCAGGAGAAGGTCCTCGACTACGCCGGAAGCGTCGCCGACGACCTCGAAGCGGCGGGAGTCCGCGTCGAATTCGACGACCGCGACGAGCGCAACCCCGGCTTCAAGTTCAACGAGCACGAACTCAACGGCGTCCCCCTCCGCCTCGAAATCGGCCCCAACGAGGTCGACGACGACGAGGTCACCGTCGTCCACCGCCCCGACGGCGAGTCAGCGGTCGAGGCCCGCGGGGGTATCGCCGAGACCGTCGAGAGCCACTTCGACGAGGTGTACGCGAAACTGTACGCCGCTGCCGAGGAGAACCTCGACGAGAACGTCCGCGACGCGTTCGCCCGCAGCGAGATTCTCGGTACCATCGGTCAGCACGGCGGCTACGTCCGCGCGCCGTGGTGCGGCGAAGAAGCGTGTGAGACCGAGATCAAAGACCAGATTTCGGCCGAGATCGTCATGGTCCCCTTCCCCGACGACGAGGAGAAGCAGTTGGACCTCGACGAGCACGACGAGTGCGCCATCTGCGGCGAGTCGTCCGAGGAGACGGCGTACTTCGCCAAGTCGTACTGAGCGGACGACTCAGTTCGCTTCGCACTCGTAGCGAGACGCCGTCACCTCGCACCGAAACGCCGTCACCTCGCACCGAAACGTAACCGGTGCCGTCAAATGCCGTCGAGTGCCGTCGGTCGACGAACTGCGGACTAGCCGACCTCTACGGCGACGAGTAGCTCATTTTTCCTTCCTCCTCGCTCATCCGTATCGAGTAGAGGCGACTGTACGGGAGGTGCAGGTAACCTCGGTCGGCGAGTTTGACCCGGACGCCGGCGACCTTTCCGGAGTCGGAGATGTTCTCGGCCGGTACCTCGTCTTCCGCCACACCGTCGGGAGTTTCGTACACGATGGTTGCCATGGCCGCTAATGCCGTCTCCACGAGGATAAATCGTCGCGTGAGCGTTCAGGCGAACCGCCCGTCGGCCGTGAACTGTCCCGAATCCATCACGGTCGTTGGGGCCATAAATTCTATCCGAATAACCTTATATGCCATAAGAACACCCTTATTCTTTCAGGAGTACGCTAATAAGCCGTAGCGCTCAGGGTGTAGTATGACCAAGCCACACAGAGACACCCGCAGGGTCGGCCTCGCGGATCCGACCGACGAGCGCTCGAACTGCGGCGTCGGCGTCGTCATGGACCTCGACGGCGGCGCGTCCCACGGCGTACTCGCCGACGGGATAGAACTACTCGTAAACCTCGAACACCGCGGCACCACCGGTGCAGAGGAGAACACCGGCGACGGCGCGGGCGTCATGATTCAACGGCCCGACGCCTTCTTCGCCGACGAACTCGACTGCGACCTCCCCGATCTATGGGCGGTGGGGTCCATCTTCTTCCCGCGAGACGACGACCAGCGCGAACGGACCGCCGCCGTCGTCGAGGACGCACTCGCCGACCACGACCTCGAGGTCTTCCAGTGGCGCGACGTTCCGACCGACAACTCGGACCTCGGCGCGACGGCGTTGGAGTCGGAGCCGGACGTCTGGCAACTGTTCGTCAGTCCGTCCGACGAGTCGGTCGACGCCGAGGCGTTCGACCGCGCGCTGTACGTCGGCCGCCGCGCCGCCGAGAACGCCGTCGACGACTCGGGTATCGAGGGCAGCGGCCGATTCTACGCCTGCTCGCTCTCGCGGCGGACGCTCGTCTACAAGGGGCTCTTGAAAGCCGAGCAGCTGCCGACGTACTACCCGGACCTCCGCGACGAGCGGATGACGTCGGCGCTGGCGCTGGTCCACGCCCGCTTCTCGACGAACACGCTCGGCGCGTGGCATCTCGCGCACCCGTACCGCAACGTCGTCCACAACGGCGAGATAAACACCATCCGCGGCAACGTCAACTGGATGCGCGCCCGCGAGACGGAGCTCGATCACCCCGAGTTCGGGACCGATATCGAGACGATCAAACCCGTCACGCACGCCGACCAGAGCGACACCGCCAGCGTCGACAACGTCGTCGAACTGCTGTTGCAGGGCGGCCGCGACCTGCCGCACGTCCTTCGGATGCTGATTCCGGAGGCGTACCGCAACGACCCCGCGATGGACGAGGCTCGACGCGACTGGTACGATTTCCACGCCAGCCTCGTCGAACCGTGGGACGGGCCGGCGCTCGTCGCCGCCACCGACGGCGACAGGGTCGCCGCGGTGCTCGACCGCAACGGCCTCCGCCCGTGCCGCTACGACGTGACGACCGATAACCGCCTCGTGATGGCGAGCGAGGTTGGCGCGCTCGACCACGACCCGAGCGAAATCGAATCTCGGGGGCGGCTCCAACCCGGTCAGCTGTTCGTGGCCGACCCCGCGGAGGGCCGCGTCATCCCCGACGGGGAGGTGTTCGACTCGCTCGTCGACGAACGGTACGGCGAGTGGGTGCGCGACGAACAGCACCACCTCTCTGAGTTCGCCGACCCCGAGGCGTTCGGCACCCGCGGTCAGCTGGAGTCACTGCGCGCCCAGCAGGCGGCGTTCGGGTACACGCAGGACCAACTGAACCACCTCATCGAACCGATGGCCAGACAGGGGAAAGACCCCGTCGGCTCGATGGGCGACGACACGCCGCTGTCGGTTCTTTCCGACTTCAACCGGCCGCTTTTCACCTACTTCAAACAGCTGTTCGCGCAGGTGTCGAACCCGCCCATCGACTACATCCGCGAGAAACTGGTGACGAGCCTCGAATCCCGTCTCGGTAACCAGCGGAACATGCTCGCTGAGTCGCCCGAGCACGCCCGCCAACTCGTGCTCGACTCGCCGGTCGTCACCGACGAGCAGACGGCAGGAATCAAGAGTTTGGACGGCAGCGACGGGCTGCGCAGCGAGACGCTCGACATGACGTACGCCCGCGACGGCGAAGAACTCGAAGCGGCCGTCGAGCGCCTCCGCGAGAACGCCCGCGAAGCCATCGAGGGCGGCGCGGACATCGTCGTCCTCTCGGACCGCTCGGCCGGCCCCGACCGGGTACCGATTCCGAGTCTGCTGGCGACTGGGGCGGTCCACCACAGCCTCGTCAGAAACGGCCTGCGGAACCGCGCCGGGTTGGTCGTCGAGTCCGGCGACCCGCGCGAGGTCCACCACATCGCGACGCTCGTCGGCTACGGCGCGGGCGCGGTCAACCCGTACCTCGCCTACCAGACCATCGAGGACATCGTCGCCGGCCCCGACGGCGCGGACCCCGAGGCGGCCATCGCGGCGTACGTGAAGGCGCTCGAAGACGGTCTGCTGAAGACGATGGCGAAGATGGGCATCTCGACGGTCGAGAGCTACCGCGGCGCACAGATCTTCGAGGCGGTCGGCCTCTCCTCGGAGTTCGTCCGCGAGTACTTCGAGGGCACCGAAATTCGCACCGAGGGCATCGGCATGCCCCAGATAGAGGCGGACCTGCTCACGCGTCACACCGTCGCCTACGGCGAGGACCCGAAACTCGAAGTCCAGGGCGAGTACGAGAACCGCTCGTCGGGTATCCACCACCAGTGGAACCCGAAGACGGTCGGCGCGCTCCAGCGGGCGGTCCGCTCCGGAAGCTACGAGACGTACCAGGAGTTCGCCGAACTCGTCAACGACCAGAGCGAGGAGTTGCAGACGCTCCGCGGGCTGTTGGAGTTCGACTCCGACCGCGACTCCGTCCCCATCGAAGACGTCGAACCCGTCGAAGAGATCGTAACGCGGTTCTCGACGGCGGCGATGAGCCTCGGGTCGCTCTCGCCGGAAGCTCACGAGAACAACTCCATCGCGATGAACCGCATCGGCGGCAAGTCGAACTCCGGCGAGGGCGGCGAACCGCCCGAACGCTTCGGCACCGAGAAGGAGTGCAACGTCAAGCAGGTGGCGTCGGGTCGCTTCGGCGTCACGAGCCACTACCTCTCGTCGGCCGACGAGCTGCAGATCAAGATGGCGCAGGGGTCGAAGCCCGGCGAGGGCGGCCACCTCCCCGGCAAGAAGGTCAACGAGATGATCGCGCACGTCCGCTACTCGACGCCGGGCGTCGGCCTCATCTCGCCGCCGCCGCTGCACGACATCTACTCCATCGAGGACCTCAAACAGCTCATCCACGACCTGAAGGTCGCAAACGAGGACGCCGACATCAACGTGAAACTCGTCTCCGAGGCGGGCATCGGCACCATCGCGGCGGGCGTCGCAAAGGCCAACGCCGACGTCGTCCACATCTCCGGCGACTCCGGCGGCACCGGCGCGTCGCCGAAGACGAGCATCAAGAACGCGGGACTGCCGTGGGAACTCGGTCTCGCGGAGGCGAACCAGATGCTCTGTGCGACGGGGCTGCGCGACCGCATCCGCGTCTCGACCGACGGCGGCATGAAGACGGGCCGCGACGTCGCCATCGCCGCGCTGCTGGGCGCGGAGGAGTACATCTTCGGGACGGCGTCGCTGGTCACCGCGGGCTGTGTGATGGCGCGGCAGTGCCACGAGAACACCTGCCCGGTCGGCGTCGCCACCCAGAACGAGAACCTCCGCAACCGGTTCCCGGGCCAACCCGACCACGTCATCAACTACATGACGTTCATCGCCGAGGAACTGCGCGAGATCATGGCCGAGCTCGGCTTCGAGACGGTCGACGAGATGGTCGGTCGCCCGCAGTACCTCCGCCAGCGCGAGACCGAACACGAGAAGGCCAAGCATCTGGACCTCTCGGCGGTACTCGCGCAGCCGGCGGGCGAACAGCGCCGGAAGACCCGGGCGCAGTCGCACTCGGACCTCGACACGCAACTGGACCGCCAACTCATTGAGGAGGCCGAACCCGCCCTCGAAGACGGCGAACCCGTCCAACTCCGCCACGAGATATCGAACGTCGACCGCGCGGTCGGCGCGATGCTCTCGGACCGAATCTCGAGGCGGTACGGCGGGAAGGGTCTCTCCGACGACACCATCACCTGTGAGTTCGACGGCGTCGCCGGCCAGAGCTTCGGCGCGTTCCTCGCCTCCGGCGTGACGATGCGCCTCACCGGCGCGGCGAACGACTACGTCGGCAAGGGGCTCTCCGGCGGCAAGGTCGTCGTCGAGACGCCCGCAGAGGCCAACTACGCGCCGGACGAGAACGTCCTCATCGGCAACGTCGCGCTGTACGGCGCGACGCAGGGCGATATGTACGTCAACGGCGTCGCGGGCGAGCGCTTCGCCGTCCGCAACTCGGGCGTGAAAGCCGTCGTCGAGGGCGTCGGCGACCACGGCTGCGAGTACATGACTGGCGGCGTCGTCGCCGTCCTCGGGGAGACGGGCCGCAACTTCGCCGCGGGGATGTCCGGCGGCGTCGCCTACGTCTACGACCCCGACGACGAACTCGCCGGGAAGGCGAACACCGAGATGGCGTCGCTCTCTGGAGCGCTCGAAGACGCCGACGAAGCGATGCTGCGCCGCCTCGTGGAGAACCACGCCGCCTACGCCGACAGCGAGCGTGCGAAAGCGCTGCTCGAGGAGTGGCCCAACGAGGTCCGTAACTTCGTGAAGGTGATGCCGGACGCGTACGCGAAAGTAATCGCCGAGGAGGGTCGCGCCGACGTCCGCGAGGAACTGCCGGTGCCCGCTGGCTCTGTCGAAGACGCCCGCATCGACCGCGAAGTCGCACAGAGCGACGACTGAGTCGGAGACCCGTCGACGTTTCGGCGACTCCACGTCCTTCGTTCGACCACACGGTCGCCGGTTGCCGGCCGGTTCTTGATTATCGTCTTCCCACCCAGAGTGACAGTCGGTGGTGTAGTTCTCCGAGCACCGAATCAATGAATTGAGTTTCTCACACGAGAGAGCGACTGTAGGGCACGAACGTGCCGTTTCTCTGAATTGGATTTATACTATGTCGTACTGTCAAAAACCACAGCGATGGAAAAAAACGACAGTTCTGCCGGTCCGGCCGGATGCACAGTTGGACGCCGCGACGCGCTCAAAACCCTCGGAGTCGTTTCGGGACTCTCATTGAGTGCGGTCCCGATGTTCGGTAGTTCGACGGCCGCGGCCCGGCGACAGCAGCAGCAGCAACAGCAGATCGTCGTCGAGGACTTCGAGTACGACAACCAGCGACTGACCAATCGGTATCAGTTCGCCGGCGGACGACCCGGGATCTCGATCGCACAGAACGTCTCGCGCTCCGGCGAACAGTCGTTGCGGGTCGACGGCGTCGACGGCCAACTGTTCGCACCGTCGCTGCCGGAGCGTCCGACCGCTGGAGACGCCTTCTCGTACTGGGTGCGCGCGTCTGGTGGTGCGGACACAGTCAACTTCGGCTACGCGGTCACCGACCCGAACAACATGTACTACGTGAAGTTGCAGTTCCCCTCCAGCAGTATGTTTCTCTACCGGGAGGTCGGCGGGACCAAGGAACTCCTCGGCGTCTCGAACTCGGGATTCTCGCTCGGACAGAACCGCTGGTATCGAGTCGTCGTCCAGTGGAGCCAGTCGGGGTCGCACACGGTGCGACTGTTCGGCGCGAACGGCAACCAACTCACGCAGTTCTCCGGAAACGACTCGCAGTACGACGGCGGCGGTATCGGCTTCTTCGCGTATCTCGCATCCGGCGGAACCGCCTTCTACGACGGGGTGACGAAGCTCTCGTCGGCGGGAGGCGGGCAGAACGGTTCGGGAGGACAGAGCGGTTCAGGTGGGTGAAGTGGTTCGGGCGGGCAGTACGGCTCCGGTGGGTCGACCACGTCGGATGGTTCGACCGCGTCCGGCGGTTCGAACGTCTCTGGGAACTCGAACAACTCCGCCGTGGAGAGTCGATAACGACTCGACAACCGACCGCGGGAAACGACTGTTAAGTCGGCGACCGTAGGGTACCGTATGACCTCGCAACCAAGTGACGACCTCGCCGACAGCATCGTCTATCTCGCGCGGACCGCACTCGGCGATGCGCTCCGCAGCGTCATCTACTTCACACCCGACGACTTCGAGGTGTTGTACCTCCGCGCCGGGCTCTACGCGGACGACCCTTCGCGCGTCCGCTCGGTGAAGGGACCGCTCGTCGAGAACGAGCGCCTCGGCTTCTCCTCGCAGGAGAGGTACCGCGACCCGTTCGGCGGCGAGTCGGCCGAACCCGAC
The DNA here is from genome assembly GCF_020097815.1 of Haloprofundus salinisoli. NCBI lineage: Archaea > Methanobacteriati > Methanobacteriota > Halobacteria > Halobacteriales > Haloferacaceae > Haloprofundus > Haloprofundus salinisoli. The sequence continues at coordinate 541,083 of NZ_CP083663.1, forward strand.
ATCGGCGAGTACGAGTACACCATCCGCGTCTTCTCGAAGGGTTTTCTCTGTCGCGTGCTCGTCGACGGCCACGGAGTCATCATCACGACCGACGAGCTGGACATCGCGGAGTTCGAGGCGCAGGCGGTGAGTCTCCGGTCGCTGCTCGCGACCGAGGATCGAACTTAACGCTACCGGGGGCGTGTAGCGACGACGCCCGGTCGAGTCGTGATTCCCACCGTGGCGTCCACCTCACGAACCATGCCGGACGTCGGCGACGACGCGCCCGACTTCGAGCTGCAGGCCAGTTCCGCTTGACGTACGCTTTTCGCACTCCTCCGCGAGCAGAACATATGAAAACCGCTCTCTGTATCGGCGGGACCCGCTTCATCGGCCGCCACACGGTCGAAGAGCTCCTGACACACGACTACGACGTGACGACGTTCACCCGCGGTACACACGAGGACCCTTTCGCCGACCGCGCGGGCGTCTCGCACATCCCCGGCGACCGGACCGACCGCGAGGCGCTGGCGTCGGCGGCCGCCGAGGTCGACCCCGACGTCGTCGTCGACTTCTGCGCGTACCGTCCTCGGGAGGTGGAGACCGCAACAGAGGTGTTCGCAGACTCCCGGTACGTCTACGTCTCCAGCGGGAGCGCCTACGCCCGAGCGGACGTGCCGATGCGCGAGGACGAGACGCCGATTCACGACTGTTCGCCCGAACAGGCCGACGACGACTCCGCCGAGAGCTACGGTCCCAGAAAGGCCGAAGGCGACAGAGCGGTCGCCGTGGCGGCCACCGAAAGTCGAAGAGTTTCGAGGTCTCGAAGCGCATCCGGCGTTTCGGCGACGGCGGAGGGCGTCGAGGCGATGTCGGTCCGGCCGATGCTCGTCTACGGACCGCACGACTACACCGAGCGCTTCGCCTACTGGGTCGGCCGCGTCGCCGAGTACGACCGCGTGCTCGTCCCCGGAGACGGCGGGAGTCTCCTCCACCGGTCGTACGTCGAGGATGTCGCCAGCGCCCTCAGAGTCGTCGCCGAGGAAGGCAACCCCGGAGAGGCGTACAACGTGGCCGACCGGAACGCCTTCTCGCTGGCCGAGTCGCTCGAACTCGTCGCCGACGCGCTCGACACCGAGGTCGAAATCGTCGGTGCGAGCGACCGCGAGTTGGCCGAGGGCGGGATAGAGCCGGCGGAGTTCCCGTTGTACGCGCCGCGTCCGATGCTGGTGTCGACCGAGAAACTCAGCGCACTGGGTTGGGAGTCGACGCCGAAAACCGAGGCCGTCGCGGCCACGGCGATCGCGCACGTCGAAAACGGGCGCAACGGGACGGAGAACGGCCCCGCGAGAGAGGCTGAACGTCGAGTGCTGGACACGTTGGACGCCTGATTAGGCCGACCGACGCGACTCTTGATACTGCTCGCGGGAGACGGTGTACCGGTGGAGGTCTCTCACCTCGTCGCCCTTCGGAATCCAGTTGCGGAGGACGCCGTCGTACTGGCCGCCGTGGGCGTCGACGTAGCGCTCGATGGCTCGCTTCGACTTCTCGTTGCCGTCTTGGTGCGCCGCGCCGACGAGGTCGAGGTCCAACCGCTCGAACGCCAGTTCGAACAGCGCCGCCGCGCGCTCGCCGGAGTAGCCGCGGCCCCAGAACGGTTCGCGGAGCCAGATACCGAGTTCCGCAGAGCGGCGCTTCCAGCCGAGATGGAGGTTCGTGACGCCCGCGAAGTCGTCGTCGCCGTCGGCATCTCTCGAATAGACGACGTAGGTCGCTTGCTCTCTCTCGTCCCACTGTTCTTCGATGTCGACCAGATAATCGTGGGTCTCCTTGAGCGTCCGGTGGGGGTTCCACATCGTGTACCGGGTCAGTTCGCTCACGGCCGGAGCGTCGCGGCCCACGTGTCGATAGAGTTCTCTCGCGGGAAGGTTCTCACGGCAGCATCGAAGGAGCGTGAGACGGTCGGTCTCGATTTCGGTCGGGAACATACGGTTCGGTTGGGTGCCTGATAGATGAGCGTTGTCGTGGCGTGTGAACGGCTTGCGCTCGGAATCGAATCTCGGCCAATCGGACCGGCACTCGTACACTTTTCATCCCGCCGCACTGACCGAGAACCGACATGACCGACTCAGCACTCGTCGTCGGCGGGACGCGCTTCATCGGACGTCACGTCGTCGACGACCTTCTGGAGAACGGCTACGAGGTCACGATCTTCAACCGCGGCAACCACGAGAACCCCTTCGCCGACGACGACCGCGTCAGTCGCGTCGAGGGCGACCGAACGAACCGAGACGACCTCGAACGCGCCCGCGACGAAGCGGAGCCGAATATCGTCGTCGACTGCGTCGCGTACAAACCCGCCGAGGTCGAGGAGGCGGTCGACGTGTTCGCCGACGTCGACGGCTACGTCTACATCTCAAGCGGGAGCGCCTACGGCAACGAGGAGATTCCCAAGCGCGAGGGCGTCACCGAACTCTGCGACTGCACACCCGAGCAGGCCGACGACGACTCCGCCGAGAGCTACGGGCCGCGGAAGGCCGAGGGCGACCGCATCGTCTCCGAGGCCGCCGAGCGCGGCGTCAACGCCACCTCCGTCCGGCCGTGCATCGTCTACGGACCGCACGACTACACCGAGCGCCTCGACTACTGGCTCGACCGCGTCGACAACTACGACCGCGTCATCGTGCCGGGCGACGGCACGAACATCTGGCACCGCGCCTACGTCGAGGACGTGGCGAGCGCGCTCCGCATCGTCGCCGAGTCGGGCGAACCGGGCGAGGCGTACAACGTCGGCGACCAGCGTCTCGTCACGCTCGAAGAGATGGTCGAAGTCATCGCCGACGCCGCGGACACGGATGTAGAAATCGTCCACGCGGGCGAGCGCGAACTCGCCGCTGCGGAGCTCGAACCGACGGACTTCGTCCTCTACCGGTCGTATCCGCACGTCCTCGACACGAACAAGCTCGCGTCGCTGGGGTGGGAGTCGACGCCCGTCGAGGAGGCGATGCGCCGGACCGTGAAGGAACACCGCGAGAGCGACCGCGACGGCTCCGAACACGACCCCGGCCGGGAGGCCGAGGAACGGGTGCTCGGCGTGCTGGATACGATATAAAAACGAACCGTTCGAGCCGCGTCGTCTCGTTTTCGGCCCGACTCAGAGCCCGAACCGCTCGTGGTTCATCTCGGGCACTTCCTCTTCGAGCCACTCGCGGAACCACTTGACGCGCTTCAGGCGGCGGTGGGCGACGCTCTCTGCGGTGTCGCTCTCGATGCGTCGGGAGGCGTCGACGCCGCGCTGGAGGACGCGTTCGACCATCTCGGCGGCGTCCATGTGCGTGCGGGCTTCGTAGCCCATCCGGAGCAGCATGAGCGCCGTGCCGTTCGCGCCGACCTTGTCGAGGATGTCGGCCTCGATGAGACACTGCGTCTCGAGCGACACGTCCGAGAGCGGTCCCTGATACGAGTGGTCCTCGATGGCCTGGCAGACTTCGTCGACGAACGACTGCGGGAAGTCGCCGTGCGAGGAGAGGTACTCGCGGGCGACGCGCGCGCCCTCTTCGGCGTGGACGTCCTGGTCGGCGTCGAGTTTTGCGATGTCGTGAAACAGCGACGCGACGGCGACGACGTCCACGTCGGCGCTCTCGCGTTCGGCGATGTGGGTCGCGAGCGCGACGACGTTGAGGATGTGGTTGAACCGGTACTCGGCGCTGTGCCAGGGGTACCACCGCATCCGTCCGCCGTCGTCCTCGTTCTCCACGCTGGCGGCGAGATAGTCGTAGACGAACCGCTTCATCTCCTCGAACTGTTCTTCTGTAACCTCCGTTTCTTTTATCTCGACCCCCACGGAGTCCACCTCCGATGGGAAGGGCTTTCGGTCATAGTTGCTCGAAGAGAGGTTCGTTTCGCTCTTAGGCGTTACGACAGGGGCGACGACTCGGAAAATTCGGTGACAGTGGCTGTCTCCGCCGGTGTTTCGCTCCCGATGCCGCGGGTGTGAACACGTCGCAAAGCGAAGCAGTAAGTGGGTTCGGCGGTTCCTCACGCGTATGTCCGAGCTACTCTACCTCGACGACTCCGGCGCCCGCGAGTTCGAGGCGACGGTCGAACGCGTCCTCGACGACCGAGTCGTCCTCGACCGAACCGCGTTCTACCCGACCGGCGGCGGCCAACCGAACGACACCGGGACGCTCGCCGTCGGTGGCGGCGAGGCGGGCGACGAAGCGCAGACGTGGACCGTCACCGACGTCTCGAAGAAGGATACGGTGTACCACACGCTGTCGGAGGAACCGCCCCAAGCGGGGACGACAGTGACGGGCCGACTCGACTGGGAGCGTCGGCACTCGCACATGAAGTACCACACCGCCCAGCATCTCCTCTCGGCGCTGCTACTCGACGAATACGACGCCGAGACGACCGGCAACCAACTGTACGCCGATCGCGCGTATCTCGACTGCGCGTACGAGCGGTTCGACGAGGACGACCTCGCCGACATCGAGGCGCGGATGAACGACCTCGTCGACGACGCGATGCCCGTCCGGTGGTACGTGATGGACCGCGAGGAGGCCGAGGCGTCGCTCGACCCCGAACGGACTCGCCTCAGCCTCCTGCCCGACTCCATCACCGAGATTCGGCTGGTCGAAATCGGTCCCGAGGACGACCCCTACGACCGAACCGCCTGCGCGGGAACCCACGTCGAGAACACCGACGAACTCGGCACCGTCGAGGTCACGGGGCGGGAGACGAAAGGCGGCGAGAAAGAGCGCGTGAAGTTCCGTCTGGTCTAATCGACCGTTTCGGCCGCCTCGGCCGCCGTCGGGATGCAGAGCCACGCCCCGGGCCGTACCCGAATCCGATAGCCGAGCGACCGAAGCAACGACGCGATTTCGTCGGTCCGGTCCTCGCCGCCTTCGGTGTGCGGTTCGAAGTAGACGGTGGGACGTGCCGACCGGAGTGTCTCGCGCGCGCCCCGAAGCACCTCCAGTCCGTAGCCCTCGACGTCGACTTTGAGGTGGTCCGGCGCCGGCAGCTCGCCACTGGCGATGTCGTCGAGGGCGACGACGCGAACGTCGATCTCGTCGCGGACGCTGGCCTCCCACGCTCCGGCGTTTCTGGCGTCGAACGACCCGAGCTCGTCGTACGTGGAGCGGTGGAACCGGCGCGTTTCGGTCTCCTCGCCGACACCCTCCTCGCGGACGGCGACTCTGTCTCCGAACCCGTTTCGGTCGACGTTCGTCCGGAGCTGCGCGGCTACGTCGGGGTTCGGTTCGAAGGCGACGACCCGCGCTGTGGGTTCGACGGCGGCGACGGCCAGCGAGTAGACGCCGGTGTTCGCGCCCACGTCGTAGACGACATCGCCGGGTTCGCAGGCGCGGAGGAGCCGTCCGAGCAACACGTCGTCGACGTGTTTGTCGCTGAGTTCGTAGCTGCGAAAGCTCGCCGGCCCGGCGTGCTTTCGGGACGCGTACAGTTCGTGGCGGTGATTGAACCCGGAGACGGCGTAGTACGCCGAGAAGAGCGCGTACCGGAGGCCGTAGAACGGATGGCGGAGAACGTACCGAACGTCGCTTCTCATACTGTCTCTGTCTTTCGGTCGACACTTTGGCGTTCCGGCGTGTCGCACGTCGGTACTTCCGCACGGACGGGACGGTCGCAGTCTGCGTATTATCCACCGAACCGCGCGGTTCCGATATCAGGGCCAACGCTTTAGGAACTTCTCTCAGATATTTGACATACCGCCGGTGCAGTGTGCCGACAAGCCGCTGCGGACCGACGACCGGTGGTCGAGACCGAACGCGACGACGCCCGACCAAACGGATCACAGACTCAAACACCATGTCACAGAAACAGAACACTTCCGACACGGGGCAGAGTGACTCGACGCGTCGAACCGTCCTCAAAGCCAGCGCGCTCTCAGCGGGCGGACTCGCGCTGGGACTCGGGGGGACGAACACCGCCGCCGCCCAGCAGGGCGGCGGTCAGCAACAGCAGTACGACGCGCGGATGTTCGTCCAGGACTACCGCCCGGGGGCGCGGCTACAGATCGTCTCCAATCCGATCAACTACACCCCGCAGAATCTCGGGTTCACTCCCTTCAACGACTACAACACCCGGATAGGGATGTACCGGAATACGAACGAGCGTGTGCTCGTCTTCACGCCGCAGAACGCGCAGATTCAGTCGGGGCAGAGCTTCACGCTCCAGCCGGACTTTTCGCTCTTTCAGGACAACGACTAGGGTGTGATCTCGGTTACGCTCGCTTCGACCGGCGGTGGCGGTCAGGGCGGTAATCAAAGCGGAGGCGGCGGCAGCTAAGATAACAGCGTAACGCAGGAATCGGAGAACCCTGCGTCAACCACCGTCGAAGAATCGAGTTCTTTCTCGGACGTGCCGTGTAGTCCCGGCGGATTCGACCCGCGGTCGCTCACTCCGTTCGCTCTCTGCTTCGAATCCGCGTAGTCACTATCACTGCTCGCTGACGCTCCCAGAAAGTAGTCCCGGGCGGATTCTGCTCGTAAAGGTAATAATCCTCTTCTGAGAACAACTGAGCAATCGTGCCGAACCTCAACGATCTCAACAATGATAAAAGTAGGTTAGAAAGCCGCATCGAAGACCTACAAGAGCTCCCCCGAGAGGACCGGCAGCTCTTGCAGTACTGGCTAACGAACTTTCGCGACTCGAACGCCGACTCAACCACACTCGGCCATCTCGGGCACTTACTCACCCTCCAAGAAGAGCTCGAAGTACCACTCTCAGAAGCAACAAAGTTCGACTGGACCGACGCCGTCTCCACTCTCGCCAACGACCGCAACTGGACGAACGGCACAAAGCGGAACTACCAAAAATCAATCCGATCGTTTCTCGACGAAGTTGAGGAGGATGTAGCGGCGAACAAAGATGAGATCTCGCTAGCGAAGGACGACTCAGGGGGTAAGATCGACGAAGACGACATCCTCAGCCCGAAGAAGTCCGTATCCTGATTGACGAAGCCAGCAACCGCCTCAGGGATCAATCCATGTTTGCTGTCCTAATCGATTTAGGTCTCCGAATCGCTGCTCTGTGTTCTCTCAGGGTCAAGGACTTCGAATTCGAGGATGGCGCGAGCGTTGGGGAAATCACATTGAACGACGAAGCCCTCGGTCAGAAAGGAAGCGGTGGTCGTACACATGTCGCGACCATCAGCAGTGGGTACATCCGATCGTATCTCCGATCGGAGCATCCACGCCCAGAGGAGCCTGAGGCTCCCCTTTTTCACAAAATCGGGAGACACTATCGAGAAGATGACCCGAGCGACGACGGGTCCATCAGCCCCGCAGCGTTTCGCCGACGGATGCGTCGGTTAGCGACAAATACCGACATCGATTTTGAGAAACTGCATCCGCACAACATGAAACACTCAGCAGTAACAATCTGGGCACTTCGCGGGATGTCCGACCGGGAAATCGAGTATCGAGCGGGTTGGGCACGCGAGTCTGGGCAGCTCAAACGCTATGAGCACCTTACCGGGGACAATGTCAACAGTCAAATCATCGACACGCTCGGTATTGAACATGAAAACGACGACGCCCGTACTGTCGCACCAATCAAATCTTGTCCAAACTGTAACGTCTCGATTGATTCGAGTATGCGATTCTGTCCGCAGTGTGGTCAAAAAATCGACTTGGAGATGCGCCCAGAATGGTTCGTGCAGTATATTGAGGAGTACGGGGAGGACGATGACCTCGCCACGACTCTGCTCAACAGTCCGTCCCAGATTGTTTCAACGCCCGAAGATCTGCCTGAGTCACATCGAAGCCGTCACCAGGATAAAATCGAACAAGTTGTGGGGTACTCGCTATTCGGATCGGCGAGTCCAACCGACACCGACACCGCACCTCTGACCCTCCCATACGCTGACAACGAGACTGAAGAAACGACGGTTTGGGTTCCATTCGGTGTCCTCGAAGAACACGGTGACTCCCTACGCGTAAAACGCACCAGCGACGGATTACTCTCGCTGCTCGATAACGATGACAATGTTGTCGAGACAGTCGATCCGCTTGGGATTGATGACACGTAACCTCGAAAGCAGGCTCTCACAACTCTAAAACAGGGGTATTTGCGTTCGTGAGTCTATCTCTACACCCCATGTGAGACTGGACGGAGAAGTCTATTCTGAATTCAACATAATTTGAACAACCATATTTTGGAAAAGCCACTCTCGATGTCCGAAATTAGGGTATACACGTCTCGTACCCCCAATTCACCAGCTAGTAGCGGCGAGTATTTCCGTTACTTCTTCGAAGACACGGTACTGGTAGATGTTCGAAGTCAATCGAACAGACATGCTCGCAGACCACTGGTACTCTGAACTCAGTATGCACTGTGTATGCAGCACGCGCGGCCCAAACTGCTCAACTTCCGTCAGGATCAGCGTGACCGACTTAGAGGTTATATTCCGCACTGTATTATCCAATTCATCACCTGCTGAAAAACTCATCTCCGATATCAAGGTTATATCTCACGGGGATTTTCCGAGCTGAGAGACGACAAAATCGTTGGTCTGGGAGGGTTGTTCAAGAGCCTCGCTAACAGAGAGGATCACGTCAGCCTCTGCTGACAGTCCCGAGATACGGACTTGCTCATTGGTGCGGTCGTATTCGACGTGTGTAGCATCCTCAAGTTTCGGAAGGTGAGAGTGTTCTAGCGAGAGAATTACCTTTTGTAGCTCATCGTCGGGGATAGTGTCACACGACCCGTTCTCTTCCCACTCATAGATTTTCTCTGCGAGTTCGTCGATTGATACCGGGCTTTCCGCGCCCTTCAGGTAGTACAATGCAAACCGTCGTCGTTCCGTGCTGAATAGCGAAAAGACCTCGTCTAGTAATTCCATACCACCCCCAAGTCAGTACCTGGAATATGAATTGCTCTCACTCAATTCATTAATCGTAGCGCGTGTAGACTCACTCGCTACGGCGAGTATCTGTGCCGTATATCCATCTTCCCGAGGTCGAGCAATCGTGGCAACTCAGGGTATGTGTGTTTCCTACCCTTGACTATGCGAGATTCGCGCCTTCTATTCAGCACAGCCGCTGAAACCTTCCCAATCTATGTCAAATGTTGTATGCTGAATAGAGAGGGTATATTTCTCTTGTACTATACTATTATAGGTACTATGGACGACGACCAGCCAGAGGATCAGTCTCAAAAGTCACAACAGAGTTTACGAGTGGAGACAATGACGACTCAGTTCAATCCATCTCTCCGATTCGATAGCCAACTCTTGGGGCTAATTATTGCATTGGTTTTGATATTTCTGGCCGTATCGACGCATACGTGGGGTGACTACAGTATCATTATAACGGGTAGTATTCTCGCCCTTGCCCTACTCGTCGTATTTATTTCGTTTCCGTACAGGATATTCCGAGAAGAGCGCTAAGCGACCGTTTTACACTGAGTGTCGAGACAAACGTAACGATGTGACCGATACGCGCGCTGTATTCAGCAGGCGGTGAGCGAACACCTCAATTGCTGTCAGTAACGGAGTGCGAGATACAGAGGTTCTATTCGGCAACTCGGCGAAGAACATACATATGATTATATTTTATTGCTGAGGAGAGTAGGTGTGCAACACCTTCGACCCTCTCGGCGAAACGTGGCGATTGGGGGCGTAACTGGGGTCGCTCACTTGTTGCTAATCACTATAGTGTGGCTCTGGTTTGCGTCTCGTGAGCCGTATCCAACGATGTATGAGGAGCCGGTGGCAGTGCTTTCCTATTCGTATCCGATGAACGTCTGGTTTATCGGTACCGTCGTAGGGCTTGTACTTCTCGGGCTGGTTCCGACTGTCCTGTTCCTCGAACAGCAACTGGTCGTCCCCTCACTCAGCGTCGCCGTGTGGTTCGTGATTCACTTCGATAGTCACTGGCAAACGATTCATGAGCCATGGCGGGTGATGGGGATTCCTCCGCTGGATTTCTACATTTTTGGCGGCGTCTACACGCTCACGACTGCCGTTCTTGGAGGAGTCGTCGAATACGCTGTCCGCCGATATCTAGCCTGAACAATCCGCTCAGACACTGGACAGTAATTGCGTGTTCTGAATCTCTGACTCTGTCCCTCTGTCAAGGAGACGATCGATAGGTGACCGATAAGCGCTCTCTATTCAGCATAGCCACGATAAACACTCAATCCGGCGTCAGAACCGTGTGCTGAGACTCTTCACAAATCGTCTGTGGTTTCTGTCGATGTGCTGGTGGTAATCGTGGTTTCTGTTGAACGCCGTCCACCACTCGATTGCATATTGAACTTCATGTTCGCATCACCGGTAGGCGAACTGATGTAGGGTGTACGTGAATACGTCCACGTTGCCGACTCACCCGCTTCGACTTCAAGCGCAATAGCCTCGACGGGTATGTAAGCAATTTCAGGACCAATACGGTTGAGCGCCCCGATGAAGGTCCCAGCTACCTCTCCAACATTCTCAACGACGAGCGTGAGAGTAACCGTGTCTCCATTCGCAACCGACGCAGGTGTGGAAAACTCACTTACCTCGAACTCGGTAGGCGGTCGCGCCAATTTTCTCACCATGTCCTCACTCAACTCATAGTTTCCAGTCGTCCCCTGAATCGCGATTTCGGTTGCCTCGAGAGGTTTAGGAACAGAGAACCAGACCGTGTCTGTCGGGTCAACCGTGTAGGTATCACCATTAACCCACGGAGAATCACTCCACGTAATTTCCTCGAGATTTTGAGGTGAGTAAATCGTTCCGTCAGCTGTGAAAGTGATTGAATCTGTGGGAGAAATCGCGGAGATGTCTCTTGCAACTTTGGCGAAAACGAACTGCTCGCTTTCTCTTCCGTACGTTCCGATCGAGTCTGGAGAATTTGGGATGACCAATGTTGGCGTGGTAACCACACTTTCGACGGACAACTCCGCTGTGCCCGTTGGGAGTGGTGTCTGGGTTTGTCTCGAAGGACTCTTTGTGTCGGTACCCGATTGGTTCGTTGAGTTACTGAGACACCCTGTGAGTGAGCTGAGGGCTGCTCCAGTGAGGCAAAGGGCATTGCGTCGGGACCAGAGGGAAGGCATCGATTGAAGACAGTGTTCTGTGACGACGAATAAGCTTTCTGTGAAGTGTGTCGGCTGAAACGATGGAGGAAGTCAAAACGAGTGAAGTCTTCGCACAGTTGGTTGGGAGTCAGTGACCGAGACGCGCTCTGTATTCAACACGGCGTCAACAAAACTATTAGAAACTGAGGGCCTCAACAGAGCCGCGCCGTTCCCACGTGAGGGAACAGTCGGTGCTTGTGCTGACCGCGAGGTTGGGGAGGGCTGAGGCGGGTAGTTGCTGTGCGCTCGGCAGTCGTCTTCGTTACCTCAAGAACGCATCCGATAGCTGAATCACGAAAAGTCCGCTCCGGTACATCGACCACCACCTAACGCGGGGTATCTGCCGATTAACTATATTTTGTTAAATTGACTTTATAGACAACAGCAATGTCAGGACCAGAACGTGTAAATAGAACCCACAGTGGTGTAACAGATGACTAATTCACTCGACAGAAAGGCACAAACCGTTATTCGAATTGTCGGAGTTCTCTTTGCAATCGCTTCGGCAATTGCGCTCGTTGTCTCCTCGTATCCATTCACGCTCACTCTCGCTCTGATTCTTCTCCTTCTGCTATCCGTGTTTGCCGCCTTCAGACCAGGTGATGGCAAATCTGCCGGGAAGTACTTCGCTCCGATTATTTTCGTTTGTGTTCTCGTAATTAGCGTACTCACATTTTCGAGCTTCGACGTGGTCTATACTCTTCTCATGCTCACGTTTGCCGGACTCGCACTCTCACTGTTTCTTTTCGGACTGGAATACGGCGTGGAAACCTTCCTCGTATCCGGTCTCGTCTGTCTCGCCTCTGCGTTCTACTTCTATCCGGCGAGGATCCTTGCAGCACTGATTGGTATCACTACGGCCCTCATTCTCTTCTTCTACGCAGCAGTCACTAAGCGGAAACAAAAACACCAACTGGCGTAGAACTCGTCTTCTTCGATTATACTCCGGATGGTACCTCTCCAGCATGTTCTCGACGTACTTCACCACCACGTCGATTTCAACGTGAACCGAGTCACAATCGGATTTTTCTGAGAGCGTGGTCGCAGGATACTTTCCGCTCTTTCTCGTCGGAGCGTTCGTCTTCACCGTCACCTCCCCCGTCGGGCTTCCGTCGGTGTTTTTCGATATCGCGTATCCGCTCGTGTTCGGGGCCGTAGGAGGGTTGTTGGCGGACAAACGCGGCAGCGCATCAACGCCGACCGGAGAAGTCGCTGACGCATAACGAGACTCAAGGTAACTTTTCGGAAAAGGTGAAACCCCTCTCAGATTCACTAGAGGGACATTCTGCATTTGCGCCCTCTATTCAGCAGTCGGTGAGCGAACTCCTCAACGGCTGTCAGTAACGGAATGCGAGATACAGAGGGATGTATTCAGCAATCGGGTATCGTTCTTTTCAAGTCCTCGGTGATGAAGCAGCCGTTAGGACGGTGAGCGTATTGATCGCTCGTCATATATCTGAGTCAGAGAATTTCCACTCCGATATGATTAAGGACATACAGATGCAGTAAAAAACCACCCATAATTGTGGTCAGCATGAAAATCCTCGCTTCCTGTAAAAACACAACCGCCCACCACCCCCAGAGAAACATTGACGCACCGAAAAGCAACCCACTAATCGCAATTGCTACCGCGCCAACCCAGATCCACCGCCGCGTCTCCTTCCAGTCTTGGTATTCTGGTGGGTCATCCCGAGAGTACCGACGTCCCCTGCTGTAAAAGACGGCACCTCGAAGGAGAAAAAAGAGGACGATGAGGAGGGTGAATGCGCCAAAGGCCGAAAGAGTAGGATTGAACGAACCAGTCTTAACATCTATGAAAAACGCCCCGAGGGTGCTGAGCAGAAGGACAGTAATGCCTGGCCCAATTATCATTCCTTCTGCAAGATAGAGGAGTGTTCGCACACGTTGAGACTGACTCGGAAGCGGCCAGTCAGAGTCATCTGTCATCGCAATAGAGACAATGCAATCCCCTGATAGATAGTTTCTCTGTATCTAATACTCGGTACGACCACCAATGGCGACTGACCGATAGCCGATACGCGCTCTGTATTCAGCACGGTTACGACGAACTACCCATTCCCTGTCAGAAGGCGCGTGCGAGATGCAGAGGGTGTATTCAACAATCGAGCATCATTCGTTTCACGCCCTTAGTGGCGAAACAACCGGTAGGTGGGTGTGCGTACTTCCCAAACTCAGTTGTAATACTGGACTCTCATCTTGTTGACCACCTTTATCGCTATCGACCTCGGCGAGAGTTCCTCGGCGGTATTCTTCCGCTGGGGGATTTCGAAGTGACTATATCCGACGGTGAGAGTGACACCGAGAGTAGAGCCAAGGAAATAATGTCCACAAAGAGAATGAGCCAGATGGACGTATTCTTCCGAATGGCCCGTGAGTTCCCCGTCCGCACCGGGATCTTCACGTTTGGCCTTCCGTTGTTTGCGCTTCTCCAGTTGATCAACGGCATCGTATACGACGGTTTGCTCCCCCTGATCGGTCTCTTTGCGGCGCTGACGGCTGCGTATTCGGTACAAGTCACTACCTATCACGTCGCAGCGTATCGGCGTGAAACGCTCTCACAACAGTGGATTGAAAATAAATAGCGTGGCGTCCGAAGATGCCCTTTAGGTAACCTTCTCAGGTTGCAGTTCTTCGGTTTTCCGCTTCCTTGCGCTCCTCACGTGCCTCATAGGCGCTGTAGGCACCGAGGGCGAACGCGAGGAGGCCGACTATGACGTCGTTCCAGAACGCCAAGTCGTTGGTAGCTTCTGTGAACCCCGCGTCAGCGCCGAACATGAACGGCGCTGCGATGAGCCACAGGCCCAACAACGCAGCGACTGAAGCGGCAGCGATGCTTCCAACTCTTTCGTTCGATCGACGGGAGTAGTTGTACGCGCCGACGGCAAACAGGAGGCCGCCAATGATGACATCGTTCCCGAACTGCGTGGCGGTGATGTCGAACATGATGGCTTGAATTATCATCCACAGCCCAAGCAGCGCGATGACGGCCGATAATCCCTTGCCGCTCTCGTCCGGGTTCGCGCTCTGACTGCGCGACCGCTCGTCCGTAGTATTGGTACTCATATCAGTTTCCTCTCTTGTTAAGAGGCTGTCAATGGATGTAAGCGCGCTACTTGTAATTCCCAGTAGAAAAGAAGCAGAACTTCCTCTTCGCTAAGTTGTGTAATAAACGATGTCTGCGCTGATCAATAGCGTCTCTGTAGTGATCGATTCAGTTCGCTCACATTCGAATGCCGATCAGAGACCGATACGCGCCCTCTATTCAGCATACCCACAGAAATCTGCTCAGTCCCTGTCAGAAACATCGTGCGGGATACAGAGGGTGTATTCAGCAGCCTGTCGTTCGTTTCTCTGCTACTCAGGTTAGTGAACAGGCTACGATGAATAGGGTTGAGCTTACGGTAGCGCCGTCTGAAGATCCTCGCAGAGGTCATCGGCGTCTTCGAGGCCAACGGAAATTCGGACCAGCGTCTCGGGAATCTCCGCTGAATCGCCACTACGACTGAACTCGTCGGGGATCATTAGTGACGGCACCTCAACAAGGCTCTCAACCCCACCGAGACTTGCTCCCGGCGTGAATACTTCAAGTCCCTCGATGAACGCCTCAAGTTCGATGAGTGTACCATCGAATTCGAAGGACAGCATCCCGCTGTACCCTGACATCTGCTCACTCGCAAGGTCGTGTTGCGGGTGGCTCTCAAGACCCGGATAGTGGACACGAACGACTCGATCGTGGTTTTCGAGGAACCGGGCAACTGCCATCGCGTTCTTCTCGTGATGTTCCATCCGCGCGGGCAGCGTCTTGATGCCTCGCGCAACGAGGTAGCAGTCGAACGGCGAAAGCATATTCCCAAGTCCAACCCGCTGCGCGAACGCTAATTGCTCGAAAACCTCCTTGTCGTCGGTGATAACGGCACCGCCGATCGAGTCGGAGTGCCCGTTGAGATACTTGGTGGTGCTGTGAACGACGACGTCGGCACCCCGTTCGAGTGGGGCTTGGTAGTACGGACTCGCAAAGGTACTGTCCACGCCGAACAGGGCATCGTGGTCATCGGCGATGTCGGCTATCGTTTGGATATCGCACAACCTAATCAAGGGGTTCGACGGTGTTTCTGCCCAGATCAAGTCAGTGTCCGCGTTGACTGCATCGGCGACGTTGTCGGCGTCACGGGCGTCAACAAAGTCGATGTCAACGCCGAGATGTCCGGCCATGTGTTCCGTGAGCAGTTTTTCGGTTCCGCTATAGATGGAGTCCGAGGAGACGACGTGGCCTCCCGGGGGGACCAGCGACAGCATCGTCGTCGATGTGGCGGCCATTCCGGAAGCGAACACCAACCCATGCTCGCCGCCTTCGAGGCGGGCTAACTGCTCTTCGAGGGCTGCCCGAGTCGGATTGCTCTCGCGTGAATAGTCGTGTTCATTGGCGTCCTCCCCGCTGACCCACTCGAACGTAGTTGAGAGGTGGATCGGTGGGACGACGTCATTCGTTCCCTCCCTGTGAGGATGCGTCTCGGTTTTAGCTGCGCCGACTGCGATGGTTGCGAATCGATTTCTGTCGGGCTGGTTATTGTGTCGTGTCATCGGATACTCACCACGGGACCCACTCGGACCCGATTTAGAGGGGTATTCATAGTGATGTTCTCTGTTGTGAAGGATAGGCGTGAAGTTCCCGGCGAGGGTGGCCAGAAACCCAACCCCGACTTGCGTGTGGGTCAGCGAGTCGTTGGTTGCTAAATGTTGTATGCTTTGAGGGGAAGCGTCTTGTTCGCGTGGACGGGTGAATAGTCCAGATGTATTTGGTAACGTTCCGCCTCGCTCCCGGTGAGTACGATGCGGAGTTTCATGAGCTGAATGACGCGATACAAGCGGCTGCCGAGGACACGGAGGGATATCGGGGCAAGCAGACGTGGCATGCACCAGATAGTGAGGAGATTCTTGTCGTCTACTACTGGGAGTCGTTGGACGCAATCGAGTCGTTTGGAGTGGATACGGACCACAAACGTGCGAAACAGCGGTGGACGGAGTGGTACGATGCGTATGAGGTCACCGTTACAGAAGTCGTTGAGAGATATGGAAGTGGGTTCGGTGACGATGCGAGCCCACTCGGGTAGGGGTTCGCCATGTTGGTTCAGGTGAAACTATATTTTAATAGTAATACATATTCATTGGAGTTTCCCATCTAAGACCGGAATCACGCGCCCTCCGACTTCGACAATAATACCATCTGGCATTTTCGCTGCTCGAAGTTGGAGGTGTGAGGGGCGATCCATCTCGTAGCCCTGTTCAACGGTGACCTCAATCTCGTCCGTGTCACAGTAGTCGTGCTCGACGAGATAGGCGGCGAGGCAACCGTTTGAGGAGCCTGTAGCGGGGTCTTCTGGGACGCCAGCGCAGTCAGCGAATACACGGACATGCAGGTCGTTGTCCTCAGCCGTCTCAGAAGAGAACACGAGCACGTTCAAGTTGCCGTAGGAATCGATGAGCCGATTATAGTACGGTTCCAGTTGCGTCTCGGCTCGTTGGACGGCGCTGAGGGAGGTCAAGGGGACAACGACGGTGGGAAGACCCGTCGAGACAAGCCTGATTGGGTGGGAGTCATCGATATCCGCCGTGTTGAGACCGAGAATATCTGCGAACAGTTCCGATGAGAACTCGTCCTCGAAGGTCGGCTGAATTTGCCGCATCCAGTAGGTCTCGTAGCCGTCGTGGTTTTCGACCCAAACCGGAATCTGGCCGACGCCGAGATTAAGCACAACTTCCTCCGGGAGATCGTCTCGGAGGTGTTCACGAATTACGAATGCTGTTCCGAGTGTTGGGTGGCCGGCAAAGGGGATCTCCTCAGCGGGGTCAAAGATTCGGACATCGTATCCGGCCTCTGTCGTGTCAGGCGATTCGATGAACGTCGCTTCGGAGAAGTTTGTCTCACGGGTGAAAGCGAGCATCTCATCAGTAGACAAGTTCGATGCGTCACGGACGACTGCCAGTTGGTTTCCTGTGTACTTCCCTTGAGCGAATACATCGACGAAATGAACTCGGTTAGTCGACATTTGCGTCTATCGGTGTACGGTACATGAATATTTGTAGCGATTCTGACGAGGTTAAATCGTGGCGGTCTCTGTGAACGATATGCGCCCTGTATTCAGCACGCTTGCTGAAACCTACCCAATCCTTGTCAGAAACAGTATGCGAGATACAGAGAATGCATCTCTCACGGAGACCTCGTTTATTCCGTCTCATCGGGGCTGAACTAACTGCGAGTAGAGCGTGCGCACCGAGTGATTTGGCATTTAGTGCACTTCGGCTTGCTTCCTGCTCTGGAATCTGCTCCTTGCGAAATATAGACCCATGAGTACGACTCCGATTACGAGCCCCGCCATGAGATTGACCAAAAGCCACTCACGAGGATGAACCGCGATTGGTCGGGGTTTCAGTACCTGAAAGTACAGGTATCGTAGTTCCTGCGAAAACACGTATGGGACGAGGAAACTACCGAAACTGCCCCCACCACAAACGAGTGCCCGTACGAAGCGACTGGTTGATGAGACTCCCCGTCTCACACAGGCGAGATACACGAGAACAGCTACAGCTACCCCGACAACAAGTCCGGTTCCGAACAGAATTTCGAGGAGAGTCATAGCGTCGGCGTACACGACAGACTATCTCGATTCGTATAAGATGTTTCGTCTGAGTGACCAGTGCAATATCTATACGGAGCAGTTCGACTCCCCACATCCAGATCGAACTTATAACCGATACGCGCTCTGTATTCAGCAGCACCTCTGCGAACTACCAAGGTTCAGCCAGAAACACCGTGCGAGATACAGAAGCTCGATTCAGTACGACCAAAACCGTGGACTCACACGGTTACAGCTCTGGGTCAGGTTTTGTGCTTTACACCGAGTCTCAATAGAAGCCGGGTTTCCAATCCTTCACCAGCTCAATCTCAGCCAAGTACAGAGACGGCAATTCCGTCTCATCATCTACCATCTGATACTGCGGCCACCACATATCCCTGTTAAAGTTCAGCGAGCGTCTCCAATTCATCAGGCGTGAGTGCGTCCATAGCGATCTCGGAGAATACGAGTCTAGAGCCTCACCAGACTCAACTGATGTGAAAATAAGCACGCAACAGGACCTAAACTCCGAACTGTGGGGGCTCCTCGGTATCGCGTGGTTCGCGTTCGTCCTCGGGTTCGCACACGAGGAGAAGTTCGAGATCATCGCGCTCTGTACCGGGTCGAACTACTGCCTCGAACTCATGAGTGCGTGGTCTCACGGTCATCGTGGGTATCGTCGGACTGACGATGCTGTTGATTGCAGGCTACCACCACTCCGAAAAACTGGTCGTGCGGTACACGCCGTATCTCCCCGCGTTCTCCGCTGCCGTTCTCACCATTATGGGCGTTGGTTTCATCGCAGGGGTCTTCTGAGGAGGATTGAACAAGGTGGAGCAAAGGAGCCAAAGATAATCGAAAACGCCATTCTACGTGCCGTCGGTAGAAAGTTACGCGAGAGTTCTTATCCTATCAAATATCACCTACCGAACCTAAAGTTCCAAAGATGTCGCAATTGACCTCGAAGACTAGCTGAGACAGCTCCATTGAGATACTGACGTCCGAGCGCCGTTATCCGGTATTTCCCCCGGTCGACTTTAGTCACGAACCCACGCTTTTCCAACTCAATGAGTCTGCGGTTCACCTCGTCACGGCTGTAATCGATGTTATGAGCAATGATCGACGGGGTCAAGACGAGATCCGCTGAGTCGAACAGATTCAGAACTGTATCGTCAATCGGCAACATCCAGTCGGCGGGCTCGCGAACTTGGCTTGGCTCTTTGAGAAGAATGTTGGTCCAAGCATCGTGGCGAATATCCCGCGTCACTGGATTGTACAGACCTAAAATCACCAGTATGGATGCAAGTCCGTGAACCCAGTGGACCAGTTCAGGGGCGAGTAGTTCGGTGAGTGGTCCACCGACAAGAAACAGGAGTAGCCCGATTATGGTGACAAAGAGGAACTGATGATATTCGACGATAGCCGGTTTAAGGAAAAGGAAATAAATCACGCCGACGCCCGTAATAATGCCGATCAATAAATTGTAAACCGTAATGTGAATAGGCTCTATCATGAGTATTCACCCTCCTGTTGCAGTACGCTTGAGCTGCTGATGTGTCGCAATCACCAGCCAAATGAAAATGGCGAGAATCGTGTAAAGTGCACTTCGGAGCGCATCAAGAAAGAACGAGTCCGGCGCAAACAGGAATAAGACGACATGATAGATAATCATCCCGGACATCGCCATTGAGAGTAATGCAACGAGGGTGCCGAATGGTGAGTCGTGGGCGACTCGCCAGAATAAGATGGACAACAGCCCGGCACCCGTTCCACTAACGATGGCGAACAGGACGCTGAGAATGTGGACTGCCGAATCGACCATACAAACGGTACAGCATGAAGCGTCTTTACGCTACGGGCAGCCCAGAGTTCGATTCTGTCCAGCCCTCAAGAAGTATATGAGACCCACTATTTCAATTTCCTTACCACAAAATGACCTAAGAATCAATTCCTGATGAAAGAGTCCTCATACCGCTCATTTCGACCCATCTCATCATTCCGCTTCTCAGATATATCCTCCATTACCACCATCTCATTAATCCGCCTTCAGCCTTGGCCACCGAGTAACAAAGCCCGTCAACCGAGAAAGGGCTCTTGTAATGGCGCTAACTCAGATCGACCACGTAGAGGGGACGATGGAAGAGTGCATTGACAACTGTCTCGAAGCCGTGCAGGCGTGTGAATGGTGTGCGGATGAGTGTGCAGGTGAAGGCGAAGAGATGGCAGAATGCCTGCGGCTCTGCCGTGACGTTGCAGACCTTGCGTCACTCAATGCACGGTTCATGGTCCGTAACTCGAACTACAGTACGCAACTTGCTGAGGCCACTGCCGGGGCTGCCGAGGAGTGTGCTGAAGAGTGCAAGCGTCACGACGCCGAACACTGTCAGGTTTGTGCGAAGGTTCTGCGCGAATGCGCTGAATCCTGCCGCGAAATGGCTTCCTCCTAATAGCAGCTCGGACATCATCGGTTCGGCTTCCAACTATTTCCATGGAATCCCCAACAAAGTGGACGGTGGCGGTGACCGCAGTTCTAGGGCTCTGGTTGTTCGTTGCCCCATCTGTCCTCGGAGCACCAGTCGTGAGCCAGTGGAATAATGTCGTCGTCGGTAGTGTCATCTTGGTCATTTCAGGCTACAACTACTCTCGAGAGCAGAGACGAGAAATGCTCGATAGACGTGCAGCAGCCGTTAACGGTCTGCTCGGGGGGTGGTTGCTCGTTGCTCCGTTTGTATTCGGGGTTCCTGGTCTTTTCTTATGGAACAACGTCATTGTCGGGATTGGAGTTACCTCGCTCGCGTTGTACAACATCTATGCTGCACCTCGTGTCCGGAGAGTGAATACGCAGACATACCCTGAGGACGCATAGAAAAATGTCATTGAAAAGAAAAAAGACTACAAAATTAGGACAGAGATGACAATGGAAGACTTCGCGCTTGATTCGACCGGCGAACAGACAAGCTACGGTCACACAACGACCAGCGAATCTATCACCCAATGGTGAAACTGTGAGCGCCCCAGAGGAGTTCTCTAGAAACGGAGGAAACACGCACAAACCACTCGAGGAATACGGTGTCATAGGAAACCTCGAAACAGTCGCGCTTATCGGAAACGACGGAGCGATTGACTGGTGTTGCTTCCCTCACGTAGAGTCCCCTTCCATCTTCGCTCGGATTCTCGACACTCAACGCGGGGGGCATATGACTATCAAACCAGCTCGATCGTTCGAGTCAGGGCAGACGTACATAGACCGAACGAACGTCTTACAGACTCGGTTTCGAACGTCCAACGGACACGCAACGGTGACGGATTTTATGCCGATCCCTAAGCGGACGACCTCCGACGGTCATCGAGCGATCTTTCGGCGAATCGTCTGCGATAGTGGAGCAGTCGAGTTCGTCGCCAACTTCGAACCTCGATTTGACTACGCCAGGGAAATGCCGACCGTTGAACAGACCAAGAACGGAGTCGTCGCTCGTGGCAACAATGAGTCGGTATTCCTCTCAAGTACTGCTCCGTTCGAGGTCACAGGCGAGGCAGCCAGCGCCTCGTTCACACTGGCAGACGACGAAGAGCAGTGGTTTGTCCTTAGCTACAACGAAGATACTCAGAACCGACCAGACGACCACTACAAACAGCTCAAAGCAGTCGTCGATTACTGGCAAAACTGGGCCCACTCATGCCCTGACACGTCCTCATGCTCGGTCGGTAGTAGATGGCACCACCTCGCGGTCCGATCGGGACTCATATTGAAGCTCTTGATCCACCGGGAAACAGGGACAATCTGTGCAGCCCCGACTACGTCACTTCCTGAGGTTATCGGCGGGGTTCGAAATTGGGATTACCGGTATAATTGGATACGTGACTCAGCGTTCGCGGTTCAGGCACTTGCCGAACTAGGTCACCTCGAGGAGGCGGTAGACTACTTTGAGACGTGTCTCGACCACTGTTCGAAAGGAACGCCTGCCGAGATGCAACCCCTCTACGGCCTGCACGGAGAGACAGATCTCGACGAGCAGACCTTAGACAACTTGTCAGGGTACCGTGACTCGGCACCAGTTCGAATCGGAAACGAAGCGGCGACACAGCGCCAGCTCGACGTGTACGGCGAGCTCGTCGTCGGCGTTTACCAGACGGTTCAGTACGGCGCTGACCACCTCGAGAATCACTGGACCCTAATTCGCGACATTGCCGATCACGTCTGCGACGTCTGGCAAGAACCAGACGTCGGTATCTGGGAGGTGCGGAGCGGCCCAGAACAGTTCGTGTACTCGAAGGTGATGTGCTGGGCGGTCCTCGACCGAGCTATCAAGTTCGTCGATGAAACCGATGTTGAGGGACCGACCGAGCGCTGGTGTGAAGAGCGGAAACGAATCCGTGAAACGGTACTGGAACGCGGATACAACAATCAACTTGAGAGCTTCGTCCGGTCGTTCGAAGAGGACGAGAAACTAGACGCTGCGACCCTCCGGCTCCCCATCGTCGGATTTCTTCCGCCAGATGATCCGAGAGTTCAAGGAACGATAGACGCAATCATCGACCGGCTCCTCTCACCGAACGGATTAGTGAAGCGTCTCGAAGGTGACGATGGCCTCCCCGGCGAGGAAGGGGCGTTCGTCGTCTGTTCGTTCTGGTTGATCAACGCGCTCGCGCTCGCCGGACGCGTCGACAAGGCAACTGAAGTCTTCGAGAAGGTTTCACAGTTCATCAGCCCGCTCGGACTCCTCGCAGAGGAGATTGATCCGGAATCGGGCAAACAGATCGGCAATTACCCGCAAGCGTTCAGTCACATCGGACTTATCACGAGCGTCCTCTACCTCGAAGGTCAGCAGACGACACTTGACGTTGAGATCGGCGCAGAAGAGAGTTCTCCTGATCGATCTCTTGACGCGCACAGTACCGAATCGACAGATAGCAATCATCGAAAAAAATGACTGACGGTCAACACCCTAACAACGACTCAGGGTCCGCCAACGGCGAACAGCACGACAAAAACAGAGAGCAGGAGCCGGGTGACATGATGCTCATGCACCCGCTGAAGGAGCCGTGGATTCAGTACGCCGTCATCGCCCTCGGTCTCTGGCTCGTGACGAGTCCAATGTCGCTCGGCTACGAGAGTACGTGGATGACTTGGAGCGACATCATTACAGGCCTCGTGGTGATTGGACTCGCTGGACTCACACTATACCGGGATAATCCGTGGGCGTCATATGCCAACGGCTTCGTGGGGCTGTGGTTGCTGATGGCGCCGCTCGTGTTCCACGCACCGACGGCGGCGGCATACCTCAACGACTCGCTCGTCGGCATCATGGTGATTACCTTTTCGATCATTATCATGATGCGTATGGAGATGGAGGGGGCAGCCGTCCCCGATGGCTGGTCTTACAATCCATCAACGGCGGCCCAGCGGGCGCCGATCATCGCCCTCGGCCTTTTCGGCTTCTTCGTCTCGCGGTACATGGCCGCCTACCAGCTCGGCTACATCGACTTCGTCTGGGACCCGTTCTTCGGAAACGGTACCGTCCAGATTCTCGATTCGAGAGTCTCAGAGGCGTTTCCTGTATCGGATGCCGGGTTAGGTGCCGTCGCATACGCACTCGAATCGCTCATGGGGCTCATGGGCGACAAGAGCCGCTGGCGGACGATGCCGTGGATGGTCACGTTCTTCGGCATTGTCGTCATTCCTCTGGGATTCG
The DNA here is from genome assembly GCF_020097815.1 of Haloprofundus salinisoli. NCBI lineage: Archaea > Methanobacteriati > Methanobacteriota > Halobacteria > Halobacteriales > Haloferacaceae > Haloprofundus > Haloprofundus salinisoli. The sequence goes on from NZ_CP083663.1 coordinate 564,478, forward strand.
TTCAGGTATTGCTAGTCATTTCCCAACCAATTCTTGTCGGAACGTGGTGTACGCTGTGTCTGCTCTCGGCGTTTGGGATGCTCTGGATGATCGCCCTCTCCTTCGACGAGGTGGTCGCCATGGGTCAGCTACTGAAGCGGCGGACAAGTGAGGGTGTCTCGCTCTGGCACGCATTCTGGATGGGAGGAAAGCTCTCCGAGGAAGATGCGGGGATCGCCGACAAAACGCGGAGCGACCGCGACCGGCCCGCTGGAATGTTTTGGGGAATCTCAATTCCGTGGTATCTCCTCGGAGCGATGGCACTCGGCTTCTGGCTGATGCTGTCGCCGACCGTCTTCGGGACACAGGGACTACTCGCGGACAGCAGTCACCTCGTCGGCGCTCTCGTCGTCTCGTTCGCAGTTATCGCAACGGCTGAACCTGCCCGTGCAATCCGCTTTCTCAACATTCCGTTGGGGGTGTGGGTAATCGCGGCCCCGTGGGTTCTTGGCCCTGCTCCGACGCTAGCAGCATGGAGCGGTGTCATCGTCGGGGTGCTGCTCGTCGCCCTCAACATTCCGAAAGGAACGATCAGGGATCAGTACGGCTTCTGGCAGGAATACATCGTCTGAGAGATACACAAACTAAACATGTCTAAGAGAAACACCACATCCGAGTCCGAAGTTGTCGTGATCACCGGTGCATCAGCCGGCGTCGGACGGGCAACCGCTCGTGCCTTCGCCGAACAGGGCGCACAGATCGGCCTCCTAGCCCGAGGAGAGGCCGGGCTCGAAGGTGCGCGTCAGGACGTCGAAGAAGCAGGAGGTGAGGCGCTTACGGTCCAGACTGACGTTTCAGACCCAGAACAGGTCGAGGGGGCGGCTGACGCCGTGGAGGACGTGTTCGGCCCAATCGACGTTTGGGTGAACTGCGCGATGACGTCAGTGTTCTCGCCGGCAGCGGAGATGGAATCCGACGAGTACCGGCGGGTGACCGAGGTCACGTACCTCGGATACGTGTATGGGACGCAGGCCGCGCTTGACCGGATGCGCCCTCGGGACGAGGGTACGATCGTTCAGGTCGGATCGGCGCTCGCATATCGTGGTATTCCGTTGCAGTCTGCGTACTGCGGGTCGAAGCACGCCATCCAAGGGTTCACCGAATCGGTCCGTACCGAGTTGCTTCACGACGAGAGTAGTATCCAGTTGTCGATGGTCGAGATGCCGGCGCTCAACACACCTCAGTTCGAGTGGGTAAGAAGCCGGTTACCGAAGAAGGCACAACCCGTCCCGCCAATCTATCAACCAGAGGTCGCTGCCGACGCCATCGTCTGGACGGCGCATCACGACCGCGACGAACTATGGGTAGGGAGTTCGACGGTGAAAGCAATTCTCGGAAACCGCATCATCCCACGGCATCTTGATCGAATGCTAGCCGAGTCTGGGGAGAGTTCACAGATGGTCGAAGAACCGGCGGACTCGAATCGAGAGGACAATCTCTGGGACCCCGTAGACGATGACACGGACTACGGGGCTCACGGGAATTTCGACGATCGAGCACGGAATCGGAGCTACCAACTCTGGCTAACCACACACCGGCGACAACTTCTCTCTGCTGTATTTGTGTTGTTTTCACTCGCCATTACTGCTGTTTTGCGGTTGAGAGGCCAAGAAGAGTCATTAGAGGTCTGAGTTACGAACTATGAACGACCGCCACACAGCCGACGACCGAACTGACAATCACACCGGTCACGAGGAACACGACTCGATGGCCAACCATCACAAAACCGACCGGGGTGATGACTCGGAGGAATCGCGAACGGAGCAGTCGCTCCTTGAGACTGAAGCGGACGCCACTGGTGCTGCGGAACACGTTAAACAGAAGGAGGGGAAGCACAATCACAGCAACTCCCATGGTGATCATGGCGGGATGCACGAGGGTCACGAACAAATGTTCCGACGGCGCTTTTTCGTCTCGACACTCCTCTCCATTCCGGTCCTCCTCTACAGCGAGATGCTTCAGGAGTGGCTCGGGTTTTCGGTGCCTGCGTTCCCTGGTAGTGAGTGGATCAACCCGGTTTTCGCGGTAATCGTCTTTGCCTACGGTGGGGTTCCGTTCCTGAAGATGGCCGCCCCGGAACTCCGGAATTACTCGCCTGGAATGATGACGCTCATCTCCATGGCGATCACCGTCGCGTTCGTCTACAGCTTAGCGAGCGTGATCTTTCCGACGACGTCGGCGTTCTTCTGGGAACTCGTGACGCTCATCGATATCATGCTGTTGGGCCACTGGATCGAGATGCGTAGTGTCCGCCGGGCCTCTAGCGCGCTCGACGAACTCGCCAAGTTGGTTCCAGACACCGCCGAACGCATCATCGACAACGGTGAGACCGAAGAAGTGCCCGTCAGAGACCTCGAAGAGGGAGATCTCGTTCTCGTACGGCCCGGTGCGAGCGTGCCCGCAGACGGCGTCGTCGAGGAGGGCGACTCCGACGTGAACGAGGCGATGATCACCGGCGAGTCCAGAGCCGTCTCGAAGGAGCCTGGTGACGAAGTCATCGGCGGGACTATCAACGGCGACGGGAGCCTTCGTATCCGTATCAGCGCGACAGGCGAGGAGACGACACTAGCGGGAATCATGCGACTCGTCGAAGAGGCTCAGCAGAGCAAGTCGAAGACGCAGGCGCTCGCGGACCGCGCGGCGGGGTGGCTCTTCTACGTCGCCGTTGCGTCAGCCGTACTTACCGCCATCGCGTGGACGATTGCGACCTCCTTCGGTGCGCCCGTCATCGAGCGCGTGGTGACTGTGCTGGTAATCGCCTGTCCCCATGCGCTCGGACTTGCAATCCCGTTGGTAGTCGCTATCAACACGTCGTTGGCAGCTCGAAACGGGATGCTCGTTCGGGACCGCATCGCAATGGAGCGAGCACGAGAACTCGACACAATCATCTTCGACAAAACCGGGACCCTCACAGAAGGTGAACAGGGCGTCGTCGATGTTGCGACAGCGAGCGACGTCACCGGAGAGGAAGCCCTCGCGTTCGCTGCCGCCGTCGAGAGTGACTCGGAGCACATGATCGCGGAAGCGATCCGCGAGGCAGCCGACGAACGCGGTGTTACGATTCCGAAAGCATCGAACTTCGAGGCGCTCAAAGGGCGCGGCGTGCGAGCGACCGTGAACGGCGAGACGGTGTACGCCGGGGGACCGAACCTCCTCTCACACCTCGACAGCGATGTACCGGACGAGCTCACCATGTTCGCCGACCAAGCCGGTGAGAACGCACAGACTGTCGTGTATCTCGTTCGTGACGACGAGCCGGTGGCCGCCTTCGCGCTCGCAGATGTCATCCGCGAGGAGAGTTATCAGGTCGTGGACGCGCTTCACGACCTCGACATCGAGGTCGCGATGTTGACCGGTGACTCGGCGGACGTCGCTCACGCGGTTGCTGACGAGCTCGGAATCGATACAGTGTTCGCCGAAGTCCTCCCGGAGGACAAGGACAAGAAGGTTCGTGAACTCCAGGACCAAGGCAAACTCGTGGCCATGGTCGGAGACGGGGTGAATGACGCCCCCGCACTCACGCGATCCGACATCGGTATCGCCATCGGGAGTGGTACAGACGTCGCCGTCCAGTCCGCAGACATCATCCTCGTACAGAACAACCCACTCGACGTTGTCCGGCTCGTCAAACTGAGCAAGGCGAGTTACCGGAAGATGCAGGAGAACCTCGTCTGGGCCGCCGGCTACAACGTCTTCGCCATTCCGCTCGCTGCGGGCGTTCTTGCACCGATTGGAATCCTCCTTTCGCCTGCCGTCGGGGCACTCCTTATGTCACTCAGTACGGTCATCGTTGCCATCAACGCACAGTTCCTCCGTCGCGTCGATCTGGACCTTCCATCCCTTCCTGGAGTCTCTTCATCGGGTAGTCTTCAACCAGCGGACTGACCGAAGATCACATCTCTCTTCCTCGGTCTCGAAAGGCAAAGCCGAAGTCGATGTGAACGGCAAAGTCCAAAGGTCGATTTTATGACTATCTCGTGCCTATACCATAGAGGTTTCCACAATGTCCACTCAACAGCAAGGCAATTTGCTACTCCGGATAGTCCTCATTGTACTTGCCGTCATCATATTCGTTCCGTTATTGATGATGGTATTTGCGATGCCGATGATGGGAATGATGGGGTGGTGGGGTGGTAGCCCTGGCGCGGGGATCACACCAGTTTGGGGCATCGGTATGATGCTTCTCTTTCTTCTTGCCCTACTCGGTGTCGGATACCTTCTCTACCGTGGTCTCGTGAGCGGTCAGATTCTCGAACACGACCATGCACTCAAAGAGTTGCGAACCGCGTATGCCCGCGGGGACCTGAGTGATGAGGAGTTTGAACATCGGCGACAGCGCCTTCAGAGAGACTGTAGACATTGAGTTCGAGGTACGCCAAGATGGCGGTGTCGCTCACCTTGACCCGTATCTCGGCGCACTCGGTCACCTCGTTGCGCTTCGAAATGGAGACCTCGCATATCTACACGTACATCCCGAAGAAACGGACCCAGAGGACGGTGTCGTTCGGTTTGCCGTCCGCTTCCCAACTGCTGGTCGATATCGCCTCTTCCTGCAAGCGAAACCCAATGGAGAGCTGATCACAACATCATTCGACGTACAAACTGAGGACCACTAGGTCCTACAGGGCGCAAAACAGCCTCAAGGGTTATTGAAACGGGCATAGAACTACAGGCTATGAGTTCACGAACACCGGAGGAATGTGTTGAGCTCGCCGTTGATACCTCCGCAGACCCTGATAATCGTGAAGACGCCATTCACGCGCTCAAAATGGCAAACGAATGTGACGAACTCGCCGATCTCGTGTCAAACGATGATATCGAAGACCAATATCGGGAACAGGCGCTTCACTCTCTTGGCACACCACAATGTGATTCGACGCTCCAACAACTCGTCGAACAGCAATCCCTCGATTCATCCCTCCAAGAGACAGCGGAGAAACTTCTCCAGAAGATAAATGATAATTAAATAATCGACAATCAAGGAGTGTGACCGCCTGTATTGTATCCCTCACGAGCGGATGAAATGAGGTGATCGGCCTCCTACTGGTCGGCAGCGTGAAGCGACGGAACCGCCGTCTGGACGTGGTTGTTCTCCTCTGGACCGTCTAGTTCATTTTCGCAAAACAATGAGCCCTTTCTGTCCCGAAGGCGTCTGTTCTGACGTGACAGCTTTCCGTTTAGCCAAGAGCAGCACGTCGCTCTTACGTATAACGCATCTCTGCTGTAGCGTTACCCGCCACAGTGACGGTCTTACGACAGCAGTTCAGTCACGTAGTGGTGTTTCATTCGGCGAAAGTGACCCTGTCAACGATTCACGGGTGACGAGACGGTGAACTCGATATACTTCGTTGCGGGAGTGCTCGCTCTCGTCACTGTAAGCGTCGATCTCCTGTGGACGACGTTGTGGATTCAGGGAAGTGCAGGACCTCTCACCTCGCGATTGATGAAATCGGAGTGGCAGGTGCTGCGGCAGACAGTTGGCGATCGGCAGCGGGTGTTGTCACTCTCAGGACCGATAATTCTCATCACTAGCCTTGCCGTCTGGATTGCGCTCCTCTGGGGCGGGTGGACACTGCTGTTTGCTGGCGGTGAGAACGCCCTCCTAGACACCCGCAACACCGGTCCCATCTCCTGGAGCGAGCGGTTCTACTACGTCGGATACACGCTATTCACTATGGGGAACGGAGATTTCACCCCACAAGGCAGCCTTTGGCAGATTGCGACTGCACTTATGGCAGGATCTGGTATGCTCTTCATCACGCTGAGCGTCACGTATATCCTCTCGGTCCTTGACGCAGTCACCCAGAAACGCGCCTTCGCGAGTGGTGTGAGCGGTCTCGGCGAGCAAAGTGACGAGATTCTCCGTGAAAGCTGGAACGGCGAGGAGTTCGAGGGACTTGAGTTACCCCTGAATTCGCTCACAGCTGAGCTAAACACTCTCACGTCGAACCATAAGGCGTATCCGATCCTTCACTACTTCTATAGTCCCAAGGCTAAACATGCACCTGCGGTGAGCGTTGTCGTGTTCGACGAGCTGTTGAGGGTGCTTCGATTCGGGACGCCAGACCAGCATCGACCCGACAATCTCATCGTCGGCAATGCACGGTCGAGTGTGGAGGATTACCTGGAAACGCTTCACGACGCGTTTATCGATCCTGCAAACCGTCTACCGCCCGCGCTCGAACTTGACTCACTTCGTGAAGCTGGTGTACCCACGGTCTCTGACGAAGAGTTTGCTGACTCCCTCGACACTGAAGAGGACCGCCGACGGCAGTTACTGGGGCTGATTGACTCGGACCTTCGCGAGTGGCCAAACGGTGACGATGGATGACGTTCTCGACTCATTTATATGCACCCGCGTCTCAGCCCCTTTCTCCGCGAAATCCATACACCATCTTCCAGCAGAAACTAATCGGTTAGTACTCCGGCCTGACAAACGTCTCGCAGCGCTCATTGGTGGCTACCACCGGTGAGAACACCCCTACAGAGGCTCCTGGATCGCCTCATGGGCAGGGTACTCCCGGGGCTCGTGCTGTAGAATCTGACTTACGATACTGGATCATCGAATTGCTAGTCGTCGGTCATGTGTTGGCCATCGAATTCAGAGCCAGTCGTCGCCCCACTCGTCTAATACGTCGAAGACGGGACAGAGCGCACTGCCTTTCTCAGTCAGGCTGTAATAGCTTGCGACCGGCGATTCGAACTCCTTTCGGTTCTCGATGAATCCCTCCTCCTCCAAGTCGTCAAGCACGCGCGAGAGCGTGTACGAACTCGCGCTTGTCGATCGCTTGAGCTCGTTGAACCGCTTTTCGTCGTCTCGCAGATCGTTGAGGATGATGAGCTTCCACTTCGACCCGATCTCCTCAATCGACCCCACGACATTGCAAACATCTGCATTCCGTTGCTCGATTTCCGATTCTGTATCTGATTCAGACGTCGGTGGTTGGGTCGCCATTACTTGGTTACACTATTGTTGCCTGAAGTATATATAGGTTTGGGAGACAACTAGGTAATGTAATGGAACTACAAAACTCGACGGTGCTTGTGACCGGTGCGACCGGCAACCTAGGCCCGTACGTGACGGACCAGCTCGTTGACCAAGGTGCCGAAGTGATCGGCACTTACGTCACGGAAACCGAGGGAGACAATGTCGAAACCCGCGCTGAGTACGCCGACGCGGTGTCATACCACCAAGTCGATCTCACCGACCAGCCGGCGGTTGAGGCCTTCGCTGAGACCATCACCGAGGAGCACGACTCGGTCGATCACATCGTCGGCCTCGCTGGCGGGTTCTCGATGGGCGGCATCAGTGAAACCGATGGAGATGCGTTCGAAACTGCGCTCAATCGCCACGCGACGACGGCGTTCCTGACTGTCAAGGCGTTCGCGGACCAGCTCGATGAACACAGTGGTATTGTGCTGTTCAGCTCTGACCGGGCGATTGATCCGGTGCCGGGCACGCTGGCCTACAACGTGGGTAAGGGTGCAGTCCGGACGTTGACCGAGTCGCTCGACGTCGAACTCGATGCTCGTGTTAACGCGATTGCCCCGTTCCTCATCGACGTGCCGGGGAACCGCGAGGCGATGCCCGACGCCGACTTCTCCGAGTGTACGGCCCCTGCGGCGGTCGTCGATGAAGTGGTCAACCTGCTCTCGAACGAGGGTGTGACGGGCCAGATCATCCAGATGACTGGGGGTCAGCCGGAGGTGGAGGAATAATGGCTCAGACCGAATCACGTCAACTGTCGTCCGAGACGACTGCGCGGTGGGGCCCGACCCTCGTTCGACTCGCCCTTGGGATTCCGATGCTAATCGCAGGCGTCGGCAAAGTCTTCGGAGTCGGACCGAAACCGATGGGTATCTCGGGCTTCGCAGGGTTCTTGGCGAGCCTTGGCGTTCCATTTCCCACAATTGCTGCGTGGGGAGTCGGTCTGGTCGAACTTGTCGGCGGCATCTTGTTGCTAGTCGGCTTGGCCGTTCGACTCACAAGCGCGGTGATCGCCATCGACATGCTCGTCGCTACTGTCCTGTACCACCTTCCCAATGGGTATCCGGTCACGAGTAACGGGATCGAATTGACGCTCACACTAACCCTGATCGCAGTAGCGCTCGTCCTAAGCGGCCCTGGAGCGTTCTCGATCCAGCATGCACTGTTCGACCAAGAGGACCGCTCCACTGACTCGTCTCAGTCGAGGGGCATAGACGGATAAGCAGCGCTCGCGTTTATTTTGACAGCCTCAAGGAAAGTAGACGAAACGCCTCTCCTCGCCCTCAAGGAGGATGCAGACGCCCTCGCACGCCATGGGTCGGGCACCGGGTTCTACCACAATGCATTCAGAGTGCCCTCACGTGATACGCTCGGTGACGCGCTCGGTCGGATACGAGAACAGTCGTCAAGCACACGCAAGAGGGTGTAGGAGCTAGCCCCTGTCGAGCGCGTGAGTTCGTTGAACCGCTTCTCACTGTCACGCAAACCATTGAGAACAATGAGGTTCCACTTCACCCCCATCTCCTTGACAGCCCCGATGACGTTACAGATGTTTGCATTTCGCCATTTGACCTCGGTGTCTTCGTTAGCCTCTGTCGGGGGTGGTTGGGTCGCCATTCCTTGGTTACACTATTGTTGCCTGAAGTATATATAGGTTTGAGAGCCAACTAGGTAATGTAATGGAACTACAAAATTCGACGGTGCTTGTGACCGGTGCGACCGGTAACATGGCCCTGCACGTGACAGACCAGATTATCCAGATGACTGGCGGTCAGCCGGAGGTGGAGGAATAATGGCTCTGGAGACTGCCGGTGGTGGGCTGGCCTTCTTGGTTGGCCGCCTCATCTTTGGTGCGGTGCTCGGGTTCATGGGGCTGAACCACTTCATCGGGCTGGAGGGAATGAGTGGCTACGCTGCGTCAAAGGGTATCCCCGCCCCCCGGCTGTCCGTTGCGGGGTCCGGCCTCATACTCGTGGTGGGCGGGCTCGCCATCATCCTCGGAGTGTACCCACTCATCGGCGCGGCGGCCCTCATCCTATTCTTCCTGGGCGTAACGCCGGTCATGCACGACTTCTGGAACGCGCCCGAGGAGGAGGTCCAGTCCGAGATGACGAACTTCCTGAAGAACGCTGCGCTCTTCGGAGCCGCGCTCGTATTCGTGTCGCTTAGTGGAACCGACTGGCCCTACGCACTCAACATCGGACTCTAAGGAGGCACAGATGACCACGCAAGCGAATTCAGAGAATTCAGATGCACTCCCGGAAGGAACCCGTATCGGTCGGACTGCCCTTCGGGTCGCCGACATGGAGGAGATGACCGGATTCTACCGGGATGTCGTCGGCCTCAGTGTGCTCCATACAGCCGACACGACCGCCGTTCTCGGGGTTGACGATACGTCACTGCTCGTCCTGGAGGAAGAGCAAGATGCCCTGAAGCGTCACCGATCGGGCACCGGGCTCTACCACAATGCATTCAGAGTGCCCTCACGTGAGGCGCTCGGTGACGCGCTCGGTCGGATACGAGACCACTGGCAGCTCGGGGGAGCTTCTGACCATGGCGTCAGCGAGGCGCTGTATCTCACAGACCCCGAGGGGAACGGCGTTGAGATCTACCGCGACTTCCCACGCGACGAGTGGTCCATCGACGACGATGGGAGGATCAGAATCGGCTCCGAACGCCTCGATCTCGACAGGATCGAATCCGCTGGTAGTGGTAGAGCTCGGGCACCGCCGGGCACAGACGTCGGCCACGTCCATCTCGAAGTCTCCTCGATTGACGCATTCAGGGACTTCTACGTAGACACTCTCGGATTCGAGGTGAAAGCAACCTGGCCAGACGCACACTTCGTATCTGCCGGAGGGTACCACCATCACATCGGGGCGAACACATGGCACCATCGTACAAACCCGAGCAATGGCCGAGGATTAGCCTGGTTTGAGGTGGTCCTCCCGGGGACAGAAACGCTCGACGCACTTCGAGATCGACTCGCTGGGAGCGAATCCACCGTGACTGAAACGGATGAGGGGATCGTAGTCAGGGATGCAGACGATATCGAGATTCGATTCCGAGTCGAGACCTAATTCTTCGTTCCACCGTTGCTTACTCGTTGCTCCACTGGAAGCGGTAGCTGCCCTGGATAATCCTGTAGGATCTGTCGATAGAGCAGCGAGGGACAATGGTTTATCCCGCTGCCGGACGACATCTGAATATGGAGTCGATCCCCTCTGATTTCGAAGACCTCTTTGAGAGGCCGTCATACGGCGTCCTTGCGACCCTGCTCCCCAACGGCATCCCTCACCAAACCGTCGTCTGGGTCGATTATGACGGCGAACACGTCCGCATCAACACGGCTCGTGGACGCCGAAAGGTAGCTAACATACAGCAAGATCCCCGCATTGCGTTGTGTGTGATCGACCCCGATGTCCCGTATCGCTACCTTTCGCTCCATGGTGAGGTGACAGCCGTCACCGAGGAAGGGGCGATGGACCACATCGACGCTCTCGGCCAGCGGTACCAAAACGTCGAGAGCTGGTCGGATCGGTACGACGACGACGTTGTCAGAGTGATACTCGAGATCGAACCAGAAGGCGTGTTCACCCGCGAGCCGTACGGCATCGAGCAGGAGGAGTAAGTCTCACACGCTCGGAAGCACACGCCACCACGAGCATGAGACGACCGCGGACCGGAGACCGATTGATCTGCTCCCAACTCGACGCACACACATTCAACCAGATCTGAGTATCTGTGGACTCTCAGGCGTCTCCCACGCGCAGAACGGGTTTGATCGCCTCACCGTTCTCTGAATCTTCAACGGCCTGTTGGATGTCCTCGAAGTCGTAGTAGGTGATGAGTTCGTCGAACGGGAATTTCCCTTGTCGATACAGCTCGATCAGGTCGGGGATGAACTGCTGGGGGTCAGAATCACCTTGAACGATACCGGTGATGCTCCGCCCGCCCAAGATGTGGTCGTTCACGTCGTAACTGGCCCTCGTCCCAAGCGACGGGGCGCCAATGATGCCGAGTTCCCCGAACTGTGTGAGGGTATCGGTTGCCTGTTCAGCGACATCTGGCACGCCAGTCGTCTCCAGTGCGTAGTCAACACCCCCTGTGAGTTCCTGAATCTTGTCAACTACGTCGTCTACCTCCTTTGGGTTCACGGTCTCCGTAGCACCGATTTCCAACGCCTTCTCTAAGCGGCTCGCTTGGAGGTCGACGGAAATAATGTCGGTACATCCTTTGAGGTTAGCTGCCATGACGGCGGCTAAGCCGACGCCACCCGCACCAAAGATAGCGATCGATGAACCTGCTTGCGCGTTCAACACGTTGATGACGGCACCGGCTCCCGTCTGGATGCCACACCCGAGAGGGCCAAGCATCTCGAGCGGCACGTCGTCTCCGACGGGGACGGCGTTTCGTTCAGATGCAATCGCGTACGTGGCGAACGACGATTGACCGAAGAAGCGGCCACTTATCTCTTCCCCGTCGAGTGAGATCGGTGATGATCCGTCCTCCGGTCTGACGCCCCCGAAGCAATAGTCGAAAGCCCGCTCACAATATGCTGGGTGGCCATCTCGACATGGTGTGCAGGTGTCGTCGTAGTCGAAGCTCATGACCACGTGATCACCAGGCTCAACGTTGGTCACGTCCTCACCAACCTCCTCGACGACTCCAGCACCCTCGTGCCCAAGCACTGCCGGCAAGGGAGTCGGATACATCTGGTCCCGTACGATTAAATCAGTGTGGCAGATACCGACACCGACCACATGGACCAGAACCTCGTCGTTGCGTGGTTCGTCTAGTTCGACTTGTTGGATTTAGAACGGTGCTCCCTCCTCCTTTGTAATGGCTGCCTCTATTTGTATAGGTGTGTGTGAAAGGTTATCAAGGGCTATAAAATTGGCCCGGTCATCTGTCCCGTCTTAGTAGCCGACGGCGAGCTGGGTGTGAATCTCGTCGCTGTTTTCGAGTTCGTCAACGAAGGCGACAGCGAAGTCCTCCATTGAAATGTAACTTTCTCCGTCCTCGCTGGCGACGAGTTGTCCTTCCGCCGTTCGGTACTCGCCCGTCCGCTCCCCTGGCTCAATCTGTGCCGGCGGTGCGATATACGACCACTGGAGGTCATCAACTTCGCGGATGACTTCCCAGGCGTCGATGTGTGCCTCCGCCAGCGGCACAAGTTCGTCCGGGAACTCATCGGTTTCGACGACCTGTGTGTCCGGGCCGACGTTCAGACCGCCCGCACCGCCCGTCCAGACGAACCGATCAACGTCTGTCTGTCGGAGTCCCTCAATAAGTGCCTCCGCCATTTCAGGAACGATTTCGACGCCTTCCCCTCCAGATGGGCCGAGCGCCGATGCGACGGCATCGTGGCCCTCAGCGAGTTCCGCAATCTTAGCAGGGTCGGTCGCATCGCCAGCGACCGCCTTGAAGTCCGCGTCGTCGATTTCACCGCTTCGGGAGACGCCAGTCACCTCGTGGCCGCGTTCGAGGAGTTCGTTTGCAATTCGTTGCCCGATTCGACCGCTCGCACCGAGTAGTAGTACGTTCATTGGGTTGTGTGGATTGTTAGTAGTCGTCTGGCAATTCGTGACGGGTACCGCAGCCTCGGTCACACCTTCACACTTGGTATTAGAGCGTGACCTTGATAAGGTTCAGCCAACAGAGGTATGACCAGGTCACATCAATGTCATCGGACTCCTCCCTCGAAGCAAAATACGATAGCTGCCCCGTACTCAGGACCCTCGAAGAAGTCGGCTCTCGGTGGCGAATGTCCGTCATACACGTCCTCCGAGAGGGAGATCTCCGATTTAACGAGATCAAGCGAGCGACAGATGCGAACTCACAAACCTTGTCTCGCGTACTGGACGATCTCGAAGAGAAAGAATACGTTGAACGTCGGGTGGAAGAAGAAAGTCCAGTCGCGGTGTATTATTCGTTGACGACAAAGGGTGAAGATCTTCTCTCTGCGTTCGACGAAATTTATGAGTGGGGTGAAAAATGGCTTGACAGCCAGAGTGAGTAAGTACACACTCTGCATTGCGTGGTCGATGAACGGAATGGAAAAGCCGCCACCACGGTACAGACCATCCGTGTCGAAACGCTAGCCGGTCGGCTAGCGCGGCCTGGGGTTAGTCCGGGAAGACGATGATTTGCTCTGCGCGCTCACCAGACTCGTTCCCAATCCGGTAGTACCAATCATGTTCATTCGACGCTACGACTATCGCCACGTACGGCAACTTGCGGCGATTATTGCCGCAGAAAAGAGGATTCGTGCCTTTTTGGGTATAGTCCCGGGCGGATTCGAACCGCCGTCAATGGCTCCAAAGGCCATTATGATTGGCCACTACACCACGGGACTGGACCGAGTCGGTCGGTTCCGACTACGTGAAATCGGTCGTCCTCCGTGTATTAGTGATTTCCGCTCTCGGTCCGGCTGCCGGTCACTCGCGTCGTCTCTCCACCGCGTAACTGCCACAGTTGGGGCAGACGTGATACTGCACGTCGTACCCTGTTTCGCACGACAAGCAGACGTACGGGAGCTCCTCCTCCGGGGTGAGTCCCGCCAACCGCTTGAGTCTGCTCAGCGTGCTCATGGTCCCACCCATGAGTCGGGCCTCACACTGGACGTGCTTAGTTCTATGTTCGTTCACCTCCGGCGACAGAACAGTTCAGTCGGCGAGGTTCTCCGACTCTACTTCGAGATAGCGGCAGGCGTCGGTCTCGGGGTCGAAACAGTCCGGGCATTCGCTGTTCCGGTCGATGATGGTGTCGAGCCGCTCGGCGACGGTGTCGTCGATGACGCTCTCTAGTTCGCGAGCCTCTCCCCGGAAATCTTCGACTTCGAGGACGTTCGTGAGGAACCGCTCGATGATGCAGTACGTCTGGAGCGCGTCGCGAGCGCGGACGATTCCCTCGTCGGAGAGGCGGACGCCTTTGTACTTCTCGTGTTCGGCGAGACCGCGGTCTTCGAGTTTGCCGATCATCTCGTTGGCGCTGGCGGGACTCACGTCGAGCATCTTCGCGAGCGCTCCCGTCGCCGCCGGGCCGTCCTCCATCTCCTGGATGAGGTAGATCGCTTTCAGATACTGGTCTGCCGTGTTCATCGGTTCACTCCCCTCATTCTCGTGTCTCCATGATCTTCGTCACCTCTTGGACGCCCTCGGCCTCTTCGGCGCGGATGTCGCGGAGGACTGAGAGCAGTCGGTCGTGGTCGACGGAGAACGACGCGTCGCTCGCCTCGATGCCCTCGATGAGGTCGTCGTAGAACTTGTACGCGGTCTCTTCGTTGCAGAGTTGGTCGTAGAGGACGCCGTCGAAGTCGTCGGGTTTCGTTTTCCCGTAGCGCGCTTCGACGAGCGTCTCGATGTCCTCGAACGGGATGCTCTCGGCGTCGAGTTCGTCGATGATCGCCTCCAGTCGCTGGCGGTGCTCGGCGGACTCGTCGGCGGCGTGTTCCAGCAGTTGCTCTAGCTCCGCGTCGAGTTCACGCTCGTCGGCGGACAGGGACTGATAGTGGTGGTACGCGCGGGCTTCGACCACCTCTTCCAGGACGATCCCGATCTGGAGCAGGCGTGCGAGTTGGTGGTCCGAACCCACTCGGTGGCCGACGCTCACGGGGTCGGCCCTCCGCTTCTGTTCGATACCCTGTCGGTCATACACCTTGGTCGGCGGGTGACGAACTTAAGCGGTTCCCTCCGCCTTCCGGAGCGGTCAGACCGGCTTCGCGGGGAGAGGCGACGCTCACGAGGGGTGAGAAAAGAGAGAGAGAGAACGCAGACCGCTACGTTTCAGTTCAGACGCGCCTTGATGAGATCGTCGAGGTCGTCGCGGAACTCGTCGACTTCGATCTCCTCGAGGACGGGTACGAAGAAGCCCTCCACGAGCATGTCGCGCGCCGTCTCCGGGTCGATGGACCGGGAGATCATGTAGAACAGCTCCTCTTGGTCCACCTGACCGACCGTCGCCGAGTGCGACGCTTCGGTGTCGTGGTTGTGGATGATGAGCTTCGGCGAGGCGTCGGCCTCGGACTCGTCGGAGAGCATCAGCGTGTTCTCGCGCTGGTAGGAACTCGTGTCCCACGCGTCCTCGCCGACGTCCTGGACGCCCTCGTACACCGAGCGCGCCTCGTCGTCGAGCACGCCGCGCGTGATGAGGTCGGCGGTCGTGTGCTCGGCCTCGTGCCAGACGCGGGCGTTGACGTCGAAGTGCTGGTCGTTGTGGCCGAAGAACGCGCCGACGATCTTCGTCTCCGAGGAGTCGCCGACGAGGTTCGTCTCCACGTCGGAGCGCGTCAGCCGGGAGCCGAGGTTACCCTCGATCCAGTTGATCGTCGCGTACGTGCCGGCGTGGCCGCGCTTCAGCGTGAAGTGGTACGTCTCCTCGTCGAGGTTCTGCAGCGAGCCGTACTGGACGTAGCTGTTCTCGCCAGCGGCGACTTCGACGAGGTTGCTGAAGTAGCGCTCGCCCTCGATCTCCTCGCTTCCGGTGCCCGTCTCGGTGCCTTCCAGAATCGTCGTCGACGCCGACTTCTCGGTGACGACGAGCGTCTGGCTGAACAGCGAGCGGGAGTTCATCTCCGCGCGGATCTTCACATCGCCGGCGTCGACGCCCTCGGGGACGTAGACGAACGTGCCGGTGGTGAACAGCGCGGCGGACAGCGCCGTGAGGTAGTTCGTCTCGGGGTCGAGCACCGTACCGAAGTGCTCGCGGACGAGCTCCTCGCGCTCGTCGAGCGCCTCCGTAAAGGAGAGGACGACGGCGTCGCCCTCGGCGGTGCGCTCGGTCTCGTCGGACTGGTTCAGCGGGTCGACGAGGTTCTCGAAGTCGAGCGCTTCGAGGTTCGTCCAGCGGCGGCCGGGCGTCTGGATGACGTCCGGCAGCGGCAGGTCGTCGAGCGCCTCGAACGCGTCGAGGCGTCGCTGGAGCAGCCAGTCGGGTTCGTCTCGCTCTTCGGAGATCTCGCGGATGGTCTCCGCCGAGAGGCTGGATGGGAGTTGCACGCTCATCTATCCGAGGCTCCCCTCCATCTCGAGTTCGACGAGGCGGTTGAGTTCGACCGCGTACTCGATGGGCAGCTCCTCCGTGATGGGCTCGATGAAGCCCGAGACGATCATCTGCTTGGCGTCGTCGTCGTCGAGACCGCGCGACTGGAGGTAGAAGATGTCCTCGTCGCCGATCTTGCCGACGGTCGCCTCGTGGGCGACGTCGACGCGCGACTCGTTGATCTCCATGTACGGCATCGTGTCCGAGGTGGACTCGTTGTCGAACATCAGCGCGTCACACTCGACGGCCGTCGAGGAGTCGTGCGCGCCGTCGGCGATGTGGACGAGACCGCGGTAGTTCGTCCGGCCGCCGTCCTTCGAGATGGACTTGGACTCGATGGTCGACTTCGTCTCGGGGGCGTTGTGGTACACCTTCGCGCCGGTGTCGATGTTCTGGCCCTCGCCCGCGAACGCGATGGTGATGTGGTTGTCGGACGCGCCGCGGCCCTTCAGGATGGACGCGGGGTAGAGCATCGTCGCCTTCGAGCCCATGGAGCCGGAAATCCACTCCATGCGGCCGCCCTTCTCGACGATGGCGCGCTTGGTGTTGAGGTTGTAGGTGTTCTTCGACCAGTTCTGCACGGTGGAGTACTGGACGTGAGCGTCCTCGCCGACGAACACTTCGACGCCGCCGGAGTGGAGGTTGAACGCCGAGTACTTCGGCGCGGAACAGCCCTCGATGTAGTGGACCTCCGAGCCCTTCTCCGCGACGATGAGCGTGTGCTCGAACTGGCCCATCCCCTCGGAGTTCATCCGGAAGTACGCCTGCACGGGCATGTCGACGGTGGTGTCCTCGGGGACGTAGACGAACGACCCGCCGGACCAGATCGCGCCGTGGAGCGCGGCGAACTTGTTGTCGCTCGGGGGGACGCACTTCGTCATGAAGTACTCCTTGACGATGTCCTCGTGCTCCTGGACCGCCTGGTCCATGTTCATGAAGACGACGCCCTTCTCCTCCCACTGCTCCTGCATGTTCTGGTAGACGACCTCGGACTCGTACTGCGCGCCGACGCCCGAGAGCGCGTTCTTCTCGGCTTCCGGGATGCCGAGTTTGTCGAACGTGTCCTTGATCTCGTCCGGCAGGTCCGTCCAGTCGTCGACGCTGCCGCGCGTCTCGACGTCCGGTCGGATGTACGGGATGATCTGGTTGACGTCGACCTCCGAGAGGTCCGGCTGGCCGGGCCAGTCGGTCGGCATCGGCATCTTCTGGAACTGCTTGAGCGCGCGGAGACGCCGCTGCAGCATCCACTCGGGCTCGTCTTTGTCTTCGGAGATGACCCGGATGGTCTCCTCCGTGAGACCCTTGTCGGCTTGGAAGGAGGACTTCTGCTCCTTCTTGAACTCGAAGCGGGCCTCGGTGTCTGTCTCTTTCAGGTGGTCTTGTTCTGAACTCATGGTTAGTTAGATTGGTGTAGCTGGCGCAGCCTTATCAGGCTGTCTCGTAGGTCTGCTCACGGACCCAGTCGTATCCCTTGTCCTCGAGTTTGACGGCGAGCTCCGGGCCGCCCTCCATGACGACCTGGCCGTCGAGCATGATGTGGACGACGTCGGGTTCGACGTAGTCGAGGATGCGCTGGTAGTGCGTGATCTGCAGGATACCGGTGCCTTGCTCGTCGCGAAGCGCGTTGATACCCTCGGAGACGTCCTGCAAGCGGTCGATGTCGAGACCGGAGTCGATCTCGTCGAGCACGGCGAGAGAGGGCTCGAGAATCGCTGCCTGCAGCACCTCGTTCTGCTTCTTTTCGCCGCCGGAGAAGCCCGCGTTGAGGTAACGCTGGGCGAACTTCTCGTCCATGTCGAGCAGTTCCATCTTCTCCTTCAGGAGCTGCTGGAACTCGGCAACACCGACTTCGCCCTCGTCGGCGGGGCCCTCCATCGGGGAGGTGTCGTAGCCCGACTCCTCTTCTTCGCCGTCGTCTCCTTCCGCTTCTTCGAACAGCTCCTCGCGCTCTTCGAGTTTGGCGTTGAGCGCCTGGCGGAGGAAGTTCGTCATCGTGACGCCCTCGATCTCGGCGGGATACTGGAAGCCGAGGAAGATGCCGAGCGCCGCGCGCTCGTTCGGTTCCAGTTCGAGCAGATTCCACGTGCGCTTGTCCTCGGGAATCTCGAAGTCGTCGCCGAACTCGTTCTCGCCGAGGTGGAGCAGAATCTCGCCGTCGGTGACCTCGTAGGCGGGGTGCCCGGCGATGATCTTCGCCGTGGTCGATTTCCCCGACCCGTTCGGCCCCATCAGGGCGTGTATCTCGCCGGATTTGACTTCCAAGTCGACGCCCCGGAGAATCTCCTCTCCGTCCTCGACCGCGACCTCTGCATGGAGGTTCTTGATTTCGAGTGTTGCCATTGTTATGTGTTCCTCGTGTTCGAGCGTGGGGGCTTGCGCCCATTAATGCTTACGCATTCACCCCCTACCGCTTCCGCTGTGAGAAAATTTGTTTTCGGTATCGGAAATCCTCGACGACAGAATCTCTGTCCGAGGGTTACCCCGTCGGAAGCGAGGACAGTGCACGCCGAGCGACCGCACGCGCGACGCCGGCGTGAGGACGAGTGGGCGTTCTCTACCGAGAGTTTCAGCCGAACTGCCCGAGGCCGGTCTGCTGCTGACCGCTTTTCACCTCGTCCCACGAGAGGCCGATGGCGTCGAGGACGCGACCGAGCGGGTTCTCCAGCGTCTTCTCCAGCATCGTCTCCCAGTCGACCTCGAACTCGTCGGGCACCTGGTCGGCGTACTCGAAGCAGATGACGTCCGGGTTGCGCTTGAACTCGCCGTACAGCGGGTCGGTCCGGGCGTCGAAGCCGCGCTCCCCCTCCATCTGGCGGAAGAACGCCGGGTGCACTTTCTTCAGGTAGAGTCGCTTCGGCTTCGACCCGCGCTGGAAGTTCGTCCCTAACAGCAGGTTGGCGTACTTCGCGCCGCGGACCTGCGCGCCGGCGGTGTCGTAGCTCTCGAGGCGCTTGCCGATACCGCCGGGGATGCCGATCTGGTCGAGATCGGCGTTCTGGTTCTGGAACTCGCGAATCTGGTCGTGGACGTACTCCTTGATCTCTGGCGCGTCCTCGCCGGTGACGATCATCTCGATGACCTGTTTCTGGACCCGTTTCGTGATGGGCGCGATGTCCGAGCGTTTGTACTCGAAGCCGGTGATGTCGATGTCGTCGACGTCTTTGCCCTCTTTCCAAACGATGTGGCCGGCGTAGCGCTTCTTGCGGCCCGCCTGGAAGAATCGGCGGTAGAGCTTCTCGAACTCGATCTGGAAGCGGTGCTCGTCCGCATCTAATTCTTCGCGCGCGAAGTCGTCGTAGCGGGCGTTGATGTGCTCTTCTATCTCGAACGACTGCTCGATGGCCTCCGTTTTCGAGACATCGGGGCCGAGCGCGAGCATGACGGAGTCGGTGTCGCCGTAGGCGACCTCGTAGTCGATTTCGTTCGCGGCGGTCTGCGTGAAGTCGATGACCTCCCGACCCGTCGCGGTGATGGCCGCGGCGTTCTCCTTGTCGTAGAGTCGGAACCGGTCCCAGCCCGACACCCCGTACAGCGAGTTCATGATGACTTTCACCGCCGCCTGCTGGCGGTCGTACTGCTCGTACGCGGAGGAACCGGGGTTGTGCTCGTTCCGGAGCGTCTTCTTCTCCTC
This sequence comes from Haloprofundus salinisoli, assembly GCF_020097815.1. Lineage (NCBI taxonomy): Archaea > Methanobacteriati > Methanobacteriota > Halobacteria > Halobacteriales > Haloferacaceae > Haloprofundus > Haloprofundus salinisoli. The sequence continues at coordinate 584,178 of NZ_CP083663.1, forward strand.
GCGTTCGGTCAGCAGGTCGTCGATCATCTCGCGCATCATCCCGTCGGGTTCGCGGCGGAAGCGCGTCCCGTTGGGCGCGCGGTACGTCTCGCCCTCGTAGTCGGGGCCGACCTTCGTCTCCGGCGAGGCGTTGATGGTCACCATGCACATCGGGTACAGCGACTTCAGGTCGAGCACCGTGACGTTCTCCTTGACGCCCGTGATGGGGTCGAACACCGCGCCGCCCTCGAACTCCTCGGCCTCCTGTTGGCCCTTCGTCGGGAGGACGAACTCGCCGTGGGCCTTGTGGAGCACGTAGACGTCCACCGCGTCGCCCGCGGTGGGGGCGTCTTCGAGCAGACAGCCGACGAACGTCCGCACCTCGTCCCAGAAGGGGATGACCTCCTGTTTCCGGTCGATTTCGACGCAGAGCTCCACGTCGCGGACGTTGTATTCGAGCAGTCGCGTCGGGTCTTCTTCCCACAGGTCGCCGATGCTGCCGGCGTAGCGCTCCTTCCCCACGTCGAGTTCGAGTTCGCCGACGGCGTCCAGGCGGTAGGACTCCAGTTCGCTGAACTGCGTCTTCTTGTAGGCGTACAACAGGTCGAAGACGACGCGACCTTTGACGTTGGGACCGCCCCAGCCGCTGCGCCACACTTCGTTCACGCGCGAGAGGCGCTCGATGCGGAGATCGTAGTCGGTGAACGCGTCGAGTTTCTCCAGTCGGTCGAGGAAGTACGGCGCGTCGAAGTCCTCGAAGTTCCAGCCGGTGAGCACGTCGGGGTCGGTCTCCTCGATGTAGGAGACGAAGGCGTCGAGCATCGCCTCCTCCTCGTCGAACGTGCGCACGTCGATGTCGGTCCTCTCGTCGTACGGCGCGTAGTCGGCGAGCGCGTCCGGAGTTTGGCCGTCGCCGTCGGGCGCTTCGTACAGCCACGCGACGTACTCGTCGCGGTAGCTGTCGTGGCTCGTCAGACAGATGATGGGCTCTTCGCCGTCTTCGGGGAAGCCGTTGCGGTCGTCGACCTCGATGTCGAACGTGTTGACGCGGAGGTCGGCGTCGACGTCGGCGGCGACGACCTCACCGTGGGCGACCTGGAGAACGTTGTCGTCGAGACGGCGGTCGGGAACCCGGATGCCGCCGTTGATGTCCTTGTCGATGAGAAAGCGGTTCGGAAAGAGGATGTCGGCCTCGAAATGGTCGAACTCGTCGCGCATCTGCCCCACGTCTCGGGGCGTCCGGCCGACGATTTTCGTCAGTTCCTCGCCGCGGATGCTCTCGTAGCCGGCTTCGGTTCGGAGGATACTGTCCCGAGCGAGCAGTTCGTCGGTGAGCGTCTCCGTCGGCGCGTAGAAGTACGGTTCGAAGCCGAGCACGCGGACGTGCATCGGGTCGTTGTCCGGCGTCCGTCCGAACACGTGGACGACTGGGTACTCGTCGCGGCCCTGCCCCTCGACGGTGTAGTTCACCTGCGACACCATCAGTTCGAGCGTTCCGTCGGCGTCGGGGTATCTGAGTTCGTGTCTGTCGACGATCTCGTTCACCCGCTGGCTCACGTCGCCAGCGACGGCGGCCGCTTCCGTCGTCGGTCGGCCGTCGTCGCCGTCGTCCGCCGCGTCGCTGTCCCCACCCCCGGCCCCGTAGTCGGAGAGCCCTGCCTGAGTCATGGCGACTGCTTGGTCACACCCGGGTAAAAAGCTCGGCTTTTCGCCGAGAGCGCCGTCTGCGGCGACACCGGACCGACTGCCGCAATTCCGGTCACGACGGAAAAGGCTTTACCGTGTTATATCATACCATGGGTGTGACGATGTCCGACCGGAGAGACGACCAGTGGTGGGACAGCGCAGATACTACGCAGCAGTCGCTGCAAGCGCCCGACGGCGTCGATAACGTCGAGACGTATCGGGTAGACGACGGCGTCGTCTTCTACGACGCACAGAACCCCCTCGCGTGGATGCAGACGACGCGAGCCGTCACGCTGCGAGAGCAGGCATAGCCCGACCGAACTTCGAACCCCGAACCCTTATTCTCGACGCCCGCTTCGACCGTTCTGTGCCCTTCGACCTGCGGTCCGACGATTCGGACGAGACGGACGAGTCCGACCCCGAAGACCGCTGGGGCGATCCCGAGAAGGAACTGAACCGCTGGGGTGACCCCGAGGAGAAGTGGAAGCGGTGGGGCGACCCCGAACGGGACCTTCCGAACGTCCCCGAGGCACCGAAACCCGCCACGCCCGAGGGCGAAGCCGACTCCGAACTCGCCACGACGTTCTGGGTGAGCGTCGTCCTCGTCAACGTGGGCGTCGGCGCGCTCTCACTCGGCGCGATGTTCGCCTACTTCCGCGGGCAGTGGCGACTCGGCGGGGGCCTCGTCGTCGTCGGCCTGTTCCTGCTCCTCCGAACGTACCAGCGGTACAAACAGTTCCGCGAGGAGCGGGCGGCGAACGACGACGTCCCCTCGGTGGAGACCGACGAGGGCGACAGGGGTGACGAAGACGACGAAAACGACGGAGGCGACGAGGACGACGAAGACGACGAGAGCGCGGAACTCTCCCCCGAGACGTCCGAGAACCCCGACTCGTAGGCGTCGCATCCGCCGCCCACGGCGGTTCCCGGTCCACTGTGCCGCGGACGAAATCGCTAATCCGCTCGACGTTGACAGTCCACTCATGCAGACCGTCCGCGACGAGGATGGACGACGGTATCTTCTGTTAAAACGGTCGAGCGAATCGAGCCGCGTCCGCGACCCCGAGACCGGCGAGGAGCGGCACCTCTCCAACGACACGTTCGAGGTCGTCGACGAGGAGTCGCCGCTGGTCGACGCCGCGTCGAGCGTCCCCGAGTCGGTTCGCCGCGTGCTCTCGGCCACACACGACGACCGCTCGCTCGGACTGCTCGTCGAACTCGTCGACCGCGGACCGCTGTCGGTGCTCGAACTACTGGATTCGTACGACTTCTGCGAGAGCGACCTCCTCGGTCTGCTCACCGAGTTCCGCGCCGCTGGTCTCGTCGACGAAGCCGAGAGCTACGGCGAACGCGGATACGACGCTACAGAACTGGCCCGCGAGGGCGTCACACGGATTCGAGACGACTGAACGCGACTCAGTCGTCGGCGACCGATTCGACGGCCGAGAGCCCGGCCGTCTCCTCGTGGCGAACCGTCGAGCGGTTGCTCGTCGGGTTCTTCTCGACGGTCACGAGGTCGTCGGCCGCGCCGACGAGTTCGTCGTCGTGGCTGACGATGATTATCTGCCGGACGCCGAAGCCGCGCATCTCCTCGACCAAGTCGACCAGACGGCCGACGTGCCCCGAGTCGAGGAAGACGGTCGGTTCGTCGAGGATGAGCGGCGGCGTCGGAGCCGCCCCCTCGATACCCTCGGCCAAGAGGCGGTAGATGGCGCACCGAAGCGAGAGGTTGAACAGCGCGCGCTCACCGCCGGATAGCTGCTCGGGGTCGAGCGCCCGACCGTCTTTCTGGTAGACGGTGAGTTCGTACTCGCCGTCGAGGCGGATTCGGGCGTAGGCGTCGTTGGCGTAGACGAGGTCGAACGTCTCGTTGAGCATCCGTTCGAGCGTCTCCACGTTGCGCTGGCGGAGTTCCGCGCGCAGGTCGCCGTACATCGCCTCCAGCTCCTCGGTCTCCTCGTGGAGCGATTCGAGCGCCTCGACGCGTTCGGCGACGTGGCCGCGCTTCTCCCGCAGCTCTTCGAGGCGCTCGATATCGGTCTTTGCGCCGCCGATGTCGTTGTCGAGTTTCGTTCGCTTTTCGGCCAGCGACGCCAGTTCGTTGTCGACCTGTTCGAGGTACTGTTCGGCGTTCGACCTCCGCTCTTTGGCCTGTTGAATCTGGGACTCGTCGACGCCGTCGCGGAGTTCGCGGCGGCGACGCTGCTTCTCCGTCAAACGCTCTCGCCGCTCGTCGTTGAGTTCGTCGAGGTCCGACCGCCGCTCGGAGAGACGGTCGAGTCTCGCTTCGGCGTCCGCGATCTCGCCGCGGAGCGACTGGACGCGTTCGAGGCGCTCTTCGCTCGCCTTCACGCCCTCTCGTTCCGTCTCCAGTTCCGCGATGTTCTCGCGAGTCTCCTCGGCGCGCGACGCCGTCTGCTCGGCGGCCTCTCGGAGTTCTTCGGCTTTCTCCCCGTGTTCTTCCGCCGCGCTTCGCGCCGTCTCCGCCTGCTCGACTTTCTCGGCGAGCGTGTTCTCGCGTTGGTCGATGAGGCTCGTGACGCTGTCGCGGCGCTCGCGCAGCCGCCCGAGTTCGTTCTCGGCTTCGACGAGCTTCTCCGCGCCGTCGATGTCGCCGTCGAGCGACGCGATCTCCGCTTCGAGCGCCTCGCGTTCGGCGTCGAGTTCTTCGACGCGAGCGCGGTCCTCGTCGAGGGTATCGACGTGCGGCGAGTCGTCGACGGGCTGCCCGCACTCGGGGCATTTCCCCTCGTCCAACAGCCGGCGTGCCTCCTCGACGCGCTGACGGGTCGACCGGAGCTTCGTCCGAACCGTCTCGAGGTCGTCGCGGAGCGACGACTTCTCCTCACGAAGGTCGGCGAGGTGCGCCGAGGCGTCGCCGCGGTCGACGGGCGCCTCCTCGAACGTCGCTTCGAGGTCGTCTATCTGTGTGTCGATCTCGCCGAGCGCCTCCCGGCGGTCGTCGAGTTCGGATTCGCCCGTCTCGTGCTCTGCCTCCAGTTCCTCGGCGCGCGTCCGCTTCTGTTCGGCACGCGATTCGAGGTCCGTCGCTTTCTCCGCGAGGTTCGACGACTGGTTCTCGAACCCCTGGGCGTTCTCGCGCAGTTCCTGTATCGACTCGGTGAGTTCCTCGTTGCGCGTCGAGAGCGCGGTCAGTCGCGCGGAGATGGCGTCGTCGTCAACGGCGTCCAACTCGCTCTCGGCGACTGCGTCGGTGACCGTCGATGTCAGTTCGTCGGCCCGCTCTCGCACCTCCCGCGCGTTCTCGCGGAGCGTCTCTCGTTTCTCCTCCGTCTCGGCGATGTCGGATTTCAGCGACTCGATGTCGTCGGCGAGTTCTGCGAGTTCGGCCCGTTTTTCCTCGTAGTCGTCGAGCGTCTCGACGGCTTCGTCCCGGCTCTTCTTTGCCTTCTCGCGCTGGGTCTCGTACCGTTCGATGGCCGCCTTGAGTTCGCCCAGTTCCGTCTGCAGCGCGTTCAGTCGGTCGTAGGGGTTCGTCTCCTCTTTCTCTTCGACCTGCGACGAGAGTTCGCGGAGACCACCGCGTTTGTCGCCGAGGACGTCCTCGACGCCGAGACGCGCGCTCCGCGCCCGTTCGCGGTACTCCTCCAGTTTTCCCAACTGGAGCAGGTCGTCTATCATGTCCTGGCGCTCGCCCGGCGACGCGTTGATGAGTTTGTTCACCTCGCCCTGGCGGACGTATGCGCAGTTGACGAACGCGTCCGCGTCCATCCGCAGCAGGTTGACGACGAACTTCCGCACATCGCGTGCGCCGTCGACGCTGCCGTCGGGGACCGCCGAGCCTTCGAGAACGCACTTTGCCGTCGTCGCCCGGTCGCCCGAGAGACGAATCCGGCGTTCGACGTGGTAGCTCTCACCCGCGTGCGTGAACCACAGTTCGACTTCGGACTCCTCTTCGCCGTTCGTCACCACGTCTTCGAGCGTTTGGGTGCTGTCGAGCGCTTTCGACCCGTAGAGCGCGAAGAAACACGCCTCCAAGAGCGAGGACTTCCCGCTGCCGTTGAGGCCGTGGATGACAGTCACGCCCTCGTCGAGTTCGAGGTCGGTGTCGGCGTACGGTTTGAAGTTTTTCAGCCGGATGCGGTCGAATCTCACGAGTAGTCCTCCATGGAGAGTTGGCCGTCGGTCGCCGTCTCCTCTGCGGTCACCGCTTCGGCTGCCTCGGTGGTCTCTGCGGTCTCGGCGGACTCTGCGGTCTCGGTCGACTTATCGGACTCGTCAGAGCCGTCGGACTCGGCAGACTCGGCGGATACGGCTGGGGACTCGCTCGTATCGTCGGTGGCCCCTTCGCCGTTCGCCGCCGGCTGCGACGTGTCGGTGTCGACTTCGCCGTCGCTGGTGTCGTCTCCGCCGACGTTCACGTCCGGTTCGGGGTCGGTCTCCGCTCCGCTCTCGTCGTCCTCACGAGCCTCCGCGCGCGCGAAGTTGTCGAGTCCGTCTTCGACGAGGGTCGCAACGCGCTGTTTCACCTCGTCGCGGACGTTCGAGTCGGCCGTCTTGCTCGCGCGAACCGTCTCGTCGACGTCGAGAGCGGCGGCGGAGAGTCCGAGGTCGGCGATGCGCTCGCGCACCGCGTCGTCGGGGTCGGCGAAACTCACCGAGAGGTCGGATTCGACCTCGATCTCCCGGCGGTCGGTGACGCGGGCGACGAGCGCGCCGCGTTCGGCGACGAACTCCTCGACGCTCGCGGGCGTGACCGGTTCGCCGTCGCTGGTCACTTCGACGACGACGACGGCGTCTTCGAGGTCGTGTTGGCGGATCTGCTCGCGGACCCGCGCTTCGCCCTCTCCTTCGCTTAGTTCGACGGAGACGAAGACGAACGGCCGCGTATCGAGCGCTCGCTGGCGGATGTCCACCTCGCCGTCGAACTCGACGATATTGTAGCCGCGACCCTCGCGTTCGCTCGTACTCGCGCGCTCGGTCGACCCGCAGTACGTGACCGGGGTCTCCCGAACCTCGGCGGTGCCGGCCTCGTGGTTGTCGCCGAGCAGCACGACGTCGAAGTCGACGTTCGACCCGTCGAGCACGGACTCAGTCTCCCAGTCGGCGTGGGCGAAGGGGGTAAAGAGGCCGTGGCTGACGAGCGCCGAATGGGTGGCGTCGTGCGGTTCGAACTGATAGTCGAGCTCGTCACGTCTCGATTTGGGGACGTGGTCCAGACCGTAGAAGGCCGTCTCGCCGACGACGTGCGGGTCGGGACCCAGGCGCGTCGCCAGACCGAGTCGCTCGAAGAGGTCGAGCCACTGCCCGCCCCGGGTCGACTCGTGGTTGCCGACGACCGCCAGAAACGGGATGTCAGCGTCCTGGAGGGTCCGAAGCGCCGAAAGCGTTCCGAGGAGGTCCTGCAGTTCGGGGCGGCGGTCGTGAAACAGGTCGCCGGCGTGGACGACGGCGTCCACGTCGTCGTCGACGGCGTCCGCGAGCACCTGCTCGAACGCCGTCAGAAAGTCCCGTCGTCGCGCCGGCGAGTGGTACTGTTGATACCCGATGTGGGTGTCGCCGGTGTGTATCACCCGAGTCATCTGTCCGCCCGTTGGCCGTCCCCTCCTAAATGCGTACCGACGCGCCGCGTCACAACGTCTCCGCTCGACTCGGTGCAGGTGTCGACGTCCGACCGCGGCGGCGAGACCGTCTCGGGGTCAACCTCGACGCCGGCCGCACGACGATAGCGTTCGACGATTCCCAGCGCCCTCTCTCCCTCGCGGCGGACTGTCGGCTCCTCCGCGCGCGAGAAGACGCCGACGGCGTCGCGCAGACGTTCGACTCCTCCGTCGGCGAAAAACGCCGCCGCTGATTCCACGTCGCCCAACGCCTCGACGGCCTCTCGGATCGTCTCACGTGCGGTGGTTACTGTCGCTCCTTCTTGGCCGTCGCCGCGTCGATCTCCGGTCGCGAGCGTGCGGAGCGCGCGCCTGACCGCTCTCGGTGATGCCACGCGGCGCAGTGGCTCCGTCTTCGGTGATAAAGGTTCACGGGAGATACAGAGATCACGAGAGATGCAGTGAGCGCGACGGCCGTGGACCGTCGGTGTGTTCAGCCGCCGGTGTGTTCTGATCAGACCGTCAGCGTGTACAGTCGTTTCCGTGCGTCCGAGAACGAAAAGCGGGAGTCGACGACGTCCTGTTCTTCGAGTCGCGTCAGCGCGTAGCGAACCGTCCGCGGCGGCAGCAGCGTCTCTTCGGCGAGCTGGCTCTGGGTCATCGTCTCGTTGTAGTCGAGGACTTTCGCAACGAGTTTCGCGCTCGGGGGCAGGTCACGGATCGATTCCCACCGGTCGGTCGAATCGGTGGCGGCTACCTCGGTGCAACTCATGGATATCTGTGTCTGTGGCATACAGCCAGATAATATTTGCTATGTGTGGATATTACTGTCAGAAATTTGCTTCGGCGAGTCGACCCGCGACCCGAAGCCTCTTATGAACTTGCGACCTAATCCGTCCGATGACCGATACTGTGGATGACGTCGACTTACCCTACGAAGAGGAGACGGCGTCACAGCAGGAGAAAATCGAGGCGTTGGAAGAACGCCTCGAGGTCCTCGAAGCTCAAAACGAGGAGATGCGGGACAAACTCCTCGACGCAAACGCCGAGAACAACAAGTACCAGCAGAAGCTGGAGCGACTGACCCACGAGAACAAGAAGCTCAAACAGTCGCCGCTGTTCGTCGCCACCGTCCAGGAGATAAACGAAGACGGCGTCGTCATCAAACAGCACGGCAACAACCAAGAGGCCCTCACCGAAGTGACCGACGAGATGCGGGACGACTTAGAACCCGACGCCCGCGTCGCCGTCAACAACTCTCTCTCCATTGTCAAGAAGCTCGAAAAGGAGACCGACGTGCGCGCACGCGTCATGCAGGTCGAACACAGCCCCGATGTCACCTACGAGGACATCGGCGGACTCGAAGAGCAGATGAACGAGGTGCGCGAGACGGTCGAGATGCCGCTTGACCGCCCGGAGATGTTCTCCGAGGTCGGCATCGATCCGCCGTCTGGCGTCCTCCTCTACGGCCCGCCGGGCACCGGCAAGACGATGCTCGCCAAGGCCGTCGCCAACCAGACCGACGCCACCTTCATCAAGATGGCCGGCTCCGAACTCGTCCACAAGTTCATCGGCGAGGGCGCGAAACTCGTCCGCGACCTCTTCGAGGTGGCCCGCGAGAACGAGCCCGCCGTCCTCTTCATCGACGAGATCGACGCCATCGCCTCCAAGCGGACCGATTCGAAGACCTCCGGCGACGCCGAGGTCCAGCGGACGATGATGCAGTTGCTCAGCGAGATGGACGGCTTCGCCGACCGCGGCGAGATCCGCATCATCGCGGCGACGAACCGCTTCGACATGCTCGACCCCGCCATCCTCCGGCCGGGTCGGTTCGACCGCCTCATCGAGGTGCCCAAGCCGAACGACGAGGGTCGTGAGATCATCTTCCAGATCCACACGCGCAACATGAACGTCTCCGACGACGTGGACTTCGCGGAGCTCGCCGAGATGGCCGACGATGCCTCCGGTGCCGACGTCAAAGCCGTCTGCACCGAGGCGGGGATGTTCGCCATCCGCGACGACCGCACCGAGATATTCATGCAGGACTTCGTCGACGCCTGGGAGAAGATTCAAGCCGAAGACGCCGACATCGACGCCGACGCGTCGCGCGCGTTCGCCTAGAGCGGACCGCCCGCGCGTATCACTTGTTAGACCCGACCCGCCATCGAGAGACGCTTCTCTCGCGTTCGACTCGCGGCGCTACAGCTCGGTCTTCGGAAGAACGCGCGTCCGCACTCGTACCGAGCGAACGCGTCGCCCGCTACGGGGAGACGAACACGCCGAACACGGCCAGCGGGACGAGAAACAGGAGAACGAACATTACCAGGAGAATCACGCCGTAGCCCGCGCCGACGCCCGCGACGGTCAGCCACGATGGATGGTCGAATCGGTCGAGATCGAGGCTCATACCCTGTTTTCGGACCGACGGCGACATAAGTGTGACCGTCGGGCGGCTGTGGCTGTCCCGAATCGTCGCGGTCCACTCTGGAGGACGCGACGACTCCGGACTGCCGCGGACCCCGCCTCGTCGGGAGGCTCCGCGCCGAACCACAGTACTCAATTCCGCCCGCTCGCAGGGGAGGATATGGGAGAGCCACTACCGTCGCGCGAGGAGCAGGCGTTGGAAGTCCTCGACCGGCTGTACGAGGAGTATCCGGACACGACTATCTCGCTGAACTTCTCGAACCGCCTCGAACTGCTCATCGCCGTGATGCTGTCGGCGCAGTGCACCGACGAGCGGGTGAACAAGGTAACCGCCGACCTCTTCGAGACGTACCGCACGCCCGAGGAGTACGCGAACGTGCCGCAGGAGGAGATGGCCGAGGCGATTTCCTCTATCACTTACTACAACAACAAGGCGAAGTACATCCGGTCTGCGGCCGCCGACATCGTCGAGAAACACGACGGCGCGGTGCCGGACACGATGACGGAACTGACCGACCTCGCGGGTGTCGGCCGGAAGACAGCGAACGTCGTCCTCCAGCACGGTCACGACGTCGTCGAGGGGATCGTCGTCGACACTCACGTCCAGCGCATCAGTCGCCGGCTCGGCCTCACCGAGGAGGAGTACCCGGAGCGAATCGAGGAGGACCTGATGTCCGTCGTCCCCGAGGAGGACTGGCAGCAGTACACCCACCTGTTCATCAGCCACGGCCGGGCGGTCTGCACGGCGCGCAACCCCACGTGTTCGGACTGCGCGCTCGAAGAGATCTGTCCCTCCTCGAAACTCGATCACGATGTCGACCTCGCCAGCGGCGACCCCTGGTGAACGAGGACGCGGGGCCCGAACGATCGTCTCCGCGACGTATCAGAATCTGTGACGGCCAACACCACTATTTGACTGTCGGTCGTACGGGGAGACATGGCCAAAGACGAACACGGCATCGACCTCGAGGAGGACACCGAACTCGACGTTCAGAGCGACGACGCCGACGACGAGGAAGAAGCCGAGGCGGAGGCCGAACAGCAGGAGGCTGAGGAGGCAGCCGAAGAGGCCGAACGGAAGCAGGACGTAGAGCAGAAGTCGACCGACCGCGAGACCGACGCCCAAGAGCAGGAGAACATCGACAACCACCGCGACGAAGAGCCGTTCAACAGCTAACTCGGTCGGCTTCTCGGTCGACGCCGCCGTCGTTTTTCTTTCGCCGCGCGAGTCAGAGATACATCGTCACGTAGCGAATCACGCCGATGACGTACGCGCCGATCCAGAACAGCACGTAGCCGAGGACGCCGAGTCGGAGCCGGCCGCGCCACGCACCCATGTTCTCGTGGAGGTCGTTCAGGTCGATCTCCCGGTCGGGGTTGTGATAGAGGTCGGCGTTGCGCTTGGCCTGAAAGATGCGGACGATACCCGTGAGCGCGAAGATCAGCATCGCGTACGCCTGCAGGCCGAGGATGGCGTGCAGCGCCGACAGGCCGCCGAGTTGGTCGAGCAGGCGCGGAACCATCCAGACGACGACCGGAATCGTGTTCAGCGCGAGGCCGGTGACGATGAACTTCAGATGGTAGACGAGCACGTCCCACGTCACCGTCTCGGTGTCAATCATGATCCAGGCACCGTAGAGATAGAACGGGAAACTCGCGGTCACCATCAGCGCGGCGAGCGTCGCGATGGCGGTCTCGCTTACCATTAGTCCGCCTAGACCCGGTGTCGCCCTAAATGACCCGACTTTCGTCCGCAGTGACCGGCGGAGGTGAAGCGACGGGCCGACGTGGCGACAGCGAGCGATGGCCCTCACCTAGTGTCGGAAAGCTAAAACCGCTGTATCGACTACTGTGAGTGATGTCCGACCCGTCATCCGCGTCGGCAGACAGTCCCGACGAGCCGAGCGACCGACGGTCCGACGCCGACGAGTTGGACGCGCTTCGCCGCGAAGTCGAGTCGAAGTACGACTTCGACAACTTCGGCCCAAGGGAGATGGCGGAGATGTCGCTCGAAGAGTGGGAGGTCGCCTTCGACAGCGACTCGTGGATAACCGGTCCGGAACTGCTCGACAGAGTCGAGAAGGAGCTTCGCTCGCGCGTCGCCAGCCGCGAGGTGTTCGCCGTCGTCGAACGCGTCCGCGAAGACGGCGAAGACCGAGTCGTCGCCTACTCCGACGAGGGGTTCGCCGTCGTGTACGACGACGGGAGCGTCGAGGGCCGCGGCACGGTTCTCAGAGACGTGAAACCCACCGTCGCGCTCTGCTCGATGGACGACTACGAGGTCGAGGAGCCGCCGCTGGACGCCTCGCTGCCGAAACCCGAGGACGTCCCCGAAGGGACGGGCCAACTCGGCAACAACATGTTGCAGGTCGTCGCGGGCGTCCAGATTCTCGCCGCGGTCGGCCTCCTCATCCTCTGGTCGCCGTTGACGCCGCTCATCCCGTTCGCGTCGGCCGGCCAGATGAACTTCGCGCCGCCGGCCGTGGCGTTCTTCTTCCTGCTCGTCGGCCTATTCCTCTTCATGACCGTCGCCAACGCGCGGCTCTCGGACCGATTCCGCGCCGAGGAGTACCGAAACCGGTTGCGGGCGCTCGACCCCGAGCAGGTCGACCGGCCGGAGTTTCTCCCCGGCGGCAACGAGTCGACGCGGCCGGCAGTCGACGCCGGCGAGAACGCCGAGAAACGGCCCGCCGACCGACCCGAGCGCGAGTAGAGATACCGCCGCGTATCGCGGTACGACGGCCAGTCGGAGGCTTTAAGCGCGTCCCTTCCTGACTCCCACATGTATGAAAAGGCGGGACTTTCTGAGAGCGGCCGGTGGCTCGGCTGCCGCCGCAGCCGCCGCATCCGGCACCGCCGCCGCCGCGGAGGAAGGAGGCGGGGGAGGCGGACAGCAACCCGACTTCGGCAGTTGGCTCTCCGGCGTCGAGGGTGGCTATCAGGACATGCGAGGACAGAGCGAAGTGACCGTACAGGTCGGTGCAGACGGCAACGGCGGGGCGTACGCCTTCCAGCCCGCCGGTATCTGGGTCGACTCGGGTACGAAGGTCATCTGGGAGTGGACCGGCGAAGGTGGCGGTCACAACGTCGCCCACCAAGGCGGACCCGGTGACTACACCTCCGAGACGTCGAGCGAGGCGGGCTTCACGTTCGAGTACACCTTCGAGGAGGGCGGCATCAGCGAGTATCACTGCGAACCACACGCCGGCCTCGGGATGAAAGGAGCCGTCGCCGTCGGCGGCGACGTTCCGACCACCGCAGCGGGCGGCGGCGAGAAGGACCTCCACGAACTCGGCGTACCGGTGCAGGCGCACTGGGTGGGGTCGGCGACCATCCTCGGCATCCTCGTCACCATCATCTACTCGTTCTACATCCTGAAGTACGGCGAGTCCGCAAACACCGGGAGGGGTCGATAGATGTCCTCCTCCGGGAGTACCTACGGCGACATCCACCGATACGAACCGGCGCGCGAGAGCACCGCCGCGGCCATCGCCATCGTCCTCCTGACGATTATCGAGGTGTTGTTCGTGTTCCTGTTCACGTACGGGCTCGTCTCCGGGTGGGGTTTGACTGACATCGGGAACATGTTCCTCGGCGGCGTGCTCACCGTCATTTTCGTCGACCTGGCGTTCATCCTCGCACTGTACCGCAAGGAGTTCTTGCCCGACGTGATGATCGTAAAGAAGCGCCGTCGCAAGTGGGAGGATCTCTACGTCCGCGAAGAACAGGCAGACGGTGAAACCATCGGAACCGGCGCGTGGGACACCCTCAAACGCGCGGTCTACCCCTACTACAAGAGGTAACGAATGAGCTTAGAACGAAAAGACGACTACGACCACGACGCGTGGCTGAAGGAGAAGGACCTCTCGCCCGTCGAGACGACGTTCCTCACCGCGCTCATCTGGATGGACAAGCGACTCCGCATCGTGGACTATCTGGAGATTCTGGAGACGCTCTACTACAGAGTGAACCTCCAGATGCCGAAGAGTCACACCGAACAGTACAACCTCGACAACAAGTTCTGGTACTGGTACCCGCTGTACACGCTGGGACTGTTCTCGACGCTCGCGTACATCGTCGCCGCGGTGAGCGGGGCCTTACTGGGCTTTTACTACTCGCCGGCGACCACGGGCGACCCGACGACGGCGTACGGTCAGATCGAGTTTATCATGACCGAACTCCAGTTCGGGTTCTTCCTCCGCAGCCTCCACCGCTGGGCGGCACAGGTGATGGTCGCGGCGGTGTTCCTGCACATGCTCCGCGTCTACTTCACCGGCGCGTACAAGGAACCGCGCGAACTCAACTGGATACTCGGTATCATCCTCATCAGCCTGACGATGGGGTTCGGGTACACCGGCTACCTGCTCCCGTGGGACCAGCTCGCCTTCTGGGCGGGTCAGATCGGCGTCGAGATGGCGCTGTCGGTCCCGCTGATCGGCGAGTGGGCCGCCCAGCTGGTGTTCGGCGGCTTCACGCTGAGCCAATCGACGCTGCAACGCATGTACATCCTCCACGTGTTCCTGCTCCCGTTCGTGGTGACGACGCTCATCGCCATCCACATCGGCATCGTCTGGGTGCAGGGCATCGCGGAACCGCACTAATCGAGGTAACACAATGACAGACAACGACAACACGACCGCGGAAACGGACGGCGGCACGGGCATCGTCGCCCCCGACGACGAGACGCCGACGTGGAGCGAGCGCAAGGCTCGCAAAACCGGCCTCTCTCGGCTCACCTACGAGTATTTCGAGCGCTCGCGCCGCGAAGACCAAGACCTTCGGACGGAGTCCGACTACGTCGAACGCGACGTGCTCGGCTTCCCCACTTGGCCGCACGAGACGGTGCGTAACCTCTCTATCGCCAGTTTCTTCGTCGGAATGATCTTCTTCCTCTCGGCGACGCTCCCGCCGCACATCGGGTCGCCCGCGAACCCGAGTTCGACGCCGGCGATCATCCTGCCCGACTGGTATCTGTACTGGTCGTTCGGCCTGCTGAAACTCAGCCCGGTCAACCCCGAACTGTCCATCCTCGGCGGACAGAAGCTGATGGCCGACCGGACGTACGGCGTGCTGGCGAACGTCGTCGTCGTCGGGTTCATCGCCATCGTTCCGTTCCTCAACAAGGGGAGCGCCCGTCGCCCCGTCGAACAGCCGTTCTGGGCGGCCGTCGGCGTCGGCGGCGTCGTCTTCGCGTTCACCATCAGCGTGCTCGCGGTTCAGAACCTGGTACCGATGAACATCGACCTGCTGTTCGACCTGACGTTCCTGCTGCCCATCGTCGCAGGTACCATCACCTACGCGGTGCTCAAGACGATGCGCGAGGGGTACATGTACGACCTCAACCGTCGGTACTACCGGCTTCGGCCGCCGCGCTAGCGGCGTTCGCCGTCCATCCTTCTATGAGTTCAGATACGAACAGTGATACCGCCGACGAGCGTGCGACCGCAAGCAGCGACGTAACCGCCGACAGCGACGTAACCGCCGACAGCGACGCGGCCGCCGGCGAGAGGACGGGCGGAGACGACGCACGCGCGTCCGGGTCGGGTCGACGAGACGTCGTCGTTCCGATGCGACTGTACAAGACGATAACGGTGTTCTCGACGCTCATCGCCGTCGTCTCCGTCGTTATCGGCTTCGTGCTCATCGACGCGGCGACCATCCAGTTCAGTTTTCTCAGACAGGCTATCACCGGCGCGCTGGGGGCGGTCGGTCTCAGCGTCGCGCCGGGGATTCTCGGCGCGGTGCTCGCGTTCGTCGGAATCACCGTCATCGGCATCGGCGCGGGCGTGTACGTTCTCGGAACCCGGTTCCGCGCCCGCGGAATGGGAAACTCTCAAGAGGACTCCAACGAACTCTCGGATAATGGCTGACGAGTTCATGAAGGGGTTGACCATCGCCACCGCCGGCGGACTCGGTTGGATGGTGCTGGCGGGCTGGTACCGCACGAGCAGTTTCGAGAGCGCCGCGCAGTTGGTCGAACCCGTGACCGTCGAGGGACCCGACCTGTTCAACGGCATCGCCATCGCGCTGATGGACGTGCTGCTCTGGTTTGCGATCCTCGGCGCGTTCACGTTCTGGGTGCTCATCCCGCTCGGCCGCGAACTCCGCGCGTCCTACAGCGAGCGCCGCTCGCAGTAGTCGCCTCGCCCCGAGCCCCGCGGGCCGCTGTCTCTGTTTTCTCGCCGCCGTCGACGAGCCGTTCGCTTACGCGGTGCGTTCGCCGCCGACATTCGATAGAGTGCGAGAGCCGTCGGGTCGGAGTCGCTGACGCGCGCAGACGGGATGCGGTGCGTCGAATCGCCGTTCACGGCGACTGCGGGGCTGTCACCGGTCGCGCGTCGGAGCTACCGCGAAGAGACGGCGAAGAGCGCGGCGACCGCAACGACGAGACGATCGCGGTCGTCTCGACGCCGTTTCCGTCGAATCGTCTCACTGGTCGCTCGGAGCACGGCCTATTGGGGATGTGAGCGGTATCGAGGGCTGCAGCAGCCGACTCAGACGATCTGCGTCCAGATGTCGGCGACGAGGAAGAAGAGACTCTGGAACGCCGCGTACAGGAGCACGAGCACCGACGCCGCGAGACCGCCCTTCGGCCGCTCGACGGGCATTCCGTTGCGCGCTTCGACCTGCCGGGCCTCGAACTCGAAGAAGTCCGTGAGGAACATCCCGACGACGAGCACCGACATCACCATCCCGCCGTGCGGTTCGACGATGAGAAAGAGGAACGACGCGACGACGAGCGCGACGCTCGTCAGCGAGTGCGGCGTGTACCGGGTAATCTCCTCGTCGTCACGGGCTTGGCGGGCGTGCGCGCGGTGGCCGAGGAAGCGCGTCGCCATGTTTGCCAGCACGAGCACTAGGATGACGGCGGGCAGCGCCGGGGCGATTGCCTCGAGGCCGTCGAGCGGCACGATGAACTGCAGCGGTTGCATACCCGAATATCGGAAGGTGACTCATTAGAGTTTTTCCAATCCCGCGCGCCGTCTCACCGGGTCGGCGCGGCGACCGGGTCGGACGCCGGAACGGCTCACTCCGACGCGGGCGGGCGAAGCAGCGTCACTTCGGCGGTGGGTTCGACGCGGACGGGCACGTGCGGGTCGACGGCCGTCGTCCGCTCGCCGTCGACGACGAGCGAGACGGCCCCCTCGTCGCGCTCGACCGACAGCGACACGTCGCCGTCGACGACCCAGGTGTCCCAGCGCGTCGAAAACGGCGAAACGGGGACGACGCCGACGCCCGTGCCGGGGGTGACTATCGGCCCGCCCGCCGCGTGCGCGTAGCCGGAGCTTCCGAGCGGCGTCGCGACGACGACGCCGTCGGCCCGAAACGCGTCGAGGGCGTCGTCGCCGGTTCGGACGGCGTACTCGGAGATGCGCGCCGGTTCGTTCGTGACGAGCATCGCGTCGAAGACGGCGTCGGCCACGGGTTCGTCGCCGACGGCGACCGACAGCAGCGGGTGGTCGACGGTCGGGTGGTCGACGGTCCGGCGGTCGTCCTCGGCGAGCGCGGCGAACGCGTCGTCGAGTGCCGACGGCGACACCGAGTGTCGCCCGCCGATGCCGACGGGGAGAATCAGACCGTTCGGGCGCTCGCGGACGGCGTCGACGACGGCGCGTTCGCCGACGGCGACGACGAACGACGCCTCCTCGGGGTCGGTGAGCGCGAACTCGGCGGCGCGAAGCGCGCGCTCGACTCGGCCGTCGTCGTCGCCGCGAAGCGAAACCGCCATCTCCGCGTCGTCGCGCGCTCCACTCATTGCCCGATTGTTACTCGCCGGCCGCTAAAAGTCTGCGCGGTTCGGTGACGGATCGACGCGCCGTCGTCGCGGCGGAACCCCGCGTCGGCCCCGACGAACCGGGATGGCGGCGAGCGCCGCAGCGGCGGGCGGGTGTCCCGCTCAGTACGGCCAGTCGCCGGTTATCTTCATCCCCGGCGCGTAGTCTTCGGCTTCGATGCGCTCGGCTATCTCTTCGGGCGCTTTGTGCGCAATCTCGGTTTCCTCGTCGGCGAGATCGACGGCGAGTTCCGCCAGCAGCACTGCCTGCTCGCGGAACGTCCGCGCTTCGAGCTTGTCGAGCGTGTCGGCGTAGGTGTGGCCCCACCCGCGGCCGCGGCCTTGCGTCTCGCTGCCGACCATGTAACCCGGGACGCCCCACTGGACGAACGGCCAGTGGTCCGAGTGCGGCAACTGCTCGGGAACGACGCTCACGGGGTGGCCGAACCGGTCGCCGACGCCCTCGGCGGCGGTCTCGAGCTCGTCGAAGTCGTGGGTGTGGAACCGCAGCGTCCGCCCGTTGGCGACGCCGTCGAAGTTCACGATGGCCTTTATCGACTCGAAGTCGGCCTGCTCGGCTTTGTGTGCCGAGCCGACGAGACCGACCTCCTCAGCGCCGAAGGCGACGAACCGGATTCGGGTGTCGAGTTCATCTTCCCGGTCGGCGAGGATGCGCGCGAGTTCGACGACCATGGCGGTTCCCGTCCCGTTGTCGGCGGCCCCCTCGGCGATGTCGTGGGCGTCGAGGTGGCTCGTGACGAGTATCTCGTCTCCCGATTGGGGGCCGACGAGGGCGTGGACGTTACCGCTCGTCGCGTCGGGGGTGTCGCAGTCGACCGAGACGGAGACGGTGTCGCCCTCGAACCGGCGGGCGAGGCGCGCGCCGACCTCGGCGCTCACGCCGACGGCCGGGATGTCGCCGATGGGCGCGTCGGGGGTGCCGACGCTGCCGGTCGGCGGGAGACAGCCTTCGACGTGGTTTCTGAAGACGAACGCGGCCGCGCCCGCCTCGACGGCGTAGTAGTACTTCTCGCGGCGGTGGATGAAGCGGTCGTAGTGGTCGGGCACCGTCGAGGAGACCATCACGACCTTGCCGTCGAGGTTGGCGTCGAACTCCTCGGGGAGGCCGTAGCCGAGGTCGACGAGGTCGCCCGTCGCGGCGTCGGCGGGGCTTCGCGGCAGCGCGATGCAGTCTTGGGTAGTGTCGCCCGCTTCGATTGCGCTGTCGCCGCGGACCCAACCTTGAATCTCGAACTCGTCGATGCGGGCGTCGCGCGCGCCGACGTCGCTCAGTGCGTCCCGCGTTCGCTCCATCGCCTCGCGTTCGCCCGCCGTTCCAGCCATCCGATTGCCGATGTCGACGAGCGTTTCGAGGTGGTCCCACCCGGTGTCGCTCGTGAACGTTTCGCCGATCCAGTCAGTCTCTTCCATGGTTTCGGCTGACGCGGAGTCGCGGTAACCGTTGGGGTCCCCGCGGTCGCTCTCCGGTTCGTTCTGTCGGCTCCGTGTTCACTACTTTCGTACGCAAAACCGCGAGCAAACGACGGATTCGGCAGGTCTTTACCGGAACATAATGTATGTTCGTGCATGACTTCCGTACGCGTCGCCGGTGTCGGTCTCACGCAGTTCGGCCGCCACCCCGACCGGACCGGACGGGACCTGTTCGCGGAGGCCGCACTCGCCGCCCGAGCGGACGCGGGCGTTCCCCGTCAGGACATCGAAGCCCTCCACTACGGGAACTTCATGGGGGCGCTCGCAGAGCACCAAGCCCACCAGGGCCCGCTCGTCGCCGAGGCGGCAG